>CAZMSA010000062.1:0-18773 GCA_964568825.1 uncultured Rhizobiaceae bacterium | reverse complement strand
ACAGGTAGGCCTGCTCGTTGGAATGCTTGGCCGAACCGAGCCAGTAGACCGAATCGGGACCCGATGTCTTGCGGATATCGAGCATCTTGTCGCCGATCTCGTTGATGGCGTCTTCCCACGAGATCCGCTTCCATTCGCCGTTCACCAGCTTGGTGGGATATTTCAGCCGCCGCTCGCCATGGGCATGCTCGCGCACCGCGGCGCCCTTGGCGCAATGACCGCCGAGATTGAAGGGCGAATCGAAGCCCGGCTCCTGGCCGACCCACACACCGTTCTGCATGCGCGCCAGCACCGTGCAGCCCACTGCGCAGTGAGTGCACACCGACTTCTTGATCTCCAGCTTGTCGGTGGTCGATGAGGCGGCCTCGGCCTTCCTCACCATGCCGCCGCTCAGGGTGCTTGCCGCGGCAATGCCGCCCAGCGCCAAGCCTGAACGCCTGAGGAACGTGCGCCTGTCAATGGCTCCACCGCTGAGATCAGTCAGGGCCGATGACAGTCGGGGGCCGAATGCCACCCCTCCCGTCTTCTTCCTAAGCATGTCCTTCTCCTTAGGTCTTGACCGGTTCTCTTGTTCCGCCGGTCGGTTGTCGTGCCTTCAACGCGGCAAATATCCGCCAGGGTTCCCGAGGGGAGCCTGCAGTGGACAGCCGTCAGAAGCGTGCCAGCTTGTAATAAGTCGAGATGTGTTCGCTGACGTGGTAGCCGCTCGTATCCTCGGTCGGGGCCGGGCTCGCCGCGGCCTGATTGCCGGTTGCTGCAAGCGCCCCGCCGGAGACGGCGGTCAGGCTCGCCAGCTTCAGGAAATCGCGCCGGGCCTCGTTTGCCCCATCGCGCTTGGAAGTCATGGCTTTATCTCCTCCTTTTTCTAATTTTCGCTCGCCAAAGCCGGCCTTGGTGCCGGTCTTGAACTTGTGGCGATGCCAGCGCCCGGCGAAACCGGGTCAGAGCATCGAAAACGCCTCTTCCTCCACATCCATGAAAGCCGCGCCAAGTTGTCCGACGCCGGCATAGAAAACCGATGACCTGGCCGCTTCCAGGTCGGTGAAGAAATGCCGGGCCCACGGTGAGAGGTGGGCCTTGAAGAAGGTGCGCTGGTCATCGAGGTCACGGGCCTCGCCGAAGTCGCCGAGGATCAGCCCGGCCATCATCTCGCACTCCGCCGAGATGTGGTCCTCGGGCTCGCGCACTTCGCTACGGCGCTCGATGCCGAGGCGGGCCATGTCGCCGCGCAGTCGGGCAAGCGGCTTTTCGTTGAGGAAGCCGGTCAGGTAGTAGGAGCCGTAGGGAACCAGCTCGCCACGCCCGAGACCGATGAACAGGTTGTGATATTCGCGCTCGACGGTTTCCGGTCCGACGCTGCCGGCAATCCGCGCCAGGGCGCCTATGGCGGTGCCAATGGGCGTTTCATCGCCCTGCATGGCGGCGAACAGATCGAGATCCGCCTGCTCGGGCGGCCGTTTGAGAATATGCGCCAGCAGCCGATAGAGGTTGGCTCTCAGCACATCCTCTTCGGCAATGCCTTGATCGCTATGCGACAGCGCCGTGGCCTTTCCCATCTGCGTCAGGCATCGCCACCCCATTGACCAGAGATCGGGCTTTGCCTTGCTCCTCCATAGTCTCCCTATGCAGAGTATAGGCGCGCCGGCGCGGCTACGGCAACAACATCCGGCGAATGCGGGGGATGATTCCGGAGGGTGGAAGGGGTTATTCGATCACGATGCGCGGCGCCGGGCGGCGGGCGGTGCCGGCTTCGATCGCCTCCCACACTTTGGCGGCAATGCTGCGGTAGACGGCGGTATGGGGCGAATCGGGCAGCGAGACGACAATGGGCTGCCCGCTGTCGGACCTTATCCTTACGTCAAGGTCAAGCGGTATTTCGCCGAGAAACGGCACGCCTAGCCGTTCGGCTTCCATGCGCGCCCCGCCATGGCCGAAGATCTCGTGGCGCTCGCCGCACTTGGTGCACACGAAATAGCTCATGTTCTCGACGATGCCGAGCACCGGCACGTCGACTTTGCGGAACATGTTAAGGCCCTTCCTGGCATCGATCAGCGCCAGGTCCTGGGGGGTCGAGACGATCACCGCGCCCGACAGCGGGGTCTGCTGGGCGAGCGTCAACTGGGCATCGCCGGTGCCCGGCGGCATG
The DNA here is from genome assembly GCA_964568825.1 of uncultured Rhizobiaceae bacterium. Taxonomy (GTDB): domain Bacteria; phylum Pseudomonadota; class Alphaproteobacteria; order Rhizobiales; family Aestuariivirgaceae; genus CAVVDT01. The sequence continues at coordinate 16,627 of CAZMSA010000062.1, read as the reverse complement.
TCGACGATGAGCACGTCGAGGAGACCCCATGCAACTTCCCTGAGCATCTGCTGCAGCGCCGACATGACCATCGGGCCGCGCCAGATCATCGGGGTTTCCTCGTCCACCAGAAAGCCCATGGACATGACGTTGAGGCCGAAACCGTTGAGGGGCTTCAAGGTGCGCGCGCCCGGCGCCACCGGCTCGGGACGTCCGTGCACGCCCAGCAGCCGCGGCATCGAGGGGCCGTAGATATCGGCATCGAGCACCCCCACCTTGAGGCCGTTGGCCTGCAGGCCGAGCGCCAGGTTCACCGCCGTCGTCGACTTGCCGACGCCGCCCTTGCCGGAGGCCACCGCCACGATGTGCTTGACCCCCGGCACGCCGGCCGATTCGCGGCCCACCGCGGCGGGGCGTTGGGGTGCGGGGCTTTGCGGCCGGGCATCGCTTCCATTGCCGGAGCCGGGCTTCTTCTCGGCGGTGAGCGCCACCATGACCTTGCCAATACCGTCGATGCGCCCCACCGCAGTCTCGGCGGCCTTGCGCATGGGTTCCAGTTCTTCGGCGCGGGCGGGATCGATAGTGAGGGCGAACATCACATCCTTGCCGGCCACCACGATGTCGGACACCAGGCCCGAAGTCACCACGTCGGCCTTGAGGTCGGGGCCGCGCACCTTGCGCAGGGCCGCCAGGACGTCATCTTTGCTGATCGCTGTCATCTAGGCTCCACCCGCTCACCGGAATCGCTCATCGCCACGCCCCCAGCATGTAGGCTGGACGACCGCACGGTTCAACGCCCATGGCACGACTGGCCCAAGGCGACGGCACCACCAAGGGGCACTGATGCTAGTCGGGCAGATGGCCGCCCAGTTCGGCGGTGACCTCGCCGGCGATGTGGGCGACCGCCTGGCCGAGGGTGGGAATGCGCTGGTCGGTGAGGCGGGCGGTGGGGCCTGACACCGACAGGGCGGCCAGTGGCCCGCCATGTTCGTCGAAGATCACCGATGCGACGCAGCGCAGGCCGATGGCGTTTTCCTCGTTGTCGATGGCGTAGCCGCGCTGGGCGATCTTTTCGAGGTCGCGGCGCAGGTCGGCGAGGCTCACCAGCGTCGCCGGCGTCTCGCGATGGAACTGGATCTGCGCCAGGGACTTTTCTTGGGCATCGGCGTCGCTATGGGCCAAAAGCGCCTTGCCGACGCCGGAGCAGTGGATGGCGGCGCGTCCGCCCGGGCCGGCGATGGCGCGCATCATCTTCTGGGTCTCGACCTGGGCGAGGTAGATCACCTCGTTGCGATCGGCGATGGCCAGGTTGACGGTCTCGCCGGACTGTTCCATGAGGCGGCGCATGTAGGGCCGGGCGATGGTGACGAGGTCGCGCGAGCGCACGAACGCCGAGCCGACGCGAAACGCCTGCACGCCGATCAGCCAGGCGGAACGGTCGGCTTCGAAGCGCACGAAGCGCTCGTTCTGCAAGGTGGTGAGCAGGCGGTGGGCGGTCGAGTTGGGCAGGCCCACATGGTGGGCGACTTCCGACAAGGACAGGCCTTGCGGGTGATGCGACAGGGCATTGAGCAGTTTCAGGGCGCGGCTCAGCGACTGCACCTGTCCCGATGCCCGCAAGGATTCCTTGCTGGCGACACGAAAATCCTCGTATGCCGCCGGCACTGCGCCGGCGCCAGCCGGCTTCACACCATTCCCCAACATAAACACCACCCTCTCGACTGCCGAGGCTTCCCGCTTGTGGCGCGGGTCATACCCCTTATTCCATCATATGGATCATCATTGCGCGATTTGGAAGGAGTGTCAAAGCCATCCACTACGACTTTAGGCTTATCCGCGCCGTCTGGCGTTGCGACACATTTACAAGCTTTCGGGACTTGGCAATTGCCGGCGAAGCGATTACATGCCCGTCAATTGTTAACAGCGGGATGCCGCTTCGGGGCCCGGAAAGCGCAACTTGACGTTTTTGACACTTTCGCAGTTCAGCTACTGGCTGGTGGCGCTGGGCACCCTGGTGGAAGGCGAGGTATCGCTGGCGCTGGCGGCGGTGGCGGCCGAGCGCGGCCTGATGAACATCGCCTGGGTCATCGTGGCGGCATTTGCTGGTGCCTTTGCCGGTGACCAGACGACTTTCCTGGTGCTCAGGTGGTTCGGAACACGGGTCTTTCAGCGCTTTCCGGCACTGGCCGCCAGGACCAGCCGGGCGCGCGGGGTATTGGCGCGGCGGGCGGTGCCGGCGATCTTCATCACCCGCTTCCTATGGGGCCTGAGGACCCCGGCCTATGCCACGCTTGCCAGTTCCGACATCGGCTATCCGCTGTTCCTGGCGGTCAACCTGGTTGCCTGCGCGGCCTGGGCGACGGTGGTGGGAACGCTGGCCTATGCCTTTTCGCAATCGGTGGCGGCGGTGATCGCGCGCATGGCAGACGTGCAGAAAGTTGGCCTGGAAGCCGCCGGCCTGCTGGTGGGCGCGGCTCTCGTCATCATGCTGGCGCGCTGGCTGCTGGAGCGTTTCAAGACCGCGCACCAGGGCTGAATTCTTCCCCTTTCCCGCCACTTCATGCTACCAACCGGCAGCAAGCCCGTTCCCTTCCGGATGGCCCGCCATGACCACCAGTCCCGATCCCGACCGGCCCGATTTCGCCCGCCGCCTCGTCAACCTCGCCACCCCGCGCCTCGGTGCCGAGGCGGTCTCGGCCTCGGACGAATTCTTTGCCCCCCGCGCGCGCCTCATCGCCGATGCCGATCCGGTGTTCATCCCCGACAAGTACGACGATCACGGCAAGTGGATGGACGGCTGGGAGACACGGCGCAAGCGCTCGCCCGGCCACGATCACTGCATCGTCCGCCTCGGGGTGAAGGGACGCATTCGCGGCGTCGACATCGACACCAGCCATTTTACCGGCAATTATCCGCCCGGCGCCTCCATCGAGGCCTCACTTGCGGGCAAGCGCCCGCTCGATCAGGCCACCTGGCGCGAGATCGTGCCGGCGACGGCGCTCGGCCCCTCCGCCCACCACTATGTCGGCGTCAGCGATGACGGGGTCTACGATCATGTGCGCCTCAACATCCATCCCGACGGCGGGGTGGCGCGGTTGCGCGTCTATGGCGAGCCGGTGGCCTCATGGGCCGATGACGGCGGCGACGGGGTGTATGAGCTTTCGGCGCTGGCCAATGGCGGGCGGATCGTCGGCTACAACGATGCCCATTTCGGTTCGGTGTGGACGCTGATCACCGCCGGCCGGGGCCGCGACATGGGCGATGGCTGGGAGACCAGGCGACGGCGCGAGCCGGGCAACGACTGGCTGGTGCTGGCGCTGGGCGCCGCCGGCCTCATCGAGAAGATCGAGATCGACACCTGCCATTTCAAGGGCAACTTTCCCGACCGGGCGGGACTGGCCGGGGCGCTGGTGGAAGCAGCAAGCGATGCCGCGATCATCACCGACACCATGTTCTGGCCGATGCTGCTCGATGCGCAAAAGCTCAAGGCCGACCACATCCACACCTTCAAGCTGAAGTCACCGGTCGCCGCCAGCCATGTGCGCCTCGACATCTTTCCCGACGGCGGGGTGAGCCGGCTCAGGGTCTTCGGGCGGCTTTACGAGAAACCCGTGATAATGTCGGTGTGACGGCGATGGCCCTGGTGCTCGATCCCCGTCCCCTGACGCGCGATGCCTTTGCCGCGTTCGGCGAGGTGATCGAGACCGAGGGCGCCCATCACTACCCCATCAACGAGGGCACCACGACGCGTTTTCACGACCTCGCCCGGGTGGATGTGGCAGCCGGTGACGGCAAGCCGCTTATCTCGATCTTTCGCGGGCGCGCCCGGCCGCGGCCCATCCGTCTTACGCTGATGGAGCGCCATCCGCTCGGCACGCAGGCGTTTTTTCCCCTCACGAACCATCCATGGCTGGTGGTCGTCTCGTCGCGTGACGATCCGCTCGAGCGCGATGGTCTTTTATGCTTTGCCGCCGGCGGCCATCAGGGCGTCAATTATGCTCGCGGCGTCTGGCACCACCCGTTGCTGGTGCTGGAGCCCATGCAGGACTTTCTCATCGTCGACCGCGGCGGCCCCGGCGACAATCTCGAAGAACGCCACTTCCCCCCCGGCGATGCGGTGCTGATCTCGGTTTAGACTTCGTAAAGTACGTTGGCCGCCCCTGCTCGAAACACGACCCCAAGCCCTGTAAGGTGACGCATGGTCAGTTTGACCGCTGGTGTCCGGGACAGGAGAGCTGGTGATGCCACATGAGAACCGCCTGGCGGTCCTGATCGACGCCGACAATGTCGGGGCCAGTTTTGCGCCAGCCATCTTTCGGGAAGTCGCGAAACTCGGCAATCCCGATATTCGCCGCGCCTATGCGAATGGCCATCACAAGAAATGGCTCAAGGTTGTGCCCACCGTGAAAATCGAGACGCCGCGAAGGTTGTCAAAGAAGCAGGGCAAGAATTCAACCGATATCAACCTTGTGGTCGCTGCCATGGATCTCCTGCATGAAGACCGCGATCTCGCAGGTATCTGCGTGGTCGGCTCCGACAGCGATTACACCGGACTGGTGGAAAGGCTGCGTAAAGACAAAAAGCTGGTCTATGGCTTTGGCAATAGAACCACACCGGCGCGGTTCCGCAATGCCTGCTCGAAGTTCTTCAAGCTCGAAAATCTTATGAAACCGGCACCTTCTCCGCCCCGCGAGCCGCAGCCGGATGCCGCGCAACGGGAACTGCTTCGCGAGGCTGGAGACCAGATAAGCGAAGCCGTCCGAGAGGTTGGCAATGAGGATGGTTGGGCCAATCTCAGCCAGGTCGGCGCGCACCTTCGCTCAAGGATACCGCCGTTCGTCGTTCGCCGTTACGGCCATAAGAAGCTGGTCGATCTGGTGAAGAAGACCGGGCAGTTCGAAACCAGACGACCGGCGCCAAAGGTCGTCGAGATCAAACGCAAGTGACCGCCGTCAGGACCGGTGATGTTCGTGCCAGTGGCGGGCGATGTCGATGCGGCGCGCCAGCCATACCCCCTCGTGGCGGTCGATGTGGTCTAAAAAGCGCATCAGCCCGGCGAGGCGGCCCGGCCGGCCGCTAATGCGACAGTGCAGGCCGATGTTCATCATCTTCGGTGAGCCTGCCTTTCCCTCGGCATACAGCACATCGAATGTGTCCCTGAGATAGGTGAAGAACTGCTCGGCGGAATTGAAGCCTTGCGGGGTGGCAAAGCGCATGTCGTTCGAATCGAGCGTATAGGGAACGATGAGGTGCGGCCCCTTGGGTCCGTCGATCCAGTAGGGCAGGTCATCGGCATAGCTGTCGGAGGAATAGAGGAAGCCCCCCTCCTCCATCACCAAGTCGGTGGTATGGATCGATGTGCGGCCGGTGTACCAGCCGAGCGGCCGGGCGCCGGTCATCTTCTCGTGGATGCGGATCGCCTCGACCATGTGGGCGCGTTCGTCTTGCCTTGAGAAATCCTTGTACTCGATCCACTTGAGCCCGTGCGAGGCGACCTCCCATCCGGCCTCCAGCATCGCCCTCACCTGCTCCGGCCCGCGTTCAAGGGCGGTCGCCACGCCGTAGACGGTGACCGGCACTTCGCGGCCGCTGAAGAGCCGCCACAGGCGCCAGAAGCCGGCGCGGGTGCCGTATTCGTAAATCGATTCCATGTTCATGTGGCGCATGCCGGGCCATGCCGCGGCGCCGACGATTTCCGACAGGAAGGCTTCGGAAGCCGCATCGCCATGCAGGACCGAGTTCTCGCCGCCTTCCTCATAGTTGATGACGAACTGCACGGCGATCCGCGCCCCGCCCGGCCAGCGCGGGTCGGGGGCCGAGCGGCCGTAGCCTTGAAGGTCGCGGGGATATTTTCCAGCCATCACGTCTCCTCCCGCTCATGCACGCAAGCCCCCGCCACATAGGTCGCGGCCACCGCCCGGTCATCGCCCAGCATCATCAGTGCGAACAACCTCTCCTCCAGACTTTCCGACAGATCATCACGGGCGGCAAGCACCGGGGTGGCGCGGGGATCGAGCACCACGACGTCGGCCCAGTTGCCTTCATCGAGGCTGCCGGTCGCCTCAAGCCCGACGCGCTCGGCATTGCCGCGGGTCGCCATGGCGAAGGCATCGCCGGCAGTGAAGCGGCGGCCCTTGAGCATCGCCACCTTGTAGGCTTCGCCCAGCGTTGCCAGCATCGAATAGCTGGTGCCGCCGGCGATGTCGGTCGCCACCCCCACTGCCACCGGGCGGCTTTCATTCGCCACACGGCCGATGTCGAAAAGCCCTGAGCCAAGGAAGGTGTTGGAGGTGGGGCAGTGGACTACCGTCGATCCGGCCTCGGCCAGGCGCGCACATTCGCGCTCGCTCAGGTGGATGCCGTGGGCAAAGAGACTCCTCGGCCCCAGCAGGCCGAAGCGGTCATAGACGTCGGTATAATCCTTGGCTGCCGGGAACAGGCGGGCGACCGTCTCGATCTCGCGGCGGCTTTCGGAGAGATGGGTCTGCATGACGAGGCCGGGGTTGCACTTCACCAATTCACCCACCACCTGAAGCTGGGCATCCGATGAAGTCACGGCAAAGCGCGGGGTGATGGCATATTGAAGCCGCCCCACCCCGTGCCATCTGGCGATCAGGTCGGCCGATTCGATGCCCGATGTCTCGGCGTCATCCTCGACGTCAGGTCGGGCGTTGCGGTCCATCATCGTCTTGCCGGTCGTGAGCGCCATGCCAACCTTTTGGGCGGCTCCGAACAGCGCCTCGGCGGCACACTTGTGGACCGAGGAAAAGGCCAGCGCCGACGTGGTGCCGTGTCGGAACAGGATTTTCAGGAAGTCGCCGGCCCGCGCCTTGGCCCAGGCCGGGTCGCCATAACGGGCTTCTTCGGGGAAGGTGAAGCGGGCCAGCCAGTCGAGGAGATCGAGGCCGGGGGCGGCCAGCATGCGGCATTGCGGGAAATGGATATGGGCATCGACAAAGCCCGGCAGGATCAGGCGCCCCGTCCAGTCATCGACCGGCAGCCCGCCGAAGCCTTCCGGCAGGCTGGCGCGCCCGCCCACCCAGGCGACGCGCCCGGCGGCATCGACCGCCACCGCCCCGTTGGCGATATGGCGCGGGGTCATGGTATCGCCATGATAACGGGGGCTGGCATCGAAGGTGACGATGTCACCGAGGAGGACGCGGGCGGTCATGGGCTCACCCGATCCTCGATACGAAATGAGAAGATGCGCATCACCTGCTCCAGCGCCGTGGTGAATTCGGTTTCGGCCGTGTTTTTCAGCCTCGCCTCGAAGGCGTAAAGGATCTGTTCCTTCGTCGCCCCCTTCACCGCGAAGATGAAGGGAAAGCCGAAGCGGGCGCGATAGGCCGCGTTCAGCCGGGTGAAGCGCGCGAACTCGTCGGCTGTGAGGCTGCCGAGCCCGGCGCCCGCCTGTTCGCGGGCCGAGTCGTCTGTCACCTCACCGGCAATGGCCGCCTTGCCGGCCAGATCGGGGTGCGCCCGCAACAACGCCAGTTGGGCCTCGGGCGCGGCCGCGGCAAGGCTTGCCTCGAAGGCAGCGATCATCGCCGCGCGGCTGGCAAAGGGGCGCTTTTGCGCCGCCGCCTCGGCCACCCACGGCGAATGCTCGGCCACGTCGCCGCAGGCTTCAACAAAGCCGGCGTTCGATAACGCGTTGATCTGATCGATGCTGAAGGTCACGGGGTCAACGTCGTCCTATTGCACATCCAGCCAGGCGCCCAGCTTGGCGCGCTCGACCTTGGTCATGCCGGTTTCGTTGCCGAGCGGCATGACGTCGGACTGAACGGCGAACTGGCGGATCAGCTTGGCATAGCGGCGCACCTCATCCAGGGTTTCGAGCTTCACGCCCTTGGGCGGGGCATCAAAGCCCTCGTGGGTGGGCTTTGCCGCATGGCACATGACGCAATGCTTGCGGGTCAGCGCGGTGATTTCGGCATCGCTGACGTGGATACCGGCGGTCGAAAGGCGCACCGGCGCCGTCAGCCACATGGCGGCAATCAGGCACGCCGCGATCACCGGCAGCGCCCAGGCGATCTTGGCCAGTGGATCGCCCACCTCGTGGCGTACCAGGAAATGCCTGAGAATGGCGCCGCCCACCACGATCAGCCCCACCACCGCCCAGGCCTGATGGCTTGCCGACAGCATGGGGTAATGGCCCGACACCATCATCACCAGCACCGGCAGGGTGAGATAGGTGTTGTGCACCGAGCGGGTTTTTCCCGTGGCGCCCCATGCCGGGTCGGGGGCGGCGCCGGCCATCAGCGCATCGGCGATCTTTTTCTGGTTGGGGATGATCACCATGAAGACGTTCACCGCCATGATGGTGCCGATGAAGGCCCCCACTTGGATGAGCGCGCTGCGCCCGGAAAACACGTGCGTGTAGCCCCAGGCGGCGGCGAGGATGAGGATGAAGACGGCCGCCACCAGCGCCACCGGATGGTTCTTCAGCGGCGAACGGCAAAGCCCGTCATAGATCAGCCAGCCGGCCACCAGGCCGCCCACCGAAATGGCGATCGCCTGCCAGGGCTCAAGCGGCATGACGCCCGGGTCGATGAGCCATGAGCGGGCATTGAGATAGTACTGGACGATCAGCAGCGAAAAGCCGGTCACCCATGTGAGGTAGGCCTCCCACTTGTACCAGATGAGGTCGGACGGCAGCGTCTTGGGGGCGAGGGTATATTTCTCCACCTGATAAAAGCCGCCGCCATGCACCTCCCAGACCGTGCCGGCGACGCCCTCGCGCATTTCGGGGCGGCGCTTCAGCGACAGATCCAGCGCAATGAAATAGAACGAGGTACCGATCCAGCCGATACCGGCGATCAGGTGGCCCCAGCGGATCAGCAGGTTGATCCAGTCGGCGGCGAATGCGGTCATGGCAATCCCTCGTTCTCGTCGATGCCCCCTCCGGGGGGCCCCGGTCCACATCCCCCCACGCTCCCGGGCCAGACCCCGAGGAAGACATGGGGGAAAAACTTTCCCACCCCCAGTTCGTCATGGCGGGGCTTGATCCCGCCATCCATTCCGCCGGCCTTGGCCCTTACCGCGACGCGAGCGAGATGGACCCCGGGATCAAGTCCCGGGGTGAGGGAGGATGAAGAAACAAGGCACTCAACAGGCCCGATCCGGGACCGCGGACACGCCTTGGTGCGGCGGCGGCCCGGGCCCTCGGTATCGGCTTTGCCTTACTGCGGCAGCTTGTCGTTGATGCCCTTGACGTACCAGTTGAGGCTGAGGATCTCCTTGTCGGGCATCACTTCGCCCTTCTTGACCATCAGCTTGCCGGCCTGGTTGTAGATCGGGCCCTGGAACGGGTTGAGCTTGCCCGACGTGATCTCATCGACGGTGTTCTGCGCCATCTTGGCGACGCTTTCGGGCATGTTGGTGAAGGGCGCCATCTTGACGGTGCCTTCGTGCATGCCGGTCCACGAGGCCTGCGACTTCCAGGTGCCGTTCATCAACGCCTTGATGCGGGTCACGTAATAGGGGCCCCAGTTATCGATCAGGGCGGTGAGCTGGGCGTGCGGGCCGTACTTGATCATGTCTGAGGCCTGCCCGAAGGCGTGGATGTGCTTTTCCTCGGCGACCTGCATGGGGGCGCTCGAATCGGTGTGCTGGACGAGGATGTCGCAGCCCTGCCCGACCAGCACCTTGGCGGCGTCGGCTTCCTTGCCCGGGTCATACCAGGAGTTCACCCAGATCACCGAGATCTTGAAGTTCGGGTTCACCGACTGGGCGCCGAGCATGAAGGCATCGATGCCGGCCACCACCTCGGGTATGGGGAAGGACACGATGTAGCCGGCCTTGCCGGTCTTCGACACGCTGGCCGCGATCTGGCCGGCGACGTAGCGGCCTTCGTGGAATTTCAGGTTGTAGGTGGTGACGTTCTTGGCGGTCTTGTAGCCGGTCGCGTGCTCGAACTTCACTTTCGGGAAGCGCTTGGCGACCTTGATGGTGGCGTCCATGAAGCCGAAGGAGGTGGTGAAGATGATGTCGCAACCCGAGCGGGCGAGGCGCGTGATGGCGCGCTCGGCGTCAGGCCCTTCGGCAATGTTCTCCAGGTAAACGGTTTCCAGCTTGTCGCCCAGCATCTTCTGGGCATACAGGCGGCCCTGGTCGTGCTGGTAGGTATAGCCGTGGTCGCCAATGGCGCCGACATAGACCCAGCAGGCCTTGACTTTGGCTTCGGCGCCGGCCGCGCCCAGCGCCAGCGCGAGCGCCAGCGTGCACGCCAATCCAATCCATTTCTTCATTACCAGTCTCCCTCTTCGGTTCGGTCTATTTTCAATTCCGGTTGCGGCTCTTCATCTGCGATGCTCTTGGGCATCCGCGGCGGGCCGCCCGCCGCGGATGCACCGGTTTATCGATCGGGCACGAAGGGCTGCGCGAGGGCAGCCGGTGTGTTGGCGCGCGTCAGCGTGCGGTTGCCGGAAATGACGACCAGCGCCACGACGGTCACGATGTAGGGCAGCGATGACAGGAACTGCGAGGGGATGCCCAGCCCCAGGCTCTGCACATAAAAGCCGAGGATCATCACCGTGCCGAAGAGATAGGCGCCGATCACCACCCGCGCCGGACGCCAGGAGGCGAACACCACCAGAGCCAGCGCGATCCAGCCGCGTCCCGCCGTCATGTTCTCGATCCACGACGGGGTGTAGGCCAGCGACAGGTAGCCGCCGGCAAGACCGGCGCAGGCGCCGCCGAACATGACGCACAAGTAGCGCACGGCGATGACGTTGTAACCGAGCGCATGCGCCGAGGCGTGGCTGTCGCCGACGGCGCGGATGATGAGCCCGGCGCGGGTGGCGAACAGGACCCATGCGACGGCGGCGGCCAGCGCCAGCGAGAAGTAAACCAGCACGTCCTGACTGAAGACGAGCGGGCCGATGACGGGAATGTCGGACAGGCCGGGGATGTGGATGCTGGCAAGTTTCACGCCGGGCTGGCCGACGAAGGACTCGCCGATGACCCCGGAGAGGCCTAGCCCTAAAAGCGTCAGCGCCAGGCCGGTCGCCACCTGGTTGGTCACCAGCGTCAGGGTCAGCAGGCCGAACAGCAGCGACATGACGACCCCGGCGATGATCGCCACGATAATACCGACCCCTACCGAGCCGGTCAGATGCGCAGCGCCGAAGCCGCAAACCGCCCCCATCACCATCATGCCCTCGACGCCGAGATTGAGGACGCCGGAGCGCTCGGCCACCAGTTCACCAAGTGCTGCCAGCAACAGCGGCGTCGAGGCGGTGATGATGGTGAGGACGATGGCCACGAAGGCGTGCATGGCGGTCTTTTCCTTACTGCCGCGCGCCCGCCCGGCCAAAGATGGCGAGGCGGATGCGGTAGAGGATGAGGGTGTCGCAGGCGAGGATGTAGAACAACAGGATGCCCTGGAAGACGTGGGCGATCTTGTCGGAGATGCCGAGCGCCACCTGCGCGCCCTCGCCGCCCAGGTAGCTGAGCGCCAGCATCAGTCCCGCCACCACCACGCCCAGCGGGTTGAGGCGGCCGAGGAAGGCGACGATGATGGCGGTAAAGCCGTAGCCGGGCGAAATCCCCGGCTGCAGATGGCCGATGGGACCGGCCACCTCGCAGATGCCGGCAAGCCCGGCAAGGCCGCCCGACAACAGGAAGCTGAACCACACGGTGCGGCTGCGCGAGAAGCCGGAAAAGGCGCCGGCGCGCGGCGTCGTGCCCATGACCCTTATCTCGAACCCCTTCAGCATGAACGCCATGACGACGGCCAGCACGATGGCGGCAATGAGCGCAAAGGCGATGCCCAGATGCACCCCGCCGTCGGGACTGACGGGCAGAACCTGCCAGCCGGCGAACTCGACCGACTTGGGGAAGTTGAAGCCCTTGGGGTCGCGCCACGGCCCGCGCACCAGCCAGTCGAGGCCCAGTTGCGCGACATACACTAGCATCAGCGACGAGAGGATCTCGCTCGCCCCGAACCGCACCTTGAGGAAGGCCGGGATCGAGGCCCAGGCCATGCCGCCGAGGATGCCCATGAGCAGGATCGCCGGTAAAACCGTCGGGTCCTGCCAGGCGGGGAAAAGCACCGGGAACATGGAGCCGGCCACGGCGCCCGCCACGAGTTGGCCCTCGGCGCCGATGTTCCACACATTGGCGCTGTAGCCGACCGCAAGGCCGACACCGATGAGTATCAGGGGTCCTGCCTTCACCAAAAGCGCCTCGATCGACCACAGGCTGGTAAGCGGATCGATGAAATAGAGGTAAAGGGCACTGAAGGGGTTGAAGCCCAGGAGCGCGAAGATGATGCCGCCGGTCACCAGCGTCAGGGCGACGGCGATGAAGGGCGAGGCGATGGCCATCGCGCCTGAATGCTCGGGGCGCTTTTCGAGATAAAGCCGCATCACACCGCCTCCGCCACGGGCTGGCGGGCCTTTTCATGCGCCCCGGCCATGAGCAGGCCGATGCGCTCGGTGGTCATGGCGCCGGCCGGTTCGGCGTCAGAAAGCTCGCCTCTTGAAATGACCGCGATGCGGTCGGCGATCTCGAAGATTTCATCGAGGTCCTGGGAAATCACCAGCACCGCCGAGCCGGCCCGTGCCAAATCGATGAGCGCCTGGCGGATGAGGGCGGCGGCACCGGCATCGACGCCCCAGGTAGGCTGGTTGACGATGAGGATCTTCGGTTCGCGGTCGAGTTCGCGCCCCATGACGAATTTCTGCAGGTTACCGCCCGACAGGGCGCGGGCTTCCGGGTCGGGCTTGCCCTTCCTGACATCGTACTTGCGCGATATTTCCTCGGTCAGCCGCGTGGCGCGGGCATAATCGACAAAGGCGCCGGTCGCCAGTCCGTCCTTGCCGCTGTGGCGGGTGAGGACGACGTTCTGCGACAGGGTGAAGCCGGGCACGGCGCCGTGGCCGAGGCGTTCTTCCGGCACGAAGGCTGCCCCCAGCGCGCGGCGGGCATTGATCCCCAGCCCCGCGCACGGGCTGCCGGCCATGGCGATGGCATCGCCCGGTGTGGCGGTGCGCTCGCCCGACAGGGCCACGAACAGTTCGCCCTGGCCGTTACCGGCGACCCCCGCGACGGCCACCACTTCACCGGCGTGCACATTGAGGTGAACGTCCTTCAGCGCCACGCCGAAGGGGCCGTCGGCCGGCAGGTTGAGGCCGTTGAGGCAAAGCAGGGTTGAGCCCGCGGTGTCGGCGTGGCTCGGCTTGATGGCATGCACATCGCCGCCCACCATCAAGCGGGCGAGGCTGTTGGCGGTTTCCTTCCTCGGGTCGACTTCGGCCACCACCTTGCCGTGCCTCAGGATAGTGGCGTTGTGGCAAAGGCCCTTCACCTCCTCCAGGCGGTGCGAGATATAGAGCACCGCGCAGCCCTCGCCGGCGAGGCGCTTCAAGGTGATGAAGAGCTGGTCGGCCTCCTGCGGCGTCAGGACGGCGGTGGGTTCGTCCATGATGAGGAGGCGCGGTTCCTGCAACAGGCAGCGCACGATCTCAATCCGCTGGCGCTCGCCCACCGACAGATCGGCCACCACGGCGGAGGGAACCAGCGGCAGGCCGTATTCGCCCGACACGCGGGAAATCCTTTCCGACAGGGCGGCAAGGTCATAGGGACCGGCCAGCGCCAGGGCGATGTTTTCCGCCACCGTCAACGCCTCGAACAGCGAAAAGTGCTGGAACACCATGCCGATGCCGAGATCGCGGGCGGCGGCCGGATTGGCGATGGCGACGGGTTCACCCTTCCAGATCAGTTCGCCCGCATTGGGCTGCAACGAGCCGTAAATGATCTTGACCAGCGTCGATTTTCCGGCGCCGTTCTCGCCCAGCAACGCGTGGATTTCGCCGGGCGCCACCCTCAGCGTCACTTCATCGTTGGCGACAAGCCCGCCGAAGCGCTTGACGATGCGGCTGGCCTCCAGAAGCCACGCCTTTGCCTTGTCGCCGGTTGCGGCGGCCATGGCCTCTCCCCTTGCCATCATCTCACCCCGGTCCATGAGACTAGGCCCTTTGCCGCTGGATGTTGAGAGGGACTTGGTCAGTTTTCACCAGCGCGTCACATTGCAGCAATTCCGCCACGACTCCGGCCGCAATCGCCGCCGGCAGCCGCGAGGCGATGCCCGATATGCCGATGGGGCAATGAAACGAGAATACCGCCGTCTCTGCGTGCCCGGCCTGTCGCAGGCGGCTTTGAAAGCGCGCCCGTTTGGTTTTCGACCCGATGACCCCGATATAGCCGAAGCGGCCTTCCGTCAGAGCCTTATCGAGCACCGCCAGGTCGAGGGCATGGCTGTGGGTGACGATGACGACAAGCGCCCCATCCGGTGCCTCGGCCAGGGCCTGCAGCGGATCGCCGCGCGGATCGAGGGTTACATTACCCGCCACATGCGCGGGGAAGCTTTGCGGGCGCGCATCAACCCAGCGCACCTCGAACGGCAGGGGCGCCAGCGCCAGCATCAGCGCGCGCCCCACATGCCCGGCGCCGAACAGCATGACGACGCGGCGGCGCGCGCCGAATACTTCTGTGATCATGCCGTTACCCCGCAAGGTAACGGGCGCGTCGAGGTCCTGATCGGCCTCGATCTGGCGCGCCAGATGTCGTCCGCCCAGCCTGCCCGTCGTGGCGAAGGGGCCTGATGCTTCGGCCCTCGCCAGGTCGGCGACATGCGTCAGATCGGCTGCCTCGAAACGCTCTACCAGCACCTCCACCGCCCCGCCGCAGCATTGGCCGAGATCGGGGCCGAGCACCCTTTTCTCGATGATCGCCTCAGACCCGGCACGGGCGATCAGCCGCTGCGCCGAGCCCAGCGCCTGCCATTCCAGCGCCCCGCCGCCGATGGTGCCGTGAAAGCCGCCGCCCGATGTCACGATCATCCGCGCCCCCGCTTCGCGCGGCGCCGATCCCTTCACCGCCAGCACGCTGACGAGGGCACAAGGTTCGCCGCGCTTGAGGATCGATTCGATGTTGCGCCACACGGTCATCGGATCACCCCGCCCTGCCGAAGCAGCCGACGCCAGCCAATTCCCTCCCCCGGCAAGGGGGAGGGTCGGGGTGGGGTTGGCGGCGGCGCGCCTTGTCGATGTCCCTGACGTGCTGCATCGCCATCAACCCCCATCCCGGCCTTCCCCCTTGCTAGGGGAAGGAGCGACGGTCTGCGAACCGGACATTGCCGCGGCCGCCTTGAGGATGGCTTCCGGCGTCGCCGGGGCATCGAGGGGCGGGCAGTGTCCGGGCTTGAGGCTCGCCAGCGCGTCGGTGATGGCTGAAAACACCGACAAGGCCAGCATCAACGGCGGCTCGCCCACCGCCTTGGAGCGGTAGATGGTCGGCTTGCGATTGCCGGTGTTCTCATGCAGCTTGACCCGGAAATCGGCCGGCACGTCAGAGGCGGTCGGGATCTTGTAGGTGGACGGCGCATGCGTCGTGAGGCGCCCTTCGGCATCGAACACCAGCTCCTCGGTGGTGAGCCACCCCATGCCCTGCACGAAGCCGCCTTCGATCTGACCGATGTCGACGGCCGGATTGATGGAGCGCCCGACGTCGTGGAGGATGTCCACCCGGTCGATGCGCATCTCGCCGGTGAGGGTATCCACCGTCACTTCGGCGCAGGCCGCGCCATAGGCGAAATAATAGAACGGCCTTCCCTCCACCTTGTCGCGCACCCAGTCGATCTCCGGCGTTGCGTAAAAGCCGGTGGATGACAGCGATACCCGTTCGAGGAACGCCTGGTGCGCCACCTCGGCAAAGCCCATGGACTTGCCGCCGGCCCTCACCTCGCCGGCCTCGAAGCGCACCTCGTTGGCCCCGCCGCCCAGCTTGTCGGCCGCCACCGCCGCCATGCGGGCGCGGATGGTTTCCGCCGCCGCGCGCGCCGCCATGCCGTTGAGGTCGGAGCCGGAAGACGCCGCGGTGGGCGCCGTGTTGGGCACCTTCGCCGTGGTGGTGGCGGTGATGTGGATTTGATCGATGCCGATGCCAAACACTTCGGCGACGACTTGCGCCACCTTCACATAAAGCCCCTGGCCCATCTCGGTGCCGCCGTGATTGATCTGCACCGACCCATCGGTATAGACGTTGACCAGGGCGCCGGCCTGATTGAGGTGCGGCAGAGTGAAGGAAATGCCGAACTTGACCGGCGTCAACGCCAGGCCCTTGCGCAACAGCCCGCCTTTGGCATTGAACGCCGCCACTTGCTTGCGGCGGGTGCGGTAATCGCTTGAGGCTTCCAGTTCGTCGACCACCTCGGCGATGATGTTATCGGCAAGCTGCATGCCGTAGGGCGTCACGTCGCGCCCCTCGCGATAAAAGTTGGTCTTCCTCACATCCAGCGGATCGCGCCCCGTCGCATAGGCGATCTCGTCCATCATGCGTTCCGCGAACAGCATGCCTTGCGGTCCGCCAAAGCCGCGAAACGCCGTGTTCGACACGGTGTTGGTGCGCACCCGCCTGGAATGGATGCGCAGCGCCGGATAGAAATAGGCATTGTCGGCGTGGAACATGGTGCGGTCGACGACGCCCAGCGACAGATCGGCCGAACAGCCGCAGCGCCCGAAAAAGTCCACGTCCACCGCCTCGACCTCGCCATCGGCGCCATAGCCGTAACGATAGTCGACGCGAAAATCGTGGCGCTTGCCGGTGGCGATCATGTCGTCGTCGCGGTCGAGCCGCATCTTGG
>CAZMSA010000061.1:0-18885 GCA_964568825.1 uncultured Rhizobiaceae bacterium | reverse complement strand
CCAGCCCACCCGGATCGGCGATGTCGAGTTGGGTGGTCTTTTCCAGCTCGAACAGCGCCCGATAGGTCAGGAGCCAGGAGAGCATCTCCTCATAGGGCATGGACTGGGCCACGTGATCGATACGGGTGAGGTTCGCAACCTCGACGCCGCCGTCGCTGCCGGTGAGGTCGAACTCGATCTCCCACACGCGCCCCAGTTGGCCCTTCGGCTCGATCATGTAGATGAGGCTGCCGCCCACCCCGCGGATGCCGGGCAACTCGATCTCGCCCGGCGCCACCGGTTGGTGGAAGACGGGCACCAAAAGGCCCTCAGCGCGCTGCATGGCCGTTGCGACATCGCTCACCTTGAGCCCGATGGCGCACACCGATGGTCCATGGACAATGTTGTAGGTATGGGCAAAACCGTCCTTGTCGCAGTTGATGACGAGATTGATGTCGCCCTGGCGCATCAGGTCCACGGCCTTGGAGCGATGGCGGCCGGCCTTGTGGAATCCGAGGGCGGCGAGAAACTTCTCCAGCTCCTGCGCCGTCTGCTCATCGACCGAGAATTCGATGAACTCGAGGCCTGTACTCACCGCCTTGGCCGGCAGGGTCTTGTTGCCGGTGTGGGCCTGATCGAAGAGATAAATCAGCGAGCGCTGGCCATCGGTGGCGGTGCGGCGCGGCGTGCCGGCCCGGAACTGGTCGTTGAACACTTCCAGCGAGAAGACGCCGTCGTAACCGGTCGCATCGAGCGCCTGCATGAAGCCGGTGAGCGGCAGGTCGCCCTGGCCGGGAAAATTGCGGAAATGGCGGCTCCACGACAGGTAATCCATCTCCAGCAGCGGCGCGTCTGCGACCTGCACCAGGAAGATGCGATCCTTGGGGATCGAACGGATGCTGTCGACCGGCAGCTTGCGCGACAGCGTATGGAAAGTATCGAGGACGAGCCCCACATTGGCGTGCGCAGCACGCCGCACCACTTCCCATGCATCGCGATGGTCGTTGATGTGACGGCCCCAGGCGAGCGCCTCGAAGCCGACCTTGATGCCACGGCTTGCCGCCTTCTCACCCAGTTCGTGGAAGTCGGCCGCCGCCCTGTCGATGCCGCCCAGCGCCGCCGGCGAGACGTTGCTGCACACCAGGATGAGATCGCTGCCCAGTTCGGCCATCAGGTCGAACTTGCGCTCGGCACGGGCAAAGGCGCGCTGGCGCATGCCGTCCGGCAGACCCTCGAAATCGCGGAACGGCTGGAAGGTCGTGCATTGAAGGCCGAAATCGGCGATCATGCGCCCGACGTCGCGCACCCCGCCGTCGAACGATAAAAGATCGTTCTCGAAGATCTCCACCCCATCGAAGCCGGCATCGGCGATGGCCTTGAGCTTTTCATCGAGCTCACCACTCAGGCAGACGGTGGCGATGGCTGTGCGCATTGCAAATTTCCCTGGAAAAAGTGCTCAGACTACTTTTTCAGCTTTTTGGACCGCCTGTGGATTCCATTAGCGCACTTCGCAGTCGCACCGCGTCAACCGGCTGGCCGGAAAAGATCTGCCAGGCATCGACGCCTTGATGAAAGAACAGCTCGAAGCCGCTGATCACCGTCAGCCCTTCGGCGGCCGCGTCACGCAGAAACTGCGTGTCGAGCGGCGTATAGACAGCATCGAAGGCCCACTCGGCACCCTTCACCCGTTCGCGCGGCATGGGCGTTCCATCATAACCCACCATGCCGACCGGGGTGCAATTGATCAGCCCGTCGACATTGCCCGCTACCGCCGAAGTGTCCTCGGCGATCGTGACTGAAGTCTCGGATGAGAGGGCGTGCAGACGTGCAGCCAGATCCTCGGCCTTCGCCACATTCAGGTCAACGATCAGAAGCGATTCGAGACCGAGGTTCAGTAGCGCAAAGGCGATGGCCTTGCCGACACCGCCGGCACCGATCATGCACACCCTGCCGGCCGGGAGATTGCCACGGGCACCACGATAGGCGGCGATGAAGCCGCTGTAGTCGGTGTTGTACCCCTTCGGCCCGGTCGGCTCGAAGATAACGGTATTGACGGCACCCATGGCGCGGACCGTGGGGTCGTCGATTTCGACCAGGCGCGCCGCTTCCTCCTTGTAGGGGTATGTGATGTTGATCCCCCGGTAGCCGCCGGCCAAGCACAGGGCAAAGGTCTGATCGAAGCTGGTCTTGAGTTCGCCCGGCACGAGACGATCATACGTGGTGGCAAGCCCGGAAAGCCTTCCCGCCGTGGTATGAAGCAGCGGTGCCTTCGACTGACCGATGTTGTCCCCGATCAGGCCAAGCCTCAAAGCCGGGCCGCCTGGCGCCATCGCGGCTGCGTGCCTGCTCTTGACACCGGAGCCCGGCAATGTGTCAGCGCTTTTCGACATAGCGCACAATCATCTCTACTGCGCTCTCCCGAAGCGACGCCAGAAACTCCTGCGAATCAAGATCATGCCTGAAGATTCTCGAAAACGTGGCGCGGTTCGAGACATTGAAAAAGCAAAGCGCACTTATCTGCCAGTGGAGCATCACCGGGTCGAGACCCGCGCGGAAAACGCCCTCGCGCACGCCACGCTTCAAAAGCCGGTCCGCGGCATCGATCGCCGTCAGGTTGAGTTCCTGGATGACTGAGGAGCGGGCCAGATACTCGGCGTGATGGATGTTTTCGATCATCACCAGTCGAATGAAGTCCTCATTCGAGTTGTGATGGTCGAAGGTGAAGCGGACCAGCCGTTTCAGCGCCTCGACGGGCGCTAGGTCATCGAGATCGAGGCTGGCCTCCGAGGCCCGCATCGCGCTGTAGGCCGCTTCCAGCACCTTGAGATAGAGGCCCTCCTTGCTATCGAAGTAATAGTAGATCATCCGCTTGCTGCACTTGGTCTTGGCGGCAATCTCGTCGATCCGGGCCCCCGACAGGCCGCGCAGCGCAAACTCCGTGGTCGCGACATCGATGATATTGCGTTTGGTCCCTTCGGGATCATTGACACGGCCCCGTGCCGCGGGTCTGGCGATCGTTTCGATGCTCATCATCATGTCCTCGATAAATGCGGGCTCCGGGCCACTTCGCTCATTCTAGGAGAGAAAGGCCATCGAACCCCGGAAATCAACATCCTGATCGCGCAAAGCCTGCATCCGGGTCCGTTGGCGGTCAGGTTCTCATGAATATGACTATTGACACAAACTAACTAGTTAGTCCATAGTCAATTGCAGATGGCAGGCCGCGCCAGTGCGGACCGTCCACGTGTGACCCACAGGGAGGAATCACCATGAACTTTTCCGTTTCCAGGCGCACCGCGCTTCTCGGGGGCGCCATGCTGGCGGCTGCCACTGCGGTGCCGGCTGCCTTTGCGCAAGACAAGCCGCTGCTGAAATTCTCGGCGGTATTCAGCGATACCGACATTCGTGCCGAAGCGATGCGCCAGCTCGGCAAGGCGCTGGCCAGCGACTTCACCTTCGAGCCGCATTTCGGTGCGACCTTGTTCAAGCAGGGAACCGAACTCGTGGCGCTCGAACGCGGCAACCTGGAAACCGGCATCGTGGCGCCGCAGGACATAGCCAAGCAGCTTCCCGCCTGGTCCATACTGACCGCCGCCTATCTCTTCCGCAACGTTGACCACCTCAGCCGTTTCTTCGAAAGCGACGCGGGCAAGGAGATGGTCAAGATGGCCGATGACCAGCTCGGCATTCACGTCATTGCGCCGGTCTATTTCGGAGCGCGACAGGTCAACCTGAAGCCCGACAAGAAGATCAACGCTCCTGCCGACATGCACGGCATCAAGCTACGCATGCCCGGCGGCGATGCCTGGCAGTTCCTCGGCAAGGCGCTCGGCGCCAACCCCACGCCGATGGCTTATACCGAGGTCTATACCGGCCTGCAGACTGGCGCGATCGACGGCCAGGACAACCCGCTGCCCAACGATTACAACATGAAGTTCTATGAAGTCACATCGCAGATCGTGCTCACCAGCCATCTGCTCGGCTTCGATCTCTTCGTCGTCTCCAAGAAGACCTGGGACAAGCTCTCCGCCGAACAGCGGACCAAGCTGGAGACCGAGACCAAGAAGGCCATCGACTGGAGCACCAAGAAGCATCTCGCAGAAGAGGCAAAGCTGGTCCAGTTCTTCAAGGACAAGGGCCTCAAGGTCTACACGCCCGATGTCGATGCATTCCGCAAATATGCCCAGAAGATGTACATGGAGTCGGCTTTCGCCAAGGATTGGCCGAAGGGCATACTTGACAAGATCAATGCCCTTTAGCGGGCTCCTTGCGCTAGGTTTGTACCATCGGCCTCACTGGGGCCGATGGTTCCGCGCAAGCGACCAGCCGCAGTGCGGCGATGGCTTTCATTTGAGCCTGTAGGGGCATGCAATGAATATTCCCGCAATCATCGGGTGGCTGCAGCGCCGTGCCGAAAATGTTGCCGTCATTCTGCTGTCGGCGGTCTTTGGGTGTTTCATCCTGCAGATCCTCTTTCGCTATGTGCTCGGCTGGCCGGTCGGATGGACCCTCGAGGTCAGCACGCTTGCCTGGATGTGGCTGGTCCTGTGGGGGGCGGCCTTCGTGGTCACCGAACAGGACGAGATCCGCTTTGACATCCTTTACAGTGCGGTCTCCAAGCGCCTGCGCCGCGGCTTCACCATCGTGACGAGCCTCGTCCTCGTCGGGCTGTTCGTCGTCTCGCTGCCCGCCACCTACGACTACGTCACCTTCATGCGCATCGAGCACGCGTCCTATATCGGCGTGCGACTCGACTACCTCTTTTCCGTCTATATCCTTTTCGCCGTCGCCGCGATCGTTCGTTATCTGTGGCTGGGATTCGATGCCCTCAGGGGAGTTGCGCCGGAGGTCACCGACCCCACGCATCTGAGGGAAGAATGAACCTCGCCAGCCCGTTTTCCATCTGCCTGGTGGCGATAACCGCGCTGGCGGTTCTCGGCCTGCCCATCGGCTATTCGATGATCGCCGGCTCCATTGTCTACCTGCTCGTCTCCGGCCAGGACCTCTCAATCGCGGCCGAGCAGCTTCTGCAGGGCTTGCGCGGCAGTTTCGTGCTGCTCGCCATCCCGCTCTTCATCCTCTCGGCCGAACTCATGAACGTCGGCAGCCTCTCCAACCGGCTGCTCGGGTTCTGCAACTCCATCGTCGGCCGTTATCGCGGCGGTCTCGGCCATGTCAACGTGATGGTCAGCGTGATCTTTGCCGGCATGTCCGGCTCGGCCCTGGCAGACGCTGCCGGCGTCGGGCGGCTGATCATCTCCATGATGGTTCGCGAAGGCCGCTACACCCCCAGCTATGCGGCGGCCATCACGGCGGCGGCCGCCGTCATCGGCCCGATCATCCCGCCCTCCATTCCGATGGTGCTGTTCGCTCTCGTCTCGGATGCATCGATCGGCTACCTGTTCCTTGGCGGCGCCTTGCCGGGTCTGCTGATGGCCGCGGTCCTCATGGCCATCAATACGGTGATGGCGCATCGCAAGGGATTCCCCGTGGAAGATCCCGTGCCCATGCGCGAAATGCCGGCCATCACGCTGCGCGCCATCCCTGCCCTGCTGATGCCGGTCATTCTGCTGGGCGGCATCTATGGTGGCGTCACGACACCTACCGAAGCCGCCGCCGTGGCCGCCGCCTACGCCGCCATCATTTCCTTTGTCCTCTACCGCGACGTTTCGCTGAAGCAGGCCTACCAGGCCGTCCTCGCCAGCGCCCGCTCGAGTGCCTCCATCGGCCTGCTCGTCGGCGGCTCGCTGGTGTTCAACTATGTCGTGACCATCGAGAACATCCCCAACGCCTTGAGCGCCATCATCGCCGGCTACAAGCTCTCGCCGCTGGGCTTCCTGCTTCTCGTCAACATCACGCTGCTGATCCTCGGGTGCCTGCTGGAAGGCATCACCATTCTCCTCGTCATCGTGCCGATCTTCATTCCGACGGCAAATGCGCTGGGTATCGACATGGTGCACTTCGGGGTGGTGGTCGTGGTCAACCTGATGATCGGCCTCATCACGCCGCCCTATGGCCTGTTGCTGTTCGTCGTCGCCAACGTGTCGCGCGCCGGACTGCTGGCGATCATCCGCGACGTGGTGCCGTTCCTGCTGGCGATGCTGGCAGCACTTGCCCTCATTACCGTGTCGCCCGGCTTCGTCTTGTGGCTGCCGCGGCTGCTTGGCTATTCGGGATAGGACAAAGGCGAATGACGAAGCCGGTCTTCATTCTCAACGGTCCCAACCTCAACCGCCTCGGGACCCGCGAACCCCACATCTACGGCACCGCGACGCTCGCCGACATCGAAGCGATGTGCCGCGCCGAAGTGCCGAATGTGGCCATCGACTTCCGGCAGACCAACCACGAAGGTGAACTCATCGCTTGGGTGCATGAAGCCATCGACGAAGCGGCTGGCATCGTCATCAATCCGGCCGCCTGGTCCTTCACCTCCATCGCGCTCCTCGATGCCCTGAAGATGTTTCCCGGCCCCATCGTGGAAGTGCACATTTCCAACATTCACCGGCGCGAAGCCCACTACCACCGGTCGTATGTGTCCCTGGCCGCCACAGGAGTCATCGCCGGGCTTGGAGCCGCCGGATACCCGGCAGCGCTCAGAGCGATTTCGACTATCTTGGCTTGATCACGACGGCTTTGGTCCTCAGAATCAGCAATCTGAACTCAAGTAGAAAAATCCTAAGTAGGATAAGTCTGCAACTCGTGGCAAACCGAGCGCTGGGACTCGCTTCGCCTCTTGACCCCCAACTGGCAAAGCCGTCTGCCCGGCTTTTCCTACATCGGCACCGATCCGGCTGGCTACCGCGTCGTGACAAACCGCGGCGCGTGGAGATGCCGGGCGCTGGTTCTCGCCAGCGGCGCCTGCAATCGCCCGAGCATCCCGGCGTGCGCCGCGGAGCTGCCTGTCGGAACGGCTTACCTTGGCGCTTTCGTGCCGCACAGAGATCCCTGTCATGACGACAGCTATCGGAGGTAACGCAGGCATTCACCGCGAATGTCCGCTTTCCCGAGTTATTCGTCCCTTGTCAGGGTCAAATCGGTCGTGTTTGTCCGCTTTCCAAGTCGGCTGGTTTTGGCCCATAGCCGCCATTCTGAGCAGTTCCGAAAATGACAGCTCCCGGGGGGTAAGCGGACATTCATCGTCGATGTCCGCTTTACCTCGACCTTTGTCGGTTGTTGGGGGCAGAGCAGTCATACTAGCTGGCTCTCAGAATGTCCCAGTCTTACCCAAAACGGACATGATCAGAGCGCTCTGATGACGGCTGCTGTTGGGGGTAAAGCGGAACTTCTGTACTTCCATCGGGCTGCCTGGGCACTTGGCCGATTCGATCGGGCGTTCGAATTTGGTAGGCCAACCTTCTTGTATCACGCCGGTGGGAGTGACGTGGCATGGCGCCGACGTGGGCTGAATTCTGCCCGGTCAAGCTGTGCGGTAAAGACGCAACATGCCTCTGATCTAATTCAGCTGCTGCCGTTTCAGCCGTCCGAGGCGACCTTGATGGTGGACAGCAAGGTGCCGATGTTGCCGTCGGCGTCGTTCAGAATGCCGACGAAATTGCTACGCAGAAGCTGAACCAGCCACGCATTCTGGACATTGATATCGATCACCTTGCCGTGGGCGAAGCGCCAGATGACACGCTGGGGCCGGCGTCCACCGCCAAAATTGAGACGGGTTATCACCTGGTCCCCCTGGCAATCGACGAACTCGATGGAATTGGCTCTGAACTTACGTGCAAAGCCGCTAAGCGTGCTGGCCACATATCGACTGCTCAGACTCACATATTCAGCTGCCAGCCTTGGAGGCAGCGATGAACGGTACTTGCCGAGACCGAACATCGAAATCTGGGTCATGTCGGAATAGGTCGCCAACGCCGAAGCAAAATCGGACGTATGGCCTGTCCTTGCGGCCTTCAGGAAGGCCTTGCCCGCCTTGATTGCCACGCTTGCCTCTGGACATGTACCAGCGTTGGCTGTGCTGTTTGAAATCAAGGCCGAAGCCAGAAATAGGGCACATACCAACATCAGGCGGTACTTTAGGCCACCGATAGGGCGCCGATTTTGGGTCGAAGCGAGATTTTGCATTGAGTGCTCCTTCCAGACCGCTGAATTTGAATCGAGACCTCTCAACGTGCAATAAGCAGGGAGGCAAGCATCGTGCCAACCTTGCGCACGATGCCACCTGGGCTCGTCCGCAAGGCTAGTTGGCGCGTACTGGCTGGCTGGCGGCAGGACGAATTGCGACCCAGTCCACGATGGATGACTAGTTGCGATCGAGGCCGGAAGCGCTGGCAACTTGCTGTTCGAATTTGTCCGAAGCAACCGCGGTAAAGCGCAGCAGTTGGCCCTCTTTTTGATTACGAGCTATGAACCAGTCGCCCGCGCGGACGATGTCGCCACACTTGGACTGCCCTTTGGTCCAACTCTTCCAGCTCACGCATAACCTATCGCCAACAATGGTCCATTTTCCCTTGTCCTCACGCCCGAAGGCCTTGCCTTCCAGCTTTCCGCCGGACTTGGCGTGGATCAGCAAGGTGTAGCCACCGTAGACTTCGGCCTGATAATAGCCAGGGAACAGCTGCTGGATGGCGTCCGCCTTCAGGCTCACTTCGCCCGCGTGGGCTGGCGCCAGAAAGCACGCAAGGGCCATAGCGGCGCTCGCCGCAGTCACTGCAATTCTCATGGAAACCCCGATTAATCTGGTTGATGCATGCCACCCCATGGAAAAATGCGCTGGCGGCTCAAGAACCGTCTCATCGCGCATATGGTGCCGGCCCTCTCGGCCTTCAATGAATGCGTTCAATCTGCCGCACCTGATACCCACGTTGCCTGGGTCCGCGCCCCCTTGAGCCGCCGGCGGAGGCTGAATAGCAGCCGGCAGCGCGCTCTGCACCGGCGGCCGGGCCCCTACGTGATGCATCGCGAGATGGCGCGCCTGGAACAGAATGATAGGTGATGGCCCATATCCTGGGCGATGATTACCTGATTGACCGGCGCCGCGATGACCTTTAGATTTTTGTTGCCACCGCGGGTGCAGGTTCCTGCAGAATTTGGCGTTGGCATGATGCTTCCTACCTGTGTTGCGCGCGGTAGGTTTTCTTAGTTGACGAACACCAGATCGCCGCACGCGGCATGGGACTTACCGGATGACCGGTGAGGGCCCGAGATGTGGTTCGCATTCAGATTTGGTGCCCGGCGCACCCGGCGCAACCTGGCTTCGGCATTCGTTGGTGAAATCGCTGCTGTGCTGCGTGCCATCGAACGAAATCCGGTCCTGCAGGATCACGTGCCGGGTCTGGTCGCTCAATCCGCGGCGACGGAATGCGTGGCCGAAATGCCGCACGTCGTCGTCTACGAGGCCAATGCCGGTCATCTCGACGTGTTCAACGCTCCGCTGCCGCGCGAACTGACCTACTTCTACACCCGCGTGTCGGCACTGTCGGAACGCCTCCACGCGTTGGCGTCACCGTCGCATCTGTCGGACGAAGTGCGCGACGAATACATCCATCTGGCGCAGGTCGATGCCAACCGCGCGATGGAACTCGGTGACGAATTGCTGCATCACCTGCGCCCCTACGTTTCGTCGCATCACCAACCGGCCTCCATCTCGCGCGCTTAAGCCGTGCCGGCGCTCGCTGTGCCAGGAGGCGGGCCGCCTGCCATGCCATCCGAGGCATGAAATGCCACACAATTTGGCTTGACAGGCATTGGCGGTACTTCATACTGGCTGCCGGTAGCTGGCTTGGCCAGCAAGGCGATGGAGTTCCGCCTTGAACCGCCCTTGGGGCTGATGACTCCTTTCATCCGGTTTGGACGAAAGGAGACTTGATTGCCCGCCCTGCCCCATCCGACCGCTCGATCCGAAGTCGCGGGTTGCGCCCGCTGTGATTGCGCCTGTAGCCGCTCGCCGAGGACGCTCGCATGATCGGCCGCGACATTATCCTGCAGGTCTGCCAGGTGCTCGCCGTCATTGGCCTGGCGCCGTTGCTGCAAGGGGTGATCGTACAATTCGAGGAGCGTGTTCAACTGGCACAGGGGCCAGGCATCTTCCAGCCCTACCGCGACCTGTGGAAGTTGTTCCACAAGCAGATCATCGTCCCGGAAACCGCTTCGTGGATCTATTGGGCAACACCGTTCGTCGCCTTCACCGCGATGATGACGGTTCCGATCCTCATCCCCGTGCTCACTGACTATCCACTGCCGCTGTCGGACATGGGCGACATCCTCGGCGGCGCCCTCATCCTCACGCTTGGTTCCTTCATGGTAGTGCTTGCCGGGCTTGATACAGGCAGCGCCTATGGCGGCATCGGCTCAAGCCGCGCCGTCATGGTGGCGATCCTGGCGGAACCGACCCTCATTCTCGTCTTCGTCGGCATCACCCTCATCGCCAAGGCGATGCTGCCCTTCGTCGTCAATCACCTGCTCGTCGACAACCTGGCCGCCTACTGGAATCCGTCCCATCTGTTCCTGATCGCGGCCTTCTTCATCCTCCTCATCGTGGAGACCGACCGGCTGCCGATCCACTCCAGCACCCACATCGAGATCTACATGATCGAGGAGGCGCGCATTCTCGAATATTCCGGCCCGCTGCTCGGCATTTTCAAGTGGGCCTCGATGATGAAGCAGTTCATCCTCTACACCATCTTCTGCAACGTGCTGCTGCTGCCATGGGGCCTGTCGCATCAAGGCACGGCCATCGGCGTCGCCGGCTCACTTGCATCGATGGCGGCAAAATTCCTCTTCGTTGCCGCAGTCGTCGTGGTGGTCGAGACGGCGCAGTCGCGGCTGCGTTTCTACCGCTACCAGGAATTGCTGGCGGCCTCCTTCGTCTTCGCCATCCTCGCCATCATATCAACCCAACTGGTGTGAACATGCTTGTAACCAGCCTCACGCCGTTCGCCGCCTCGATCATCAGCCTACTCGCCATCGTCAGCCTGATGCTGGCCTTCGTGATGCTCGGCTCGCGCTGGCTCAACAACTACCTCTATGCCATTGCCGCCGAATCCTGGGTGATCGCGGCCCTGTCGGCGGCGGTGGGCGTCGTGGGTCACTACCCCGAACTCTATGTCATTGCGGCGCTGACGGCGCTGTTTCGCGGCGTCGTACTCCCCTGGCTCATCTGGCGCATCATCCGCCGCCTCAACGTGGCGCGCGAGATCCACGAAATCCTGCAGCCGAGCTCGGCCCTGGTCGCCGGCGCCCTGTGCGTCATCTTCTCGCTGACGGTTGCCTATCACGTCGGGCAGTCGCTGGGACTGGCCGGCACGGTGGCGGTGCTGGCGCTGACGGTCATGCTGTCGATGAAGCTGATCGGGTTTCTCATGCTGGCGGTGCGTCACGAGGCTCTCAGCCAGATCCTTGGCCTTCTGGTGCTCGAGAACGGCATCTTTCTCGGCGCCCAGATCCTGGTGCCCGGCATGCCGATGCTCATCGAGATCGTCATCCTGTTCGACCTCCTCATTGTCGTCGCCTGCTTTGGCATGCTGGTGCAGTATCTCGTCGCCCATGTCGGCAGCACTTCAAGCCTCGACCTCAAGCGTTTGGTGGGCTGACGATGACCGCTGCGCTCATCCTCATCATGATGCTGGCGCCCGCCATCGCGGCGGCGACATGCGTCGTGGTGCGCCGGGCGCAGCTTGCCGAAATCCTCAATCTTGCTGCCAGCCTCATCGTCGCCGTGACGGCGGTTACGCTGACGGTGCTCAGCGCCGATGGTCCCCGCTACTTCTGGAACCACTACATTGTGCTCGACCTGACCGGCGCCTGGGTGATCCTGTGCACCGGGCTCGTTTACCTCCTCGCCTCGATCTTTTCGGTTGGCTACATGCGGCTGGTCGGCGAGAACGACAGGCTGTGGGTCTTCTATGCGCTGTTCGCCGGCTTTGCCCTGACGATCCTGTTGAGCGCGGTGATGAACAATGCCGGGCTCTACTGGATCGCCATCGAGTTGACGACGCTGGTCAGTACTTTCCTCGTCGGCTTCGAGCGTGGACCTGAAAGCATCGAGGCGGCGTGGAAATACATCATCATCGTCTCGGCCGGCATCAGCCTGGCGCTGCTCGGCACGCTGTTCTTCTACTGGGCCGGCAGCTTCGTGCTTGGTCCCACCTACGACATGACGTGGGAAGCCCTGCGCGCGGCCGCGCCCAAGATGAACCCGGCGCTGGCGGTTCTCGCCTTCCTTCTGGTGCTGGTCGGTTACGGTACCAAGGTCGGCCTTGCGCCCATGCATGCCTGGCTGCCCGATGCCCACAGCGAAAGCCCGGCCCCGATCTCGGCCATGCTGTCGGGGGCGCTCCTCAATGGGGCGATGCTGGGGATCGTGCGCTATCTGACGATCGCCGATGCGGCCACCGTCGGAAGCCTTGCCCGTACGGCGCTGGTCGCCTTCGGGGTGGCATCGCTGCTGGTCGGCGCCTTGTTCATCGTGCGCCAGGAGGGCATCAAGCGCCTCATGGCCTATTCCAGCGTCGAGCACATGGGGGTCATCGCCCTGGGCTTCGGCTTCGGCGGACCGCTCGGCATCGCCGGCGCCTTCTACCACATGCTCAACCATTCGCTGAACAAGTCGGCGATGTTCTTTGGCGCCGGCAATGTCATGCGCGCCTGTGGCTCCAAGGAGATCGCAGCCATCCACGGCGTGTGGCGGCGCGCCCCTGTCATGGGCCCCTTGTGGCTGGCGGGCGCCGTGGCGATCACCGGGGCGCCGCCCTTCGGCCTCTTCCTGAGTGAACTGGTCATCCTGCGGGCCGGGCTGGAGCGTGGATTTGCCTGGGCCACCGCCGCCATGGCGGCGCTGCTGATCGTCATCTTCATCGGCTTCCTCAACCATTTCCGCGGCATGTATTTCGGCGACGCCGAGAGCGATGCCTCACCGCTCAAGGTGAGCGCCTGGTGCATCGCGCCGATGTGGCTGGCGCTGGCGCCGCTGCTGGTGCTCGGCCTGTGGTGGCCAAGCGGCCTGTGGGCGCACTTCGTGGCGGTCGCCCACGCCCTTGCGGGAGTGCAGCCATGAGCGCCCCACAACCCCTATCGTTGCGCCCGGCTGACCTGAAAGGCGCTGCAGGTGATCTCTTGAAGGTCGGCGGTCGCATGCAGATGTCCTATGCGTGGTATCCCGAGCCGAACCGTCTCGAATTGCGCTACGTCGCCAGCCTGCCGCACCAGGCGGCCTTTGCCCAATGGCGCTGCGAGCCGGATGGCCCGGTGCCCAGCCTTGCCGGCATCTGCCCGCTCCTGAGCTGGTACGAGCGCGAGATCACCGACCTCTTCGGAATCTCGTTCAGCGACCATCCGCAGCCACACCGTCTGGTCCTGCATGAAGGCGTCGCGGCTGGACACCCGCCGCTCGACCCCGGCTATCCGGCGGAGCGGCCACTTGTAGTCGAGCGCAAGCGGCAACAAATTCCCGATCTCGCCGGTGCCGGTGCCGACGTGCAGCTCTTGCCGTTCGGGCCGGTGCGCGCCGATGTGCTGGAGTCGGGTGAATTTCTTTTTTTCTATGTCGGTGAATCGATCCTGCATTTCCAGCCGCGTCTGTTCTTCAAGCATCGCGGCATGGAAAAGCGCTTCGAGGGCCTTGAGGCCGATCAGGGGGTGGTGCTGGCCGAGCGTGTTTCCGGCATCGGCAGTGTGGCTCACGCGCTCGCCTATTGCCAAGCGGTGGAGGCTGCGGCGGGTTGCGAGGTGCCGGCGCGGGCGCGGCTGTTGCGCGTGGTGCTCGCCGAGATGGAACGACTTTACAACCACCTGCACTATTTCGGCCATCTCTGCCACACCACAACCCTCAAGGTGGGCGAGGCCGAGGGCAAGCTCCTGGAAGAAAGGGCCAAGCAGCTCAATGCGCGCCTCGCCGGAAGCCGTCTGCTGCGTAGCCTGGTGACCATCGGGGGCCTGCGCCGCGACCTCGATCCGCAAGGCTGGCTCGCTGGCGAGCTTCAGGCACTGCACGGGAAATTCTCCGCCTATGCCCGCCACATGGAATCCACCGACAGCCATCTCGACCGTCTCATCACCACCGGAAGGCTCGATCATCGCGTCGCCCTCGACCAGGGAGCCACGGGGCCGATCGAGCGCGCCTCCGGCATTGACCGCGATCTCAGGCGCGATCACCCGTATGCCGCTTATGGCGAGCTTTCCCCCGATATCGCGGTGAGGAGCGAAGGCGATGCCCATGCCCGCGCGCGGGCGCGCATGGCCGAAGTCGATGCCGGCATCGCGCTGATCGAGCGGGCGCTCGGCCGGCTTGCCGGGGGACCGCTGCGCGCCGATTGCAAGATCCGGCCGGGCGCCGAGGGCCTGGGCTGGAGCGAATCACCGCGCGGGACGCTGTTCTACGCCGTCCATTTCGGCCGGGACGGCAAGTTGAAGCGGGTCAAGATCAAATCGCCATCGTTTTCCAACTGGCGGGTTTTTCCCTTCACCGTGCACGACACCAACATGATGGACTACGCGATCAACGAGGCGAGCTTCGGGCTCACCATCGCCGGTTGCGACCGCTAGGAGCAGGCCATGCCACAATGGACATTACTGGGTTTGTTGCAGGGAAAGCAGACCGCGCCATGGCCACTCGCCGAGGGCGACGACGGGCAAGCGGGGTTCATCGGCATGCCGCGCTACCACCCCGAACTGTGCGGCGACGACTGCAAGGGCTGCGCCGATGCTTGCCCGACGCATGCCATCACCATGCCGGCGAACGGCGACGGCCGTCTCGACATCGATTACGGGCGCTGCATCGTGTGCCAGTTGTGCACCGAAGCCTGCCCCACAGGTGCCGTGGCGGCATCCGGCGACTGGGCATTTGGCGTGACCGGGCGCGATGACCTCGTGTGGCGTGACGATGCCGCGGCGGCACCGGCTTCAGACGTTGCAGCACCGGCTGGCTTCCGCCGCAGCCTGCACGTGCGCCATGTCGATGCCGGCTCGTGCAACGGCTGCGAGTCCGAATTACAGGCGCTCAACAATGCCTTTTATAACCTGCACCGGCTCGGGGTCTTCTTCACCGCCTCGCCGCGCGCCGCCGATCTCCTGCTGGTGACGGGTCCGGTGACCCACGCCATGCTTGAACCCTTGCGCGCCACCTACGAGGCCATGGCCGAGCCGCGCTGGGTCATGGCCATCGGCACCTGCGCCGTCTCGGGCGGCATCGTCGAGGGTGGCTACGCCTGTGGCCACGGTCTCGAAGGTGTCCTTACCGTCGATGTCTACCTGCCCGGCTGCCCGCCCAACCCGGCGGCCATCATCGAAGCCCTTTTGATGTTTCTCAAGCGCTCACCGCAGCGGGTGAGAGGAAGCCGTCTTGGCGAATGAACTCCTGCTCTTGGCGCTTGTTGCGTGGATTGCAGCGGCACTGATCGCCGCCTCGCGCAAGCGCCTTGCCGCCGCCCGTGCGCTGCTGGCGGGCGGTGCCGGTGCAGCGATCCTGGCTAGCCTTCTTGCCCTGCCGAACGGCAGCGCCGCGATCGTCCTGCCGGGCGGGCTGGCGGGCGAGACAGTGACGTTCCAGCTGACAGGCGGCGCGCTGTGGCTCATGGGCTTCGGGCTGGTGCCGGCGATCATGGCATGCTGGCTGTCGACGCCGGCACCCACGGGCGAAGCGGGCTGGCTGTTCGGCGCCGCCGCGAGCCTCATCGGCGCCCTCGGGGTGTTTGGCCTCGGCAACGGTGCAGCCTTCCTCATCGCCTGGGAGATCATGAGCTTTGGCGGTGCCGTGATGATCCTCAGCGAGAAGCTGTCGGACGATGCCGGGCGGCCGGTGCTGTTCATGCTGGGCTTGCTGGAAGTCGGTGCGGTGGCGCTGCTGGCGGCAGTGTTGCTGCTGGCCGTGGCGGGCGGCTCGCTTTCCTTCGCCGCGTTTGAGCAGGCAGCGCCTGGCCTTTCCCTGTCGCTGGCCAGCGTCATTGGCGTGCTGCTGGTGGTTGGCTTCGGAGCCAAGCTCGGGCTCTTGCCCTTCTATGAGTGGTTCCCTGCGACCTACGGTGCCGGCAGCGGCGCCTCAGGCGCGATCCTTTCCGGCCTAGTGCTGAATGCCGCCTTCTACGGCTTGAGCCGCGGCCTCATCGACTGGGCGCCGGCGCATGCTGGCGTGGCTGCAACGGGCATCGGCATCTTCGTTGTGATCGTGGCCGTTGCCAGCGCCATCCTCACAGCACTCTATGCCTTCCAGCAGGAGGACTGGCGCCGGCTCCTGAGCTTTTCCACCGCCGAGAACGCATCCATCGCCGTGGCCATGCTGGGCGCGGCGCTGCTGTTCCGCGGGCACGGCGAAAGCGAGCTGGCGAGCCTTGCCTGGGTCGTGGCGCTCATCCATCTCGCCGGACATTCGCTCGCCAAGGGCGGGCTCTTCCTGGTTGCGGACGGCGTCTATCGCGCCACCGGCGGTTACGCCATCTTCCACACCGGGCTGTTGCGGCGCAGCCCCTGGATTTTCGGATTGGGGGCGCTCTTTTGTGCCATGAGCCTGGCGGCCATGCCGCCGCAAGCGGGTTTCGTCTCGGAATGGTTCGTGTTCCAGACCGTGTTCCAGGGCTTTCATCTCGGCTCGCTGGTTTCCCGCCTCGTCATGGCGCTGGCCGGCGCCGGCCTGGCGCTTACCGTTGCCGTCGCCCTTGCCACCATCATCAAGGTTTTCGGCGTCGGTCTTTTGGGGCGCACCGCGCGCAGCCCGGCCGCGGTCACGCCGGCTTGCACAGTGGCCGTCGGCATGCTCGGGCTGGGGGTGCTTTGCCTGGCAGCGGGCATGCCCGTCTGGCTCGAGGCGCTGGGCGTGGCGGTGAAGACGCAATTCGCCAGCAACGCGGCATCGGCCATGCATGACGGGCCGTTGCTGGTGCCGCTCACGGCGAGCTTTGCCTTCATCTCGCCGAGCCTCCTCGTCGTCGTGACGCCGGTGCTGGCGCTTTTCCCCGTCGCGCTGGTGGTAGTGGCCGGCCGCCGCTTTGCGGTGCGTCGCGTCCCGGTCTGGTATGGCGGACTCGATCAGGATCCCGAGAGCGCCTCGACCACCGCGCTCACCTTCTCCAACGCGCTGCGGACCTTCTACAGTTTCATCTACCGACCGCGCGAGGAAACAAGACGTGAGGCCCACACCTTGCACTATTTCGTCAACCGGCTGGAATTCTCCCACGGCGTCGCGCCGATTTTCGGGCCTTACCTGTTCGCGCCGCTCAGGGATGCCGTCTTTGCGCTGGCCACCAGGCTCAGGGTTCTGCAATCCGGGCACCTCAATGCCTATCTCGCTTTCATCGGCGGCCTGCTGGTCATCATCCTTGCTCTTGCCCTCACCTGAAGATCGGCCCCGCGAGCTCTGATTCGACACCGCCGCCGATGCCGCCATGCTGGCCAGCCTGACGATGGTAAGCTATGCTAGCCCGCAGCAATTGGGGTCGACGGTCATGCTGAAGCGATTTCTGACGGCATGCTTCTTGGTGTGCATGGCTAGCGCCGCGATGGCGGGGCGTGATGAGGAGAGTTTTGCGGCCTACAGCCGGGACGACTATGCGACAGCGTTGAAGCTGTCGCAGCCACTGGCTGAGAAGGGCAGCTGGCGCGCTCAGACGATACTCGAGGCGATGTATTTGGGCGGCCAGGGCGTGGAGAAGAAACTTGTCCTCGCCCCTGTGTGGAGCAGCCTGGCAGCAGCGCAGAACGTCAATGGCGCGTCTCTTTTCCGGAATTTCATGGCGACGTTCATAACCCCTGCCCAGATCGCCGAGGCGCCGCGGCTGGCGGCAGCGTGGAAACCGCGGGGACAATAGTCGCCGCCGGAAATCTTTTGGTGCAAGCCGGCAAGGATGCGTCATCTGGACTGAGGGGGGCAGAAATGGCGGTAGCCCGATGAAACCGCACCAGCCAGGCTTAGACGCCGCTGCCGAGCGCCTTTCGGCCTTGAAGAAGGTCGAGATGCTATCGGGCCTTTCCGACGATGAACTGGCCGCGCTCGAACGCCATTGCGGCTGGTGCAGCTTTCTTGCCGGCAATCTCATCATCGGCCAACACGACACCTCCCGCGACGTGCTGTTTCTTGTCTCCGGCCTGGCACGCGTCAATGTCTATTCGGTCTCGGGAAAGAGAGTGAGCTTTCGCGATGTCCGGCCGGGGGCCATCATCGGTGAGCTCTCGGCCATAGATGACCGGCCGCGTTCGGCCGATGTTGAAGCCATCGAGGATTGCTGGTTGTTCGTCATGCCGCAGGCGGTTTTCGCCGCTGCCATCAACGACCATCCAAGCGTGTCCAGAGCGCTGCTCCTGCACCTTGCGCGCCAGGTGAGAGGCCTGACCGAGCGGGTTTTCGAATTCAGCACGCTGGCGGTTCGCAGTCGCGTACAGGCCGAAATGCTGCGCTTGGCCGAGGGACAGTCAACCAATGGCGAAACCGCCATACTGTCTCCGGCGCCGACCCACACCGAGATCTCCAGCCGCATCAGCACCCATCGCGAAGCCGTTACCCGTGAGCTGAACCGGCTCGAAGAACTGGGCGTGGTGGAGCGCCACGGCCGCGCGCTCCACATTGTCGACATCAAGACCCTCAGAGGTCTTATCGAAGAGTTTGAGATCTAGGGCCAGGCGCCATCCGGCTGCCGTCGGCGAGCGTTGCCGCCAGTGCGTCCGACCCGATACCGGCCATCAATCCTCTATAGGCCATGTCGACGAACTGGGCGCCCGCGGCGAGCAGTGTCACCATCGCCCAAGCGAACAGCACCTGGCGGCGGCTGACCCGCTTGTCCTTCCAGTACTCTCTTGACGCCATTTTGTCCTCCATCGAGGGAAGCTTCGGTGCAACCGATATTGGCAGACAAGGCTGCAGCCGCCTGTGAGTTTTGCCACAATGGTTCAAAAATCGCCTGCGGACAGGACGAGCCCTAGAGCGGGTTCGGCGTTTTCCGATTCGTGATGGGATTCACAAATCAGCGG
>CAZMSA010000060.1:0-19019 GCA_964568825.1 uncultured Rhizobiaceae bacterium | reverse complement strand
CCAGTCGGTCTGGGCGCTCATCCTGTTGCCTGTTGTCTTGACCATAATACAGCGCTGGGCCATTGAGCCGGAAGAAGCCTTTCTGAAACGTCGGTTTGGTGGCGACTACATCAATTATACGAAACAGGTCAGGCGCTGGGTGTAAATGCGAGGCTGAGGCACCAAGCTCTTTGAGCCAGGCATCGGATGGACCTCGCCTGAGGCTCGCCCAAGCCTGCCGCGAAAGGAGCGATGTCGATGCGATTGTTGTCTCGAGCAATAGCAGCAACCTTGCTGATGGCTATGAGTGGCGCCAGCCAGGCTCAGGAGTCGCGTGAGCTCGTGCGCCTGCCGGAACCCATGCAAGAGCACATGCTCGGCAACATGCGCGATCATCTCGCCACATTGAATGCCGTCATCGGTGATGTTGCCGACGGCAAGTTCGACGAAGCGGCAGAGCTTGCCGAAGAACGGCTGGGGATGAGTTCGCTCGGTCTGCACGGCGCCGCGCACATGGCCCCCTTCATGCCACAGCCGATGCAGGACTTAGGGACCGCCATGCATCACGCGGCAAGTCGACTGGCCATCGTTCTGCAAAACACCTCAGTGTCGCCATCACTCGAGACAATGCGCGATGTCAGCCGGGCTCTCAACGAGGTGATGACTGCCTGCACCGCCTGCCACTCTCGCTACCGGATCCGCTAAGCAGCTCAATACCTGAGTGTGCATCGGCCGCTTGCGGTGAGGCCTGACTCCAATCCGCATCTGCTTACCGCTGAAGCACTGACCGGCGTTACGCTCTGTAACCCCTAATCTGTTCGGCTTGCTGTTCCACCCAGCCGATCCAATAAAGGCACCCTGATCTATCGCAAAGCGCAGGGCGAATTATGGGTGCAGAATTCCAAAGGGTTTAGCTGAAGGACTGGCCACATGACTGTCGAAATCCTGAGTTCACGCGGTGACGAACCCAAGCATCCTAGCCCGTGGGGATGGATAGCGGGTTTGGGGACGACACTCGTCCTTTGGGGCATCGCCTACAGCCAGCTAGTGCCCATTTCCGAACGGCTGGTATCACTCTTGCCGGTAGACCGATCGAGTCACTTCGGCCAGGCTCTCGCCTTTTTCTTCTACGATACGCCGAAGGTCATTCTGCTCTTGACCCTCATCGTGTTTGCCATGGGCGTCGTGCGCAGCTACTTCTCGCCGGAAAAGACGCGCGCTGCTCTTGCCGGAAAGGGGGAAGGGCTCGCCAATGTGATGGCCGCCGGGCTCGGTGTGCTGACGCCGTTCTGCTCCTGCTCCGCCGTTCCCCTGTTTATCGGCTTCGTGTCGGCCGGCATTCCGCTTGGCGTGACCTTCTCTTTTCTCATCGCCGCGCCGATGGTCAACGAAGTTGCACTCGGCCTGCTGTTCGGCCTCGTCGGGTGGCAGGTCGCACTCACCTATCTCGGCTTCGGGCTCGGCGTGGCGATCGTCGCCGGATGGGTGATCGGCCGTCTGCGGCTCGAAGGATGGCTGCAGGACTGGGTGAAGGACATCCAGACCGTCGGCAGCGTGACGATACCGGACGAGCAGCGCACCTTCGTCGATCGTATCAAGCTCGGCATCGAGGCCGTCGGGGACATCGTCGGCCGGGTGTGGATCTGGATCATCGCCGGTATTGCTGTGGGTGGCTTGATCCACGGTTATGTGCCCGCAGAACTGATGGTGCGTGTCATGGGTGCGGACGCGTGGTGGTCGGTGCCGGCCGCGGTTGCCATGGGTATTCCGATGTATACCAATGCCGCAGGCGTCATCCCCATCGTGGAGGCGCTACTCGATAAAGGTGCCGCGCTCGGTACGACG
Source organism: uncultured Rhizobiaceae bacterium (assembly GCA_964568825.1). Classification (GTDB taxonomy): domain Bacteria; phylum Pseudomonadota; class Alphaproteobacteria; order Rhizobiales; family Aestuariivirgaceae; genus CAVVDT01. The sequence continues at coordinate 17,195 of CAZMSA010000060.1, read as the reverse complement.
CTCGCGTTCATGATGTCCGTGATTGCCCTATCACTTCCCGAGATGATCATCCTGCGAAAGGTGCTGACCATGCGCCTGATCGCGGTTTTCATCGGTGTCGTCGGCACGGGTATCCTGGCCGTCGGCTTCCTGTTCAACATGCTCTTTGGCTGACCCTCGAAAGGACCGCGACAATGAAGGATGTGAAAGTGCTCGGCCCGGGCTGCAAACGCTGTGAGGCTACAGAAGCCATGGTCAGGGATGCAGCGGCAAAGCTCGGCATCGACATCAAAGTCGAGAAGGTGACCCATTACGCGGAAATCGCCAGATTCGGCATTGCCTCGACGCCCGGCATCGTCATTGACGGCAAGGTCGTCCATGCGGGCGGGTTGCCCAAAGAGGATGCCTTGGAAAAATGGCTGCAAGCCTGATGCTGGAATATCCCATATAGTGATTTTATGTCCACCAACGCCTCAGGTTGCTCGAAATACCTGCACCTCAACCGAAGGACATTTGTTGCCTGCCTCGCCTCGGGCACCATGCTGTCGGCACTCTCCGACCAAGCTTCGGGCAGCAACGTCATCAACTTCGGCCTGATCCCGTCTTTCTAACCAATGACCTCGAACTGCCGACCAAGCTCAAGGCCTACCTTTCGCGCAAAGCCGGCAGGCATGTTCAGCTGGTGCGGCGACGCACCTATGAGGAGATCACCAACCTTCTGCTCTCTGGCGAACTCGCGGCTGCCTGGATCTGCGGCTATCCCCTCGCGCAGCACACCGACGAACTCAGCCTCGTGGCGGTTCCTTTGTGGGACGGCAAGCCGCTTTATCGTTCCTAGGTAAGCGTACGGGCAGGTTGAGTATCGTCACTGACATCGCCGGTGATGATGAATTTGCTAATGAAGTCTGCCGCCCATTTCACTGCATCCTGTTCGGCGGTGGTTCAGGTCCCGCTGAAGTCAATCTGGATGTTGAAGTCCTGATGTGCGTCGCCGCTACACAAGCACCCCCCATGCGGCGATAGGGTAGATCACCAATGGGGATGGGGCACTCACTTGGCGGCAACAGAAAGGGTCTCAGCAAAGGCAACCGGAGTGATCCCCTGAATCTGATCGACCCCCAAATTTCAAACTACCGGGGGCGGTTTTGACCGGCTCTTCAAACGAGCGCTATTTCAAATGCTCCGCGTGGTGAGATACGCCGCAGAAAAAGTCGGCTACTGACAGTCCCTGACGGTGCCGTCCCCTGCAGCCAGACAAGTAACCTCATTTGTTGCAGTGCTAACCGGTCACAGATGCGAGGAACCGGCATCGAGGTGTGATTTGCAGTGCTGAGGTTGCTTCCGCGCAAACACTGCAGGTCGCTGTGATGGCGCCATGTCCGATTTACCCCCAATAGCAGCCATTGGCGGAGCAATTCCGGATGACTGCTTCGGGCCAAACTGAGACATTTGCGCCGTCGCCTCGGTGCCGCGACGGGGCTCTTGCAGCCTGTTGAATTTCAATTGACGGCAAGGCCGGTCTTGACCCGAGTGGTGAGGCTGATTGGCGTAAGCGATCGAACTACAGCGGTCCCGGCGCTGTGCGGCAGACAAGGCAGCCATTCAACGGCCCACTGCACCGGAGCCAGAGAAGAAACCGGGCGGCAGCTCGGTCCACCTCCTATATTCGCAAGCATTCTGCGACAATATCTACAAAACGCAAGAATCACAGATATTTAAATTAGTTTCATGTCGCACCATCTGCGTTCCATCTCATCTTCAGACGATTTTTATGAGACAAACGCGACTGGTAGAGCTAGGCTATGTGGCTGCCTCTGCCATGGGGGATGGACAGATGCTTCGCATGAACTGGCTTTTGCGACCTGTCGCGATTATTGTTGCTCAGGCATTTCTGTTCACATTCGTGTTGAGCACATGGCCGGCCATGGCGCAGCAATCCGCATCAGGCCTGCCGAAATTGGCGCTTGAGCAGACAACCTGCACACTGGACGGCGTGTGGCGCAGTTCCTTCGGCCTTCTCACGCTTGGGCATGTCAACGAGCCTGCGTCCCTATCGGGGGTCTACCGCGCGCGGGATGGATTGGGTCGACTGACAGGCAAGGCCTCCGCCGGGCGGGTCGCGTTTCAATGGTTCGATCCGGAGAATTATCGCACCCCACAACCTTCGGGGACGGGGGACCTGGAAGTCAGCAGCGATTGCAAGACGCTGACAGGCAATTACCGAGTTCACGGCGAGGCCCAACCAATCAAATTCATCGCACGACGCATCAGCTCTAGCACAAGCAAACTGGACGTTGACCTTGCTGCGCTGGCGGGGGTGGCGAACCGATTTTCGACTGTCGGAAATGTCCTGTCTTTGTTGGGCAATAAAATCCCGTTGGACTCATATGATCCGAAGGCGGTTTCGAAAACTTTAGGCAGCGATCCCGAAAGCGCCTGGCGGTTTGTCCGCCAGCACACCGTCCCCATACCCTATCGGGGTGTCCTGCGCGGTGCGCGCGGCGTTCTCATGGATCATCAGGGTGACAGTCTCGACCGCGCCTTGCTGCTGGCCGAACTGCTCTCAATCAAGGGCCATACGGTGCGCTTGGCGCACGCGATGCTGTCGGCCGATCTTGCAAGAAGGCTTTTGTCGCTGCCCGTGCCGAAGGAACATCTCGCAGTCCGCACCTTCGATGTGCGGGCCGCAACCGACGCAGCGCTCTCGCCCTATCCGTTGCTCAAGCAGCAATTGGACAAGTTCCAGCCGCAGGCGCCCGCCAAGACCAAAGTGAACTTTGTCGCCCGCATCAACCTCGAGACCAAAGAGATTTTGAAACTTTTGGGTGACCACCGCAACATGATCGGGAGCGCCATCGGCTCTGTTGTCAAAGATATGCAGGATCATTGGTGGGTGCAGGTGCAGCAAGCCAACGGCAGCTGGCGCGATCTCGAACTCTCAACAGGTGACGGTAAGGCACTGGTTCCTGCCGAGGAGACCATGTCGAGGAACGCCATTCCTCAAAGCCTGTATCATCGTGTTTCACTGCGGCTGGTGGCGGAGATCCAGGACAAGGGCAAGACACGACAAGAAACGCTGCTAGATGTGCATTTTCATCCATCCGCTTACGTCGGCCGGCCGTTCACGCTGTATCACGCGCCGCTCACCTTTCACCACCTGTATAGCAACATACAGGATGCCACGAAGGAGCAGCTCCTCAACGCGATACGTGATGAAACGATCTGGGTGCCGGCGATCGATACCGGCAAGCAGTTGGTCATTCAAAAGGTCCTGAACTTTGACGGCACAGTCACGGACTACAACCAGACGGTTGCGGATGGCCTGGCGAAGTCGATCGATGACAAGATAGCTGCGGCGGGGGCCCTGGAACATCCCTCAGCAAATCTGTTCAAACAGCTTTCCAGCAAAATCGACAACCCCGGCGGAAGCAGTAGAAGGGCCGGGCCGATCTTTCCCGGCGACCGCGGCGCCGGCGCCAAGGTCACTGCCGAATGGCTGGACATCACGCTTTCTGCTCCGGGGCGCAAGCCGAGACTTTATCGGCGCATAATCTTCGATCTGATCGGACGAGTGGTGCGGTCACAAGGTCCGGGTGTCGTGAAGATTGATGACGCCGCACGCATGCGTAGAGGCCTTGCCCTCTTCTCGAGTGTCTCATTCATGGTGACGGCCGACACGCCCGATACCGACTATCTCGGCGCAAATCTGTCGAAGCGGCTCGGCCAATGGTTTGACGAGGCGGGAGACGAACTGGGTCGCCAGGCGACGGGGGGAGGCAAACCGCGTCTGCCGGAACTGCCCAAGGTCGCCCTTCCGCTTCAACTGTTCCTCATGAGTCGCTGGAGGTTTTCGAATCCGGCTCAAATGCCCGAAGCCGACCGCGCCAACCTGTTCGCGCTGTGGCAGGGAATGCGGACTGGAAACGATGGCAAGTCGATCGCTGAGTATCGGCAATTCGATATCGTCGAGAATGCACACAAAAGGTTGATCGGAAGGGATCCCCAGGCGGTTCAAGCCGCGATCCGCCAAGGTGTGGCGGATACCGTTCTCGAGACGCTGGCGGTGGGGGACAAAAGCGCGCCAGGCAACACGTCGGTTCGCTTCGCGAACGACATCGAAAAAGGCCGTCGCTGGACTTTGCTTTCCTCCCGACACGATTCTGCCATGGCGACCCTCCGGTTGCCCAACGAGGCTCTCGCACGGATTTCCAATGACCTGGACGAAGGATATTGGGTCATCACCCCATCCACGCTCAAAGCGGCCAAACTCGCTCAATTCGCCTATTGGAGATTTGATCCCGAAACCGGTTCGCTGGTCGGCACGTCAGTGACAGGGCGGGGGCAGGCCTATGGTCAATACGCGGTGCAGCTTGTTACGATTATCGCGGGAGCTAATGCTCTGTATTCTTGTTGGACTACATTTATCTCTCCAGAACTAAACAACAAGACACAGCAAACACATTATTTTCGAGGAACAGCTCTTGGTTTGACATGTGCAGCCGCAACTCTAGTTTTTATGGGAACTGCATTGGCAGCGATAGAAGATCTTTGGGCTGGAAAGGTATTGGAAGAAGCAGAAAAAGACACGCTTGGATGGATTTTAGCTATTTCTGGTCTGGTACGACTTGGGATACACCACTATGGTGATGAATAAAACAAAAAAAAATAAATCTCGGAAGGACTCAAACCTCCGTCTTATAGCCGTATTTCTATTGACTACGGCCGCCATTATGCTGGGCAGCTTACTCAGTTTGACTGGAATGCGAGCATTTGCCGGCGTCGTCCCGACCGTCCGGATGCGAGGAGGCGCTCCTAATCTGGAGATCAGCATCCAGGACATACGGCGTGCGTCAAAGCTGGGTGTACGCAGCGCCCCCGATGGGCTCGTCTTCATGACCATTGGCCTCGAGCTCCGGATCGATAACGCAGCGGCGAAGCGTGATTTTGACCTCAGCCAACATCTGGAACTGATTGAGGATGGGGCATTCGTCTACTATGCAGACCCGGCTGGAAGGGACGTCAGCCCGCAGTTCTACGAAATTCATACCTACAGACCGGGCAGCGAAACGCTCGGCAAGGTCGTGTTCCTGGTGCCGGCAACGACCGGCGAACTGGTGTTGCACCTCAATCTTTCAAATCACGGGCAAAGCATTGCTGCGGACACCCAGGCAAAGCCGGCAGATGTGCAGGCTGAACCCAAGCCTGATGTTTCTGTCACGGCGCCGCAGAGCCCTCTCCAGCGCCTCGATTCGACGGTCGTCGACCGGTCTCTGTCCATCAATCCCAAGGGCGAGGAGGTGAACGTTGCCGCTCATGCGCAGCTCTCCTGGCAGCTCAACAGCAACACGGTGATCACAGACGGCAAGATCGATATGAGCGGGCGCGGCGAGGGATATCAGTATTGGGCCAAGGGAGACACCTTCACCGTCGGATTTTCCCGCGCTTATACCATCGAGCGGCTCCGTATCGGCTTGCAGTCCCCGGAGGGCCCCGCCGGCTACCGCTACAAGATCGAAGGCTCGCTTGACGGCAAGACCTGGCAGGTGCTCGTCGATGGTTCGACACAAGACCACCGCGGGGTGGAAAATTTCGCGATCGGGCCGGTTCGAATGCGGATGCTGCGCGTGACCAGCCTCTCCGGGCCGGACGGTTATCTCTACGTGTCGGAACTCGAGGCCTATACACGCGATCCCGTGCCGGATGTGACGCATGAACTCTCGGCTGGCGAAAACGGCGGCAAGGTGGTTGAAGCCCGCCCGCGCGCTTCGCCCGGACACGAGGGAAGCATCCCGGGGTTCGAGAACGCCACCGGCATCATCCAGACCCCGGCTGCAAAGATTGATGTCGACGCTGCCTGGCTTATCGATGGCTATCCAGAGCACTATTGGTTTCGCGAGGACGTCACGGCGCCGGAATTCACTTTTGCCTTCCACGAGCACAGGCTCGCGCGGATCGATGCTGTCGCGGTGTTCGATGAGCACTATTATGACATGCCGCCAGCCAAGAATCGCATCAGACACGTTGAGATCCTGGTCTCGAAAGACAGCGCCACTGGCAGCTTCAGGTCGATCGCCTACGTTGAGCTTCCCGAGAGTTCGCTTGCCAGCCTCATTCCGCTGCCCGTTACCGAGGCTCGCTATGTAAAGGTGCGGGTCCTTGACAACTACGGCGCAAAGTCAACGTCCGTCGGCGGCATTGCGGTTTTCGAAGCCCCGGGGTCGCGATCCATCTTCGACGATTTCCTGATCCATCCCACGGGCAACAAGGAGATCCTCGACAATTCGGTACCGATTCCGGCGCTGCATGCCGAGCGCAACATCGCGGCCTTTTCCGCCGGCGGACGCGTGTATGCGGCCCTTGAAGGCGGCAAACCGGTGGCGCGGGCCAGCAACCTCATCAACGGTATCGTGAATTACTCCGACGAGGTCGAATTTACCAAGACACCGATAGAGATCACCTTGCGCTTCTTTCGCTGGCGCGCGGCCGAGGTGTCTCAAGTCAACATCATGAACCGGGCCTATGACAGGCCGGGGGGGCCAAAGGAAGTCATCCTCGAGTCGGCAATGCAACCGACAGGGCCGTTCGACAAGATCGGCCCGACCTACGTCCTGGCCAATGTTCCCTATCGCTGGTTCGCGATACGGTTCGCGCCGCGACGGATGCGCTATTTGCGCATCCGCATCCTGTCGCATCACACCGGAGCGGGCCCCGGGGTGGGCGAGATTCAGGTCATCGAGGCGGGCAAGCCGGGCGATCCCTCGATCACCGATCTGCAAAAGCCCGAGACGCTGTTCAAGGGCTCGCGAAACATCGCCCATCAACTGCTTGGCGGGGAGGTCGCGACTGATGTCAAAGCCGGTCGTAAAAACTGGCCACTTGCGAATCTGATCGATGGTCTCTGGACCGACGAATTGGGCGTTGTGACACCCTCTTTCGGGTGGACGACGAAAGCTGGGGTGCGCAAGCTGCTCGACCTTATCCTGTCTTTCGCCAAGTCAAGGACCGCCATGCTTTCTGGCCTCGCGATCGATGCCAATTCGCGCATTGCTAAACCGGGATTTTGGAGTTCGGCCTATTACGGATCGCGCACCGATTGGCCGAGCACCTACGAGGTTGACGTATCGACGCAATCTCGTGACGGCCCGTGGACGAAAATCGGACGAACAGAAGAGTTGCTTCAGCGGGCAGGCAACCAGGCCCTCAAGTTTGCCAAGCCAGTCAAGGCGAAATACGTGCGAATACGTTTGCTGGACAATTTCGGCGGCGATCGGATCCAGCTGGGCGAGATCAAGCTATACGAGGCCCCCACCGCATGCGGGCGCTCGGTTGCCTACGACCAGCCGATCAACCTGATTTCGCCCATGCTCGGCGGCGCCATTGTCCGTTTCACCTCGCAATCGGGCGCGGGCTGGGCAGACAGCCTCATCGACGGCGGGTTCATCGCCAGCGGCTTCGGGGACAAGCCCTGGGTTTCGAGCGGCAAGCCCCTGCCGCAGTCCTTCACGTTTGCGTTCAATCGCACCCAGTCCGCGCGCTTTGACAAGATCGAACTCGATGCTGATCCGAAAGCCGATGTTCGCCAGCGACCGCAAAAGGTCCGAGTGGAAATATCCACGGACGGCAATCCTTTGAAGGGTTATACAAGCCTCGGTGACTTCAACCTTGTCGAGAACCAGGATCACCAAATCATAGTGCTTTCGAAGCCGGCGACCGCCCGTTTCGTCCGATTGACCTTCCTGCAAACATTCGGTGCCCCGAACGTCGCACTGGGCGAAGTGTCGATCTGGGAGTCGGAGGTTTGCGATGGCTATGAATCGATTACTGTCGTTGGTCGCAAGGACCCCGTCGAGGACACCACCGACAGGGTGCAGACATTCAAGATCGCCGGCGATCTCAAGGAATCAGAGCCGAATGACGAGCCCGCCAAGGCCAATCCCGTCGCGCTCGGCCAACGCATTGTAGGGACAATCTCGCCGGACAGCGATGTCGACTTTTACAGCGTCGACACGCGCCCGCTTGAAAAGCCCGGGCTACTTGTTCGACTGCAAGGCGATCCCACGGTGCGAACCCAGCTTGCGGTCCAGGACATGAATGGCAGGGTGCTGGAAAAATTCGACCCGAAGTCGGCGGTTGCATCAACCACTCTTCACTGGAACCTGCCACGGGGAGAATACCGGCTGCGCGTTTCGGAGCCTCGCACCAGTGTGGTCCTGTTGTTCGACATGAGCGGTAGCATGACCCATGAAGTCGATGCGTTGAGAAAAGCCGCCGACCGCTATGTTCGTGACCGGGCCCAAAACGAAGAAATCGCCATCGTCAAATTCGACAGCAACGTTACGACGGTTCACGATTTCTCAACGGATACTGAGAGTCTGCGGAACGCATTGCGACGCGGCCTGGTCGTCGACGGAAGCACAAAGCTCTATGACGGCATCATGCGATCCCTCGACCTGCTCAAGGACAGGCCTGGCCAGAGAGCGATCGTTCTCCTCTCCGATGGGGCCGATACGGCAAGCCGCACGCCCTTGGAGAAGATCTGGAACAGCCTGGCTGCCGAGGGTGTGCGCATGTTCACGATAGCTCTTGGCAGCGACCTGAACGTGTATAACCACCGGGTCGGCGGCAATCCCGGAATTGGGACAACAAGCGGGCGCCTTCTGGAATTCTGGGCGCGCGCAACACAGGGCAAGTATTTTTATTCGCCGGGCGCCAACGAGTTGGCCGGCGTCTACCGTGACGTCTCCAGGATTCTCCGTTCGCAGCCCCAGTATGCGCTAACACCGATTCTGCCCAAGCCGGATGGATATCTGGAGGTCACGGCTTCCGGCAAAACGAGACAAGCCTTGGGGGCCGGCAACATTCTCTTCATTCTGGATGCGTCTGGATCAATGCGCGGAAAGAACTCGGAAGGCATCGAGAAGATGCAAGTGGCCAAGACCGTGATGCACCGCCTAGTGGCCGAGTTGCCTGATTCCGCGCGCGTAGCGCTGCGAGTCTACGGGCAGCGCTTCCCCTCAAGACCCAAGGCGCGTAGCTGCATGGACAGCGAACTCCTGGTGCCACTTGCACGCCTCGACCGCGCCGCCCTGCTCAGCAAGGTCGATGCCATTCGGCCAAAAGGGCAGACGCCGCTTGGCCTGTCCATCGCGCTCACAAGCCTCGACTTCAACAAGGTTCCCGGAAGCAAGGTCGCCATTCTGATCACCGACGGCAAGGAGACTTGCAACGTGTCGCCAACTTCGGGTTTCTACCCGCTAAATGCAATCCGGTTAGCGCGTGGGGTCGGCATCAATTTTCGCTTGAACATCGTCGGCTTCGACATCGCTAACCTTCAAACCCGGCAATTGCTCTCCGCGGTCGCAGAAAACGGTGGAGGCAAATACTACGATGCCAATACCACCAATGACCTGATCAACTCGTTGCGTCGCTCATTGGCGTTAGGCTTCATCGTGCGTGATCCCAACGGTACCGCGGTGGGCCACGGGCAGGTGGGAGGCAAACCCGTGGAGCTGCCGGCAGGCAATTACGAGGTGGATGTTGAAGCTGAGCCGCTGCGCGTTCTGGGGCATTTCGATGTAGTCTCCGGCCGCACAACGCACGTGACGCTGGGCGACAAAGGGGGTCCGCAGAAACCAGCAGTCGTGATGCCCGAGAAGCACGCGGCAGCGAAATTGCCAGCACCCAGGGTTCCGCCTCAAACCGGCACGGCGACGCCTGAACAGATTGCAGAGATCAGGCAGGTATGGGCCAGATGCCTCGAAGCGGCAAACTCCCCGCAAGCCCGCAAGCTGATCCTCGTGCGGCCCAGTCAGCAGATCAATGTGGCGAGCGCCAAGGCGTGGACCGCGCCCACGTCCAATCCACCGGCCGCCAATTTCGACCGGATCACCATCTATCGGGTTGGCGAGGCAACCCGCTTTGCTGAGCTTGGCGAGCTATTGCCAGGCATCGGCGCAAAGGAAGAAACGCAGTATTGCTTCCGCGGGGACGGCAGTCTCGCCTTTGCGTTCACGGCCACTCAAGCGACGCTGCCTGACATGCAAGGCGCCAATGCCGGCAAGCAGGCCCGCATTGAGCTTCGCTATTATTTCGACAGTGCGGGCCATAACATTCGCGAGATTGATCGCATCCTGAATGCAGATAGCAGAAAACCGCTGCGAACCGGTCGAGTTGATTTCAACGCTTTTCGACCACGCTACTACCCGAGTGCGCAATCGATCGACCGGTCCCTCGTGCCACCCGCAAACTGAAATGCGGCCTGGAGGGTATGTTGCCGTCGTTGCCATCGACAGGCGGGTGTCAAAGGGGCGCTCTACGGGCGGAGTCTATTAGTGTTGCGGCTTTTACAAGACGGCACCATGGCTGGAGATGAGATGCGAAAGGCCGGCCGATGGTCGACATGGAGGGCAAGGTGACCAAGCGTATCGAGCTCGGTGGCACCCCGGCGGATTGGGACCTGCTGGCAATCCAGGCGGCCTCAGCGGATCGCCCGCAAGCCTGTCGTATCGCCATGCTCAATCCAGACTGGGACAGGTTGTTGCTGGCGACGTGGACGCCGGGCGCCGGCTTCGAGACCAGCTACCTGGCTCTCGAAAACAAGCTCGAAGAAGAGATCGGGGGCGTGGCATTTCTCGACCACAGATTGATTGTCTGCACCAGGACATGGATGTTGGGTGTCAATTGCAATACCGGCTCGGTGAGCCGGATCATGCCAAATCCCAATGCGTGCGCTCTGGATCCCTTCGGCGCCGAACTCATTACGGCAACCGATTACGGCCTCCTTACAACCCGGTTCTGGGGCGGCCCCGAGGATCCGGTTGCGCCCGGCACCTTTGAACCCGTTTATGCGGGGCGGATGGATCCATCCGACATGCTGGCGATGGCGGGCGACGACGAGGAGCATTTCAAGCTGGTGATCGCGAGCAATGGCTATCTTACCGTCGCGACCATCGAGAAGCCGGCGTTCAATTACCACTGCAAATTTGTGGGGTCTAAATACGTCGATACGCCCATGCCTTACGATGAGATCGAAATGCCGAAGTTATATCTGCCGGGGCCCATGGCCTATGCAATGGACGAGTGCGGGACCGGCGCAATTGCTTTCGATGCCCGCAACGACGCCGTGATCTTCTTTCCGAGGGAGAAGCCCTATGGATACGCGTTTGTCCAGGAGATCAAGCCGTCACTCGACGCCAGCGCTTGCCTGGTAAGGACCCGAGACGGCTGGTTCCACTGGGTCCCTGGGACAGTGCCCGATCCTGTCGAATTGGCTCATGACCAGATGTTGCTCTGGCAAGGCGACAGAGCGCTGGTGCTGGATACGGAAAGCGCCAGCCTTTGCGACATTGCGTTCGCACACAGTTGAGCCCCGTGGCCGAAAGCAGCGGCGCGGGAGGCAATTACATGAGGAGGGAGACATGCCAGGACTGTCATGGACTGCCGCGCTCGGTCTCTGGGTGCTGATGGTCGCGGGAGCGTTCGTCACGGCCTCCGCCCAAGACTGCGCATCGCTGAGCCGGCTGCAATGCGCGACATCGCCGGACTGTATGTCGATCAAGGCCAAGGGCGAGACTGGTTCCAAGTACCTGTGCATACCAGCGAAACGCAGCTGTCAGGCTGGCTTCAGGCAAATGCAGGTCTCAGACGTCAACGGGCACGCTACTTTGGACAAGTCCTACGACCCGGCTGCCGCTTGCAAATCCAAGTCAGGCTGCAAGTTCGTTCCGGCGGGTGAGTGCTATTGTCCTCCGCTGGCGAATATCGAATGCTATTGTGTCGGTGGGACGCCACCAAGCTGCGTGATGGCTGATGACTGAGCCTGATCTGCAATGATATGGCCGAATTCCTCCGCCTCACTATCGAGCCGATACACGGCAGCTTTCGGTCAAAAGCTGCCGACTTGGAGAGCGGACGTGCATGACCGCTGTGCCCCCAACAGCGGACGAATATCCAGGGAAAGCCGACATCCGTAGCGAATAGCGGCTTTCGAAGGTTCTGCCGCTGCCAGATCATTGCTGGTTCGTCGCACGGCCGGTGAGCGAAGGTATTGGGGCATCATAGCCAACCTGGTTGGGTCGTCGTCCACGGCGACCAAGCATCTGCTCTGTAAATGGTGGATCGCGGATTGGTCGCCGGGCAACCGCGAGGTTTGCAATCGATAGTGATCAAGATGTGCAGTTTCCTGCCCATCGCCAAAGGGCGCGCTTCGAACCGGGTGGAGCGCTACCCTTCTGAGTTTTCATCGCCCTTTAATCATAACTTATCATCGGATTGACAGGCATGATAAATTATGATAGATACATTGATCATGATGAATGAACACCACGAATTGACAGACGGAGACACAACAGTGAAATCCCTGACCATCAGTCCTGAACAGGTCGCCGAATGGGAAACCGAGCTCGAACGGCTGGAACGGATGATCGCGGACCATAACGAGGCAGCAGCAGCACTGCGCAAGAAGATAGCGGCGGCGCGATTGCTGCTCGGCGAGCCGGAACCCGAACCCGTGAGGACGATCTCGTTCGACAGGTCTGGCAAGTCGGTGGCAGCCCTGATCCTCGAATGCCTGCATCAGGAAGGCGGGTCGCTCGGCCTGAAGGACCTGCGGGACCGGGTAGAGACCGCCCAGGGCACCGAATGGTTGGCCGGACAGGTGAACTACTTCTATACGGCCATCGAGCGCCTCAGGAAGGACGGGCTGGTCGCCCGCGATCCAAAGACCAAGGTCGTCTCGCTGACCATCAGGGGCCGGGAGAAGGCCGAAGAGTGAACATGTAAACCCGTGATGGCGGCCGGTTGCCGGCCATCACCAGTCGAGGAGTGAAGGAAGTGAGTATGCGTATCGAGTACCAGCCCGTGGCGGCCCTCAAGCCGTGGCCGCGTAACGCACGGACCCATTCGAAACGGCAGATCCGCCAGATTGCCAGGAGTATCGAACGTTTCGGCTTCTGCAATCCCGTTCTCGTCGACGACAACAACGGCATCATTGCCGGCCATGGCCGCGTCGAGGCGGCAAGGCTGATCGGCATGGAGGAGGTGCCGACCGTGAGGCTCTCGCACCTGGGCGAGGCCGAGCGGCGGGCCTACATCCTTGCCGACAACCGGCTGGCCGAGAAGGCGGGATGGGACAAGGAGATGCTGGCGCTCGAGCTGCAGGGCCTGATCGACCTCGACTTCGAGGTCGAGCTGAGCGGCTTCGAGACGGCCGAGATCGACCTCGTTCTTGACGAGGCGCGCCAGTCCGGCAGTGACGACGGGCCGGAGGACGCCATTCCCCCCTATGGACAGGAAGGTGTTGTCTCGCGACCGGGCGACCTGTGGCTGCTCGGCCGCCATCGCCTCCTTTGCAACGATGCCCGAAATGCCAGCACCTGGCGTGACCTGCTCGGTGACGAGAAGGCGCGGTTCGTGTTCACCGACCCGCCCTACAACGTCCCCATCGACGGACATGTGTGCGGCCTTGGGCGCATCCGCCATGCTGACTTCGCCATGGGCTGCGGCGAGATGAGCGAGGCCGAGTTCACCGCGTTTCTCACCACCATATTCCGACACCTGTGCGTCGCTTCGGTCGACGGGTCGATCCACCAGATCTGCATGGACTGGCGCCACATGGGCGAGATGCTGGCGGCGGGAAAGGCCGTCTACAGCGAGCTCAAGAACCTGTGCGTGTGGAACAAGTCGAATGCCGGCATGGGCACCTTCTACCGCTCCCGCCATGAGCTCGTCTTCGTATGGAAACTGGGTACCGCCCCGCACATCAACACCTTCGAGCTCGGCCAGTATGGCCGCTCGCGCTCCAATGTGTGGGACTATGCGGGGGTGAACACGTTTGGCCCCGGCCGTCACGATGAGCTCGCCATGCATCCGACGGTGAAGCCGGTGGCGCTGGTGGCCGATGCCATCATGGATTGCTCGCGCCGTGGCGACCTGGTGCTCGATCCCTTCGCTGGCAGCGGCACCGTGCTGATCGCGGCCGAGCGCACCGGCCGGCGGGCTGCCGCCCTCGAGATCGATCCCCGCTATGTCGACCTGGCGGTGAAGCGCTGGCAGGCCTTCACCGGCAAGGAGGCAACGCTCGACGTCATCGGATCGACCTTCGAGGGGGTCGGCGAGGCCCGCCGCGGCGGGATTGCCGCCTGACCGGACTGGACATGTCCGCGAGGAAGGCATCGCAAGGCGGCCGCGGAAAACACGGCAAATTTTCGTGAGTGTGCAGCAGCACGGTTTCGGATGAGGTCGCCACCTTCGTAACCGACATAGGGAACAGACAGATGAGCAATGACAACGACAGCGCCAACGGCATGCCTGGGCGGCAGCCCGACTACGAGGTAGGCTTCAAGAAGCCGCCGAAAAAGTACCACTTCAAGCCCGGCAACAACGCCAACCCCAGAGGACGGCCGAAGGGCGCAAAGAACAGGAAGACGATTGTGCGCGACGAGCTGCAAAGCGAACTTCGCGTCAACGAAGGCGGCAAGACCAGGAAGATCACCAAGCTGGATTTTATCGTCAAGAATACGATCAACGAGGCGATGAAGGGAGATCACAAAGCGCGAATGGAAGTCCTGAAATGGGCGCAACAGGACCGTCTTCTGGTCGTGTCCGATGACGGGAACTCGGTTCAGCTCATCACGGAAGCCGATGAGGCAATCCTCGCCGCCTACATCCGCAGGAAAACCATCGACCCGACCAGCTAGTGATCTTCACAGTGATCGAGCGGCTACCGCATGAACCGATCCGCGCACCCCGGAGGCAGCAACATGGACAAGACCCTGGAGAGTCGAACCGGGAATGAGCTCGCCGAGCTGCCGCTGGAAAAGCGCCATGCCATGCTGCGCGCCATCCTGCGAGACGATTTCCACTCCTTTGTGCGCAAGGTGTTCGAAACAGTGGCGCCTGGCGACAGGTTCTCGGATGCCTGGTACGTCCGTGCCATCGCCCACACCCTCGACAGGGTCGCCAGGGGAGAGGCGAGGCGGGTGATCATCAATGTGCCACCGCGTTCGCTCAAATCCATCTGCGCATCGGTTGCCCTGCCGGCATTCGTTCTCGGGCACAATCCCCGCAGGCGGATCATCTGCGTCAGCTACTCCGACGATCTGGCAAAAAAGTTCGCCAGTGACTTTCGTGCCGTGTTGCGCAGTGACTGGTATCAGCGCACGTTCCCGCATACCCGCATCGACAGGGCAAAGGACAACGAAAGCGAGGTCAGGACCACGCAACGCGGCTCCGAGGTTCTTCGGGCTATGAGTACTAACAGGCGAATGCGGTGCGCCATATACACGCGCACTTCATCGGACGAGCATCTCGATCAGGAATTCAATTCGCTGCATGCGCAGCGGGAGGCATGCGAAGCTTTCATCCGCTCCCAGTCGGGCGAAGGCTGGCAGTTGTCAGCCGACAGGTATGAGGATGGCGGCTTCTCGGGCGGGACGATGGAACGTCCTGACCTCCAGAAGCTGCTTGAGCAGATCCGTGATGGCCGGATCGATGTGATCGTGGTCTACAAGATCGATCGCCTGACCCGGTCTCTGATGGACTTTGCCCGCATCGTCGAAATCCTCGATGCACACGGTGTCTCCTTCGTTTCGGTGACCCAGGCGTTCAATACAACCACATCCATGGGCAGGCTCACGCTCAACGTTCTTCTGTCCTTTGCCCAGTTCGAACGCGAGGTCACTGCGGAACGTATCCGCGACAAGATCGCCGCTTCCAAAAAGAAGGGCCTGTGGATGGGTGGCAATGTCCCGCTGGGCTATCGGGTCGAGAACCGCAAGCTTCTCATTGACGAGGTCGAGGCAGCGACGATCCGCCATATCTTCCATCGGTATCTGGAACTGAAGTCAATCCGCAAGCTGGCCGATGAGATCAATCGCTCCGAGTGGGTGATCCGCCGCGGCCCTCCAAGGAATGGCACACACTACATCAGCGATGCCTTCCGTGCTGGCAATCTGCGGCATCTGCTGGCCAATCCGGTTTATGTCGGCAAGATCCGTCACCGCGACAAAATCTACGAAGGCGAGCACGACGGGATCATCGACCAGGAAACCTTCGAGCGCGTTCAGGTGCAGTTGAAGGAACAGGCGCCGAAGCGTCGACACCCGACCAACACGCAGGATGTTCATCTGCTGACCGGAATCCTGTTCGATGAAACCGGCGACCGGCTGACGCCCAGCCACACCAGAAACAGGGGCGTGCGCTACCGCTATTACGTCTCGAAACGGATCGTCGACAGGGGACGCGATCCTGCATCCCCCTATGCCGGCTGGCGCATCCGTGCCGGTCACATCGACACGATCGTGGAAGATCAGTTGCTGCAGATCCTGAGCGACAGTGGCCAGTTGATGGAATGGTTCGGAAACGACCTTGACAGCGAGCAGATCACGCAGCTCACGACCCAGACGTGGGACAAGCAGAATCAATGGACGGGACTGACTGGGGAGCAGAAGCGGAAGATCCTCCAGCACCTGTTTGCACGGATCACAGTACGTGTTGGCTGGATCCGTTTCGAGCTTGATCGCGGGGCCCTCATCACCTGGTTGATGGGCAGACCGCGGGATTCACTATCAGAAGAAAAGCACGGAATCTTCGAGCTGGAGCAACCGATGTCAGTCAGGCGAAGGGGTGTCGAAAGCCGCATGGTGATGGCGAACGGTGCATCCATGCCGAGACCTGATGCAGCGCTCATTGATTTCGTCGTCAGAGCCAACACCTACCTTGCGGCCTTGACGGATGGTTCTGCGAAATCCCTCACGCAGGTAGCCAGAGAGCAGGGCACCGTTGTCTCCGAGGTGAGCCGGTTGTTGCCCTTCGCATTCCTCGCTCCGCAGCTGGTAGAATCAATCCTGGCAGGCAATCAGCCGTTCGAACTTGGCGCTTTGCGCCTGAGTCGGATTGCTGATCTTCCTGTCAGCTGGGAACAGCAGGCCGGACTTTTTGGCTTCTGATCGCCAGATCAGCCAACATCAGAGCGATTCACCTGCCATCTTCAGTCCAGACGTTTGGGTGCGAAGATCGCCAAACAGAGACGGGCGGGGTAAAAGCTCAAAAGTTGCCGTTGCTGACCGAGAAATCCGGGAAGTTTACGACCAACATCGCCGTAACCTACGGTAATATATATGATATTTCGTCTCTACGAAATACTGACAAAAGCAGAAGAGACGGTGGTGGTCCGCGCAGGACTCGAACCAGCAACCAATCCCCATTTCTAACCCTTT
>CAZMSA010000059.1:0-19081 GCA_964568825.1 uncultured Rhizobiaceae bacterium | reverse complement strand
GCCATGGCGAGCATGGCCGCGCCTGCGGCCAATGCGAGGTTGAGTTTCAACAGCGACTTTGTCATTGCGTTACTCCTTCCCGTTAACATGAGCGGCCTTGACGGCCAGTTTGGTTTGTCAACTGCAGTCCAGTCAAATCCCCCTGCGGGCGAATTGCAATCCTTAATCATGTCATTGATTTCCCTCCCTTGATATCTCCCTCTTGCCGGGGTCATGCTCCGATCGTCGCTTCAAGGCCGCGCCGTTCGAGGGCGCGTGCGATGATGAGGCGCTGGATTTCGCTGGTACCTTCCCAGATGCGGTCGACTCTCACTTCGCGTAAGAAACGCTCCGCGACGTTGTCGCGCATATAGCCGCGGCCGCCGAAAATCTGCACGGCGCGATCCGCCACCCGGAAGGCCATCTCCGAGGCATTGAGCTTGGCCAGCGAGCAGCGTGCGTGCAGAACCTTGAGGTCGTCGCCGCGATCGTGAGCAGCGGCCGCCTCGCGGGTGATCAGACGCGCGGCGTGCAGGTCCATGGCACTGTCGGCGAGCATGGCCTGGATGAGCTGGTAAGCGATGATCGGATTGCCCGATACGATGCGCGCCTTGGCAAACGCCAGTGCCTCCTCGATCAGCCGCTCGGCCGCCCCGCAGCAGCGCGCCGCGATCATCAGCCGTTCATGGCGGAACCAGGCGTGGGTATAGCCCATGCCGTCGCCCTCCTTGCCGATGCGATTGCGTACCGGCACGCGCACGGCGTCGAACTTCAGCACCGGGTGGTGGTGATTGTAGGTGTGGGTGTATTGCGGTGTCCGCACCACGCTCAGGCCCTCGGGATGGGCCGGGCAGAAGAACAGCGCGTGCGCCCCATCATGATCGCCGCCGGCGATCGCGGCCTGGACGATCACCGTGTCGGCGAGGTTGTAGCTGGTGACATGCCACTTCTCGCCAGTGATGACATAATGCTCGCCATCGCGCCGCGCCGTCGTGGCGATTTCGGAAGGGTCGGATCCGGCATCCTCCTCGGTAATGGCATAGCAGACGTGGCAGTCGCCGGTCATCATCGGCTTCGCGTAACGCTCGATCTGGTCGGCCGAAAAGGCCTCGAACATCCATGCTTGCGCTTCCGGGTAGCACCAGCAAAGCGCGTTGGTGACGCGTCCCAGCTGCTCGTAGACGGCGACCTGGGTGAGCATGGGCAGGCCGAGGCCGCCGTGGGCCTTGGGGGCATCGAGACGCGGCAAACCCATCTCCACCGCAAGCCGCTCATGGCGTTCGGCAACGCCCGGCGGCAGGCGGCCGGCGTTCATTTCAGCCTCGCCCTCATAGGGCATGAGCTGTTCATCGGCGAAGGCCCGCGCCTTGGCAGCCCAGGCGATCGCCTCGGGGTCGAGGGCAAAGCTCACGGTGCCTCCTTGCGGTGCAGGCCTAGGGGTGAGAAATGCTCGGGGAAAAAGGCATTGAGGCAGCTGTAGACAGTCTTGACCGCCTCTTCGCGGGTGACCGGCGAGTAGGAGGTGATCAGATCGAGCCACAGCCCTTCGAGGATGGCGTCGATGGCGCGGGCGATGCGGGCGGGATCTCGCTCGGCATAGTGGCTCTCGGCGATAATCTCGGTGACGATGGCGCGCACCGTGGCATGAAATTCCGCGTCGTTGGCGCCGCAATGCTCCATGTAGGTGGGCCGGTTCTGCGCTTCGGCCCAGAAGGCCGACCATGCCGCGAGCTTGACCGGCGTGCACACGACATCGTTGAAGTCGGCGATAGCGAGGGCGGCGAGGCGGGCGGCTGGAGAAGGTCCGGCGGCATTCAGCGCGCCCTGCCAGTTTTGCCGGTATTCCTCCGCCAGATGGCGCAAGGTCTCCACCAGCAGCTTTTCCTTGCTCTCGAAGTGGAAATTGACGATGCCGCCCGATAACCCGGCAGCCTTTGCCACGTCGGCCAGCGTCAGGGCGGCGTAGCCCTTCCTGGCGATGGCGCCGATAGTCGCTTCGATGAGCTGCTGGCGTCGAAGCTCCTTGGAGGCCTTGCGCGGGCTGGTCGAGGGGATGGCGGCCATGGCGTGCTTATCCCGGCTTGGTGGCATGGAGGTGATGAGGGCAGTGCTCGCCCGTGTCGAGCACCACGATCATGCGTTGCCAGATCTCGATATTGTGGTCGACAAAATCCTTGCCCAGCCGCTTCACCGCCGCGGCATTGAGCGGCCCCTGCATGGCGGCCAGTTCGCGCCGGGCGACCTCGCGGTACCAGGGGTTGCGGTTGACGATACGCACGTCGGTAAACCCGGCCGCGTCGATGGCCGCGCGGTAGCGCTCGGGCGAGGCCATGCCGAAATCGAGGCCCTCTGCCTTGATGTAGGCGGCCATCTCGGGGCTGGGTTCGCCCTCATGCCCGATCAGCCAGTCGGACGCAACGAAGCGCCCGCCCGGCTTCAGCACCCTGAAGACTTCGCGCATCAAGGCATGCTTGTCGGGGATGTGGACGATGGAGTCCTTGGAAAACACGATGTCGAAGCTGTCCGGCTCGAAGGGAAAGGGGCCGGGGGCCACCTTGAGGAGATCGATCCGCTCAGCCAATCCATGCTGGGCGACATGCCGACGGGCTGTTGCGATGACGGTGTCTTCCACATCGATGCCGGTGACATGGCCGGCGCCGTGGGCCTCAACCAGCAGGCAATCGACACCGCCAGCGCCCGAGCCGATGTCGAGCGCCGACTTGCCGGCAAAATCGACACCCGCCACCAGTCGGGCCACTTCTTCCGGCCCGCCCGGTGACAACCAGCCCTCGCCCCACACGATGTCGAGCATGCCGATCAGCTCGTCGCTGTACAGTTCGCCGCTGTCATACGTGCCGCCCATGCGCCGGCCTTTGCACTTCGTTGCAACCAGGTCATCATAGATACCGAAATTGAATGAACATTCAATCAAAATATTGAGATCGGGCCCAGCCGCTGCGCCGACGTTGACCACGGCGCTGCGATCTCTTATCTCAGGGTTCCAAAGAGTTGAAAATCAAAAGACCGTTCATGACCATCCGGCCCATCGTCACGTTGCCAGATCCCGTTCTCAAGACCGTCTCGAAGCCGGTTGCCGGCGTTGACGATGAGGTGCGTGCTCTGTTCGACGACATGCTGGAGACCATGTACGACGCACCGGGCATTGGCCTTGCGGCAGTGCAGATCGGCATACCCCGGCGACTGGTGGTGCTCGATGCGGTGCGGGACGAGGATGCACCGCGCAATCCTATCTGCTTTGCCAACCCGGAGATCGTGTGGGCATCCGAGGAGTTGTCGGAATACGAGGAAGGATGCCTTTCAATCCCCGAGGTCTACGACATGGTGACACGACCCGCCGAGGTGAAGGTTCGCTTCCTCGACCGCGACGGCGCCGAGCAGGAGATGCACTGTTCGGGGCTCCTCGCCACCTGCATCCAGCACGAGATCGACCACCTCAACGGCGTCTTGTTCATCGACTATCTGTCGCGCCTCAAGCGTGATCGCATCGTCAAGAAATTCGCCAAGGCCAAGCGCCAGGAAAAGGAACCGGTGTGAGCCTCAAGCTGGTGTTCATGGGAACGCCGGATTTCGCTGTCCCGGTCCTGGCGGGTCTCATTGACGCCGGACACACCATCGCCGCCGTCTTCGCCCAGCCGGCCCGCCAGGCCGGCCGCGGTCTCGAGGCCCGACCCACCCCCGTTGCCCGCTTTGCCGCCGCCAGGGGTCTGGATGTCCTGACGCCCGTCAGCCTGAAGAACGCCCAAGATCAGGCCCGACTGGCCGCTCTTGCCGCCGATGCCGCTATCGTAGTGGCCTATGGGCTCATCCTCCCCAAAGCAGCGCTTGAAGCGCCCCGTCTTGGCTGCTTCAACCTGCATGCCTCGCTGTTGCCGCGCTGGCGCGGCGCCGCCCCCATCCAGCGCGCCATCATGGCCGGCGACACCGAGACCGGCGTGGCGGTGATGCGCATGGATGAAGGTCTCGACACCGGACCGGTGTGCCTGACCGAAAGTGTGGCGATTGCAGCCGGAACCACGGCGGGCGAGCTGCATGATGAACTCAGTGCCAGCGGGGCCCGCCTCATGGTCGATGCGATGGCGAGGCTCGAGGCCGGCACCCTCACGTGCCGGGCGCAAGCCACCGAAGGTGTCACCTACGCCGCCAAGATCGACAAGGCCGAAGCCCGCATCGACTTCTCACGTCCCGCGCAAGAAGTGCTCGCCCTGATCCACGGCCTGTCGCCCTCACCGGGCGCCTGGACAATGTTGCCGGACGATGGCCGGGCGGCGAGGGTTAAGATCCTCAAGGGCAAATTGACCACCGGCCACGGGCAGCCGGGCGAGGTGCTGGATAACCGCTTCGCCATCGCCTGCGGTTCGGGTGCCCTCCGCCCCCTCGTGGTGCAGCGCGAGGGCAAGGGTCAGATGGCTCTCGATGATTTTCTGCGCGGCACGAGGCTGGAGCCCGGCCAGCTTCTGGTCTAAGCTTTTTCGACAAAATGACAAGGAGGAACGTTGCCCATGTTTGAAACCACCACCGCTGGCAGCCTCCCCAAGCCGTTCTGGCTGGCCGAACCGGAAAAGCTGTGGCCGCGCTGGCGCTTCGAGGGTGCCGATCTCGATCGGGCCAAGCGTGATGCCGCCCTTGTGTGGATCAAGGAGCAGGAGGATGCCGGCATCGACATCGTCACCGATGGCGAGCAGTTCCGCACCCATTTCGTGCATGGCTTCCTCGAGCACATTGACGGCATCGACTGGGCAAAGAAGACCAAGATGGGCATTCGCGACAACCGCTACGTGGTCGATGTCCCGACCGTGACGGCGCCAGTGTCGCGCAAGCGCCCGGTACATGGCGAGGAGGTGAAGTTCACCCGCGCCCACACGAAGAAAAAGCTCAAGTTCACGCTGCCCGGACCGATGACCATCTGCGATACCATCGCCGATGCCCACTACAACAAGCGCGCCGACATGGCGATGGCCTTTGCCGGTATCCTCAATGAAGAAGCCCGTGAACTGGAAGCCATCGGCGTGGATGTCATCCAGTTCGACGAACCCGCCTTCAACGCCTTCCTGACCGAGGCGGCCGGCTGGGGCGTGGAGGCGCTCAATCGCGCCGTCGAGGGCCTCAAGTGCAAGACCGCCGTGCATATCTGCTACGGCTACGGCATCAAGGCGAACATCGACTGGAAGAATTCGCTGGGGGCTGAGTGGCGGCAGTACGAGGCGTTTTTCCCCGCCCTCAACAAAAGCCGCATCGGCCAGGTATCGCTCGAATGCGCCAATTCCCATGTGCCCTTGTCGATGATCGGCCTGTTGCCGGACAAGGAAGTGATGGTGGGCGTCATCGACGTCGCCACCAATGACATCGAGACGCCGGAGCAGGTGGCGGCGATCATCAAGGCGGCGCTTGAATTCGTCGATGCCGAACGGCTCATTCCCTGCACCAATTGCGGCATGGCCCCGCTGCCGCGCGCGGTGGCCATCGGCAAGATCAAGGCGCTGGCCGACGGCGCGGCGCTGGCGCGGCAACGGTTGTAGCGGCAACGGAGGCTCGGCCTTGCAACGCAGGCTATCTGCCATACTTGCCGCCGATGTCGTGGGCTATTCGAAACTCATGGCCGAAGACGAGGCGGGCACGCTTGCCGTGCTGAAGGCGCATCGCTCTGAACTGTTCGATCCTGAAACCGCAAGACGCGGTGGTCGCATCGTCAAGCTGATGGGCGACGGGGTGCTGGTGGAATTTCCTTCCGTGGTCGACGCGGTGGAATGCGCGCTGGCCATCCAGCAGAGGCTGGCGGCCGAGCACGGCAAGATCAAGCTTCGCATCGGCATCAACCTCGGCGACGTCATCATCGATGGCGACGACATCTACGGCGACGGCGTCAATGTGGCGGCGCGGCTGGAGGCGCTGGCCGAACCGGGCGGCATCGCCATATCGGGCATGGTGCACGAAGGGCTCGGCAACCGGGTGGAGGCCGACTTCACCGACGCCGGCGAACAGCAGGTCAAGAACATCGCCCGGCCCGTTCGGGTGTTCCGTTGGTCGCCAACACAAACCGGCAAGCCCGAGACGCAGACCCGACAGGTGAGTGAAAAGCCATCCATCGCCGTGTTGCCTTTCGACAATATGAGCGGCGATCCCGAGCAGGCGTATTTCAGCGACGGCATCACCGAGGACATCATCACCGAGCTGTCGCGCTTCCGGGAGTTGTTCGTCATCGCCCGCAACTCGTCGTTCGCGTTCAGGGGCAAGCCGATTGATATGGGGGAGATCGGCCGCAAACTGGGCGTGCGGTACCTGGTCGAGGGCAGTGTGCGCAAGTCCGGCAACCGGGTCCGGATCACAGCCCAGCTCATCGAGGTGGTGACCGGCAACCATGTGTGGGCCGAGCGCTACGATCGAAGCCTGGATGACATTTTTGCCGTTCAGGACGAAGTCGTAAGGGAAATCGTGACGGCCGTGCCGGGCGCACTTGATGCCGCCGCGGCCCACCATGTCCAACGCCGGCCGGCAGGCAATCTAACAGCCTATGAGTATCTGTTGCGCGCCATTCATCTGCGCCGTCAGGATTGGGGGTCGCCTGAAGCTGCGGGTCTGTTGGACAAGGTGATTGCCGCCGATCCACATTGCGCTTACGCCTACGCGCATCTCGCGGATTGGCACGCCTACAGCATCCTTTTGCATGGCGCGGAGCTCGATGAGGCTCGTGGCAATGTTTTGGCATTCGCTAACAAGGCCCTCCAACTTGATCACAATGATTCCACCATCCTGAGCGTGATCGCCGACGCCTACTGGATTACAGGCGATCTCGATCTGGCACGGAAATGCATTGAAAAGGCCATCAAGCTCAATCCCAACAACTATGTCGTCATAAGCTTTGCCGGTGGCATCTATGCCGCGCTCGGCGACACAGAAGAGGCATTGCGCTGGAACGACAAATTCCTTCACCACGATCCGATCTCCATCGAGGCTCAACGCGAAACGTCCCTGATCATCTATTACATCGCTCGACGCTACGAGGAGTCAATCAACTGCTTCGTCGGGTGGCATAATCCGCCGGGGCACATGCTCGCCGTGGCTGCGGCAGCCTATGCTCAGGCGGGATTCCTTACCGAAGCAGCCAAGCTGCGAGAGCAGTACGAAGCTCAGTTGCCGCAAGGCCACTCATTCGCTGAGCATATTTCCTCACATCTGAGAATGAGCGCGCTCCAGGATCACCGCGACCTGTGGCTGGAGGGCTATCGCAAGGCCGGGTTCGACTGCTGAAAGGCCTCCGCTTCAGCCCTTCTCGTCCCACCAGCCCACATAGATGCCGGCCCTTTCGGCGCTGCCTTCGGCGGCCCTGATCTCGTCGTCCGTCACCGTGGTGCGGTGCTTGAGGGTGCGTGACCAGTCGAACAGCGTGTCCTTCATGGCTGCCCGCACCGATTCGTGGGCCGCATCGCGGCCGAGGTCGTTGAGTTCGCCGGGATCTGCGACGACATCGAAAAGTTGCGGCGGGTAGCCCTCGTAATAGACGTATTTCCAATTGGCGTCGCGCACCATCCAGATGCGGCAGTCCTTCGGGTCGCGCCCCAGGGTATAGCCGGCATCGCGCATGGCATAGTCGCACTCGCTGAACACGCAATCGCGCCATGGTCCCGCGTTGCCTTCCAGCAGGAGTTTGAGCGATCGGCCTTCGAGACGGTGGGGCTGTGGTTTGCCGCCGGCATAGTCGAGGAAGGTGGGGGCGAGATCGATGGCCTCGATGAAGGTATCCAAGACGCTGCCGCGCGTGGCGTCGGCGGCGCGGCGCGGGTCGCGCACGATCAGCGGCACGCGCACCGAGCAGTCGTGCATCAGGTCTTTTTCGCCCAGCCAGTGATCGCCCATGTTGTCGCCGTGATCGGAGGTGAAGACGATGAGCGTCGTGTCCCACAATCCGCTTTCCTTGAGGAACGCGGTGAGCACGCCCATCTGGTCGTCGATCTGCTTGATGAGCCCCATGTAGGCCGGCAGCACGCGCTCGCGCACCTCGTCGCGGGCAAAGGCTTGGGATTCGCGCTGCGCCATGAAGGCGGCATAGACGGGATGTGGATCGCGGCGCTCGCCTTCAGAGCGCACCGGGGCGATCAAGTCCTGACGCCCGTACATGTCGTGGTAGGGCGCCGGCACGATATAGGGCCAGTGCGGCTTGATGTAGGAAAGATGCAGGCACCACGGCTCCTCGCCCGCCGCGGCCATGAAGTCCATGGCGCGGCGTGTCATGTAGGGGGTCTCGGAATGCTCCTCCGGCACTCGCGCCGGCAGGTTGGCATGCTTCAGGAACCAGCCCGACTTCACTTCGCCGGTTGCCGGGTCGATGCCGGAATTGGCCCATTCATGCCAGGGATTTTCCGCCTCGAAGCCGTGTGCCCTCAAGTAGCGGTCATAGGCCGGGTCGCGGCCGTAATAGGGGCCGTCGGGATGCAGGCCATCATCGCGCTCGAAGGGCTCGAAGCCGCATTGGCTGGCCTGGACGCCGATGATCGACCGGGGGTCGATGCCGAGACGTGCCATGCCCTCGATGTCGGCGCGCATGTGGGTCTTGCCGGCCAGCACCGTGCGCCATCCCAGCGGGCGCAGATAATCGCCCATGGTCATCTCGCCGATGCGCAGCGGAAAATTGTTCCAGGTGGAGCCGTGCGATGAGACGTAGCGCCCGGTGTAGGTGGACATGCGCGACGGCCCGCAGATCGGTGCCTGCACATATGCGTGTTCGAAGCGCACGCCCTGGTGCGCCAGACCATCGATGTTCGGAGTGGCGAGATGGGGGTGGCCGTAGCAACCGAGATAGTCCCAGCGCAACTGGTCGCACATGACGAACAGGATATGCCGTATTTCGCCCATGGCAGGTTCTGCTCCATCGAGCCGCTTTGGCCGGCCCGTTCGCCTCTTGTGCCAGGTACGCTACTTTCCTGGCGAACCGCCTGATCGCCAAGTTGCTGGCCGGGGATAATCCCAAAAGGGCTACGCGGCGCGCCCGGCAGCGTCAACCCTGGCCGCCTGATACGATGAAGGCGCGCATACGCGCGGAGCCAAAGCCGGTGTGGCATCGTTGGATGCGACAGATTGGCCTGAGCCGAATTTGCAATACGCGAGCGTCGCAGCTGTGATAGCTGACCGTGTGGCCGGTGTGCATGATGCACCGAGCCGTGGGTCCGGATTCTGAGGCGTCAGGGCCGTGGCTGGCGCGTTTTGAAATTCAACCATGGACCACTCCAAATGGTGTCAATCGTCAGAATATCCCTGTTGTTGCTGGGCATTGTCTTTGCAATCGCTTCGGGAAACGTCGCACTGGCGCGGTGCCTGGGTTCTCCTGCCGCGACGTCATACTCGAAGGGAACGTTGTCGCCGTTATTGTTTGGAGCCAATATCGACATCACCGAGGTGGACGCCAAGCTTCTGGCGAACCCTGCATTCCATGCCGCACTGACCTCGATACCGCTCCGCAGCCTGCGGTTCCCGGGTGGCGCGATCGGTGACAATTACCTGTGGCGCCAGGCCACGACCGCCCGGTCCGACTGGATACCTCAAAACTTCAAACCGGGTCCCGACACGCTCGACTTCGACAAATTCATGGGACTGGTCAAATGCCTCGGCGGCCAGCCGACAATCGTCTTGAATCTGCGCTCATGGCTGGCCGCGGGCAAGGTCGACGAGGCTCTCGCCGAGGCCGAGGACTGGGTGCGCTACGCCAATGTCGAGAAGCGCTACAAGATCCGCTTCTGGGAATTTGGCAATGACATCTACGGCAAGCGGCCGCAACGCCAGTCGCCGATCACCAGCATGGAATACGGCAAGCTCTATCAGGAGTTTCGTCACAAGCTCAAAGCCATCGACCCGACTGTCGAACTCGGCCTGGTGCTCCCCGGAGCCTTCGGGCGCAACGTCCCGGGCGATGATTATCCGTGGTGGGCCGGAGCGGTGGAGGGGGCCGGCCGGGACATCGACTATGTCGTCCTGCAAAGGTACCAGAAACTGAAAAAGAACAAGTTCGGCAAGGGTGGATCGCGCATCGATAAGTTCCTGAAGAAAGCCGATGCCAAGATGATGGTCGAGTTTGGAAAAACCTGGCCAGTTCATCTGACCGAATGGAACATCACCGCGCGTGCAGCCGACGATCCCAATGGCATAAAGTTCGACACGATCGGCCATGTGCTCTTCGTGGCAGACGGCGTGCTCGATGAAGCCGAAAACAACGTGCGCTTGGCTACCTATTGGCCTCTGGTGGGCGACAACGGCCAGGGCCTGATCGACCCGAACAATGACTTGAGCGCGGCTGGCAAGGCAATGAAACTGATCGCGCGCTTCGCTGGCTGGCGGATGTCGGCGCCACAGGATGAACTGCCCGCTGGACTTCAGGTGAGGCTGTTTGCCGGCACCGGTCATGAGCGCGGCGCCGTGATCATCAACTGGCAGGTGCTTGGGCGGGCACTTGACTGGAAAGCCCTGACCGGCGATTGCGCTGCTGGTACGGACACGCTCCGTGCGGTCTCCGCCGCTGGCGAGAGCGCCGACCTGGATGCCGCGGTGCAGGAAAAGGCGGTGGCCAGGCTGGTGAAGCCCACCATCAGCATTCCCGGCCTTTCGATCACGGCCATCGCGTGCAACTGATGAGGCGCTGCGCTGCGGGCACGCATGGCCGCTGAGGCCTTCCGGCATGAACCCGGGTGGTTGCAAAGCGCAACGGATTGCGCCAGCCTCATGATGTCGGCGCTCTGGTGAGACCGACCCGCTATGGGGGGACGACAAGGGTGACTGCGGATGCCTCGCGGGCCGGAGCCCGCCGGCCCGAATTCATTGCCAGCGCCTTTCCCGCCGTGCTTGTGCTCGGTCCCTTTGCGCTTGGCTATTTCCTGTCCTACCTCTATCGGGCGGTGAACGCCGTCGTGGGCCCCGATCTGGTACGTGATGTTGGTCTGTCGGCCGGCGAACTGGGGTTGTTGACGGCTTCCTACCTGGTGGCCTTTGCCGGCTTCCAGTTACCGCTCGGGGTGCTGCTCGACCGCTTCGGCCCGCGCCGCGTACAGGCGGTGCTGGTTGCCTTGGCGGGTGTCGGCGCTTTGATCTTTTCCCAATCCCACAGCTTCATCGGCCTTTCGGCTGCCCGCGCGCTCATTGGCATCGGCTGCGCCGGCGGATTGATGGGCGGTTTCAAGGCCATCGTCTTGTGGATCAGGCCCGAACGCCGGGCACTGGCCAATGGCTGCGTCATGGCGATGGGCGGGCTCGGCATCCTGACGGCGACGGTTCCCACCGAATTCGCCGCCCACGCCTTCGGATGGCGCGGCCTCTTCCTCGGGCTGGTCGTCTTGTCGTTTCTGGCATCGCTGCTCATCTTCCTTGCCGTGCCCGAGCGCGGTGCATCGAAGGCAACGCCGATATCCACCCAGCTTGCTGCCGTCGCCCGCATCTATGGCGATCCTGTGTTCTGGCGGC
The DNA here is from genome assembly GCA_964568825.1 of uncultured Rhizobiaceae bacterium. GTDB lineage: Bacteria > Pseudomonadota > Alphaproteobacteria > Rhizobiales > Aestuariivirgaceae > CAVVDT01. The sequence goes on along the minus strand of CAZMSA010000059.1, from coordinate 7,642 downwards.
TGGCGCCGTTCGTGGCCTCCACGGCGGGCGTCAGCATTGCCCTCCAGACCCTGTGGGCGGGCCCCTGGTTGCGGGACGTGGCAGGCTTCGACCGCAGCGCTGTTGCCCAGCATCTGGCCTTGATGGCGACCGGTTTCCTTTGCGGGACTTTTCTGTCGGGGGCCATTGCCGACTGGCTCGGTCGCCGCGGCATCGGCCTCTTGACGGTGATGACCGGTTTCGGTCTTGTCTCCATGACCGTGGAGGCGCTTCTCATCGCGCAATGGCTCCCGGCGGTGGCCCTCTTATGGTTCGTGTTCGGCATGGTCGGCCAGTCCGCCATCCTCGCCTATCCGTGGATCGCCGGTTATGTTGGGGCCGAGATGGCGGGCCGCGCCAATACCGCCCTCAACCTGCTGGTCTTCACGACCGCCTCCTTGACCCAGTATGTCATCGGCAGGATCATCGACTGGTGGCCGCAAACGGCAGCGGGCGGCTATCAGCCTGCCGCCTATCGGGTCGGCTTCGGCGTTTGCCTTGCCGTGCAGTCGGTTTGTCTCGTGTGGTATCTGTTGAAGCCGCCGGCCGCAACGGTGAGACGGCAGGAGAAACAAAATGAGCGACAGCCATAACCCGGTCATCGTCGAAGTGGTGCGCGGCTCCATCGTCGAGAGCCGGCATGAGGGCTCGTATGCGGTGATGGCATCGGATGCATCGCTCATAGCCTCGGCCGGCGACATCGACCGGCCGGTCTATCCGCGCTCGGCCGTCAAGGCTTTCCAGGCCATGGCAGTGTTCGAGAACGGTGCCGCCGATACTTACAATTTCACGCCGGAGGAGATTGCCTTGATGTGTTCCTCGCACGCCGGCGAGCCGCGCCATGTGGCGGTGGCGCGCGGCATGTTGACCAAACTGGGCCTTGGCCCCGATGCTTATGAATGCGGCACCCACTGGCCAACCCGCGAGGAGGCTGCCTACGATCTGGCCCGCGCAGGCGAAGAGCCGGGCCCCATCCACAACAATTGCTCCGGCAAGCACGCCGGCATGCTGGCGTTGGCGCTGACGCTCGGAGCCGACACGCACGGCTATATCGCTGCCGATCATCCGGTGCAGCGCGCCGTGGCGAGCGTGCTCGGCGAGGTGTGTGATTGCGACATGCTTACCGCCCCGCGCGCCATTGACGGGTGTTCGGTGCCGACCTGGGCGCTGCCCTTGCGCAACATCGCCTTAGGCTTTGCCCGCCTCGCTTCGGGGGCATCCTTGAGCGATGCCCGCCGCGACGCCGCCCGCCGCATCATCGAGGCGGTGAGGGCCCATCCCTTCATGGTGGCGGGGACGGGCCGCTTTTGCACCGCGCTGATGGAAAAGGTGCCGCGCGCCTTCGTCAAGACGGGAGCCGAAGGCGTCTATTGCGCCGCGGTGCCGCACGCCGGTCTGGGTGTGGCGCTCAAGTGCGATGACGGCGCCAGCCGCGCCGCCGAAGCGGCAATCGCTGCCGTGCTGGCCGGCCTTGATGTGTGGAGCCCGGCCGAGCGCGACGTGCTGGCGAGCCTTGCCCGCTCACCCTTGTTCAACCGCAATCATTTCGAGGTGGGCGAAGTCCACGCCGTTGCCGTCAACTGACGAGGTTGCCGCTGATCCTGACCCGCTCCGGCAGGCCCGAGGCATCCCGGGCGAGGTTGCCGGTCACCGTCCGGTCGTGGTCCATGCCGACGATGGCAAGCCCTCTGGTGCCTGAAACGATGTTGCCGGTGATCAGCGCATCGCCCGCACCGGGTGCCAGCGAAACCGCAATACCCGTCTCGCAGTCGCGGATGATGTTGCCACTGGCCGACACGTTGCGCAGCGCATAGCCCCATCCAAGTGCCAGGCCGCTGCGGCGGACCGCTTCTATGACATTGCCGGTGACGGCCGTGTCGGCTTCCACCGAGATGCCGTGACCACCGGCATCGGGGTTGCCGTGATCGCCTTTCGCCTGGCGCACGATATTGCCGGAAACGATGGCAAGGCGTCCGCCGGCATTGAAATTGGTGATCGAAATGCCGCTGCCGGTTTCCTCGATCACGTTGTCGGCGACCACCACGCCCTCGAAGCCGAACTCGACATAGATCGCCGTCTCGCCGAGGCGCGAGCAGGAATTGGCGATAATCTGCCCGTTCGACCCGGCGTTGTTGCGGATGGCCGAAAACCGGCAGTTGGTAATGCGGTTGCCGGTCACCGTGACATTGCCGGCACGATAGACATTGATGCCGTTGCCATAAGGCCCGTTGCCGCCGCTCACCCCTTTCACCCGCTCGATGCGATTGAAGGCAACGAGACTGCCGTCCTCGCGCTTGTCCGGCTGCCAGATCTGGATGGCGTTGTTGCCGATGTCGTGGATGTGGTTGTGGATCACTTCAAGGCCGGTTGCACCCATGGAGAAGATCGCGACATCGCCGATCTCCGAAAAGCGGCAATGGCGGATCGAGCCGCCGCTGTCGTGGAGCGCCAGGCCGTTACCGGCATTGCGGCGAAACGAGCAGTCCTCGATCACCAGGTCGGTGGCCTTCGATGCCGTCACCAGAGCAGCCGTATCCGTACCGCCCGAAGACGTGCCGCCGGTATCGAATTCCAGGCCGCAAAGACGCACACCGGCCGCCTCGCCAATCTTGAGGATGGTGCCGCCGCCGGGCCGCACCAGGCGGGTTCCCGGCCCCTCGCCCCGGAGGTCGAGGCCGCCGCTGATGGTCAGATCGCGCACCATGTAGATGCCCGGGGCAAGGCTGAGGCGCCCGCCCGCCACCTTGGTCGCATCGAGGGCACGCTGCATGGCCGGCGACTGGTCGGTCGGCAGGTTGGGCTTGAGGCCGAAGCTTTCCGCCGCCATCGCCGGTGTGCCCGCGACCAAGGCGCCGGAAGCAGGCAGGGCAAGGCCGGCGCCCAATATGGTGCGTCTGGAGAGCATGGGCGGCCACGATGCAAGGTCCGTGCCGTTTCAACGCCGCTCGATCCTCAAGCGGATACCCTTGTCCGGCCGGATGGTGAGCCGCCCGACGGGGTGGGTTTCGAAACCCGGGTCGGGCACCAGGCGGTAGCGTCGGAACAGCGAGGCGACGATGAGCGTTGCTTCCTGCATGGCAAAGGCGGCGCCCAGGCACACTCGGGGACCGAGACTGAAGGGCAGATAGGCGCAACGCAGCGACGCCTTGCCTTCCTTCGACTGGAAGCGATCGGGATCGAAGACATCCGGCCGATCCCAGTAGGTGCGGTGGCGATGGATCAGCCACGGCGCCACCGCCAGCGAGGCGCCGGCCTTCACCACCTTGTCGCGCATGTGCTCGGTGTGTGCCGCCTCGCGGGCGATGAAGCCGAAGGAGGGATAAAGGCGCAAGGTCTCGCGGAACACGTCGCGGGTAAATTTCAGCCGCTTGATGTCGGCATGGACCGGCCGCCGCTCGCCGAACACCTCGTCGGCTTCGTCGCGCAGACGCTCCTGCACATGCGGGCACTGGGCCGCGATGAACCCGGTCCACGAAAGCGCCGCCGATGTCGTCTCATGCCCGGCGAGAAAAAGCGTCGCGATTTGGTCCACCAGTTCTTCCAGCGTGAACACGTGGCCGCTGACCGGGTCCTTCGCCTTGATCAGCGCATCGAGGATATCGCGCTGCCCGCTATCCTCGCCACGGCCTGCCGCCGCGAAGCGGGCCTTGGCGAGCGGCATCAGCAGGCCGCGGATTTCCCGCCCCCAGCGCCAGGTATGGATGCGGTGGGGATTGATGAAGGAGGGCAGGCCGGCGATGCCGAACATCCAGGCATTGGCGGCGGCCTCCTGGTAACGCTTGAAGGCCCCCAACACCCGCGCGGCGTCTTCCTGCTCCAGCGGCACGGTGAAAATGGTGCGAAAGATGATGTCGGCGGCCACGTGGGTCATTTCCACATCGAAGGCGACGGGTCCCGTTCCCGCCAGCCTGTCGAGGCGCGCCTCGAGGGCATCCACCGCATCGACCATGAGCGGGAACACCGTTTGCAGGCGCGCCACCTCGAAGGCCTGATCGACCATGCGCCGCTGCATCTTCCACAACTCACCGCTGGAGATGACGATGCCGTCGCCAAGCAGCGGCTTCAGCACCTGGTGCAGGAAGCGGTTCTTCGGGAAGCGCTCCCACTGCTCCACCAGGATACGCCGCACCAGCGAGGTCTCGCACACCGGGTAGATGTCGCCGCGCGGCATGCGGATATGACCCATCTTCATGTTGAAGCTGCGCTCGGGGATGGGTTTGAGCATATCATGGCGCGAATGCCACCAGCGCTTGATGAGGGAGACCTTGCGCGGCTGTGGAACCGGCTTTGGCGGCACGTAGTCGATCATGGATTCACTGTGGCAAGGCCGTCATAACAACGCAACGGGTGCTAGTTGATGCCATGGAGCAGCCGGTCCGCCAGGTGGCCGAAGCGTTTTGAGCGAAACCGCCGGAAGTCGCGCGCCGCCTCGCGATGTTGATAGCGGTCCGCCATGAGCTGGCACCCGGCGGTGATGGCGAAATAGTCATAGTCGGCCTTCATCTCGCTAGCCTTGAGATATTGGAAATGTACCGTGAACCACTGACGGTGGACGGCTCTGAAGGTTTCGGGCGAATAGAGCTCGAACAGCCGCACATTGAGCAGCTTCGGCCGCGGTTGGGCGCCTTCGGCATGTTTGGGGCCGGTCGATTCGATGGGGTCGTGGAGGGCAAAGCAAGCACCGTCCTGGGCGATGGTGAAATCGATCCAGTCGATTTCGGTCGCATCGGCGATGCGCTGCAGTTCCTGCCGGAACCAGTCCGCCTCAGGCTGCCATGAAAGCATCGCGATGCTGCCGCCGAGCGTCAGGAATGAAACGCGCGGACCGTGCTTGCCAAGGTTAGGATCGAGCGCCAAGGCCTTGCCAAGGATCGAGGCGGCCGACTGCGCCCCCGTGGAATGGCCGATCAGGAGGATCTCATCGGCTGTGCCGGCCTGTGCTTCCGCCACCAGATCGGCGGCGAAGATCGCGTAGCGTTCATCGATCCCGTCGACCTGACGACACGCATGGGCGATGGTGAAGGTATAGATGCGGATCAGCCAGTGAATGCCGAAGGTACGATCCAGCCACGGGCTGGCCACGGGGACCGCCGCGATGCCTCCCGCCACGGCCAACGCCGCGATCAGCCATCGCGGAAGGCCGGCGGCAAGCGCCATGACCGCGCCGGCGCCCGCCCCGATGAGCATGCCCGCTACCGCCGCGAGCAACAGAAACAGCGCCGGATAGGCCCCCGCCAGCGCCGTTGGCCATGCGGTGGCATAGGTGCGCATCAGGAAACCGGACCGGATGTGGTGCCAGTAGGTCTTGAGCATGGTGAAGAACAGCCTGAACGACCCGCGCGGCCAGTTGCGGCGCACGATGTCGTCCCAGCGCGCGAAGATGTAGTCGGTCTCGACCTTGACCCCCGTCTTCCACCGCCTCGATGCGCCACACGGCGTGGTGCCTGTCGCGCCGGGTGCGTTCGCCGACGCTGATCTCAATGCCGCTGATGGCGGCCTGACGAAGCGCCTCGCGCCGGTAGATGTCGTGGTAATAGGCTGGGCCCTTGGGATCGAAGCCCGCCACATAGAACACCGTGCGTCGGCGCACCACCGGCCTGGTGGTGGATGCGGCGGCCTCGCTCACGGCTCGACCTCTGCAAGGCCCAGCACCTGATCGGCGGCCAGTGCCGGCGACAGCGTGCCGGCTCTGACTTCAGCCTCGATGGCCTCGACCCGCATACGCACCGCATGATCGCGCGACAGTCGCCGCCGCAGCCGGTCTTCGAGGATCGCCCACATCCACTTCACCTGCTGGTCGCGGCGATGGCGGGCGAGGGCACCGGTTTCCTCCATGAGGTAATGATGGCGCATGACCTCGCCCCACATGGCTTCGATGCCGTCACCGGTCCTGGCCGAAATCAGCGTCACCGGCACCGACCAGTCGGGATTGACGGGCGTGAGCATGTTGAGGGCGGCGCGGTAATCGCCGGCCGCCCGCCGGGCGCGGTCGAGGTTGTCGCCATCGGCCTTGTTGACGGCCAGAAGGTCGGCGATCTCCAGCACACCCTTCTTGATGCCTTGCAGTTCATCGCCGGTACCCGGCACCATCACCACCAGGAAAAAATCGACCATACTGGCAACGGCGGCCTCCGACTGGCCGATGCCGACCGTCTCGACGATGATGATATCGAAGCCGGCGGCCTCGCAAGCCAGCATAGTCTCGCGGGTGCGCCGCGCCACCCCGCCCAGCGTCTGTCCTGACGGCGAGGGGCGGATGAAGGCGTGGGGATCGACCGCCAGGCGCGCCATGCGCGTCTTGTCGCCGAGGATCGATCCGCCGGTGCGCTGGCTGGTGGGATCGACCGCCAGCACCGCCACCTTGTGGCCTGCCGTCGTCAAAAGGCTGCCGAGGGTATCGATCAGGGTCGACTTGCCGGCACCGGGAACCCCGGTGATGCCAACGCGGATGGCGCGGCCGGTATCGGCGAGCACGGCCTGGATCAGCGCCTGGGCCGCCGCCTCGTGGTCGCTCCTGAGCGACTCGATCAAGGTGATCGCGCGTCCCAGCGCCGCGCGGTCGCCATGGCGGATTTTTTCTGCGAGGGTTTCGATGTCGAAGCTGTCGCTGTTCATGCCTGTCGCATAGAGCATGATGTGCGAAAAGTGGAAACCACTTTTCGGATAACATCATGCTCCACTTCCTGGAAGCGATCAGCTTTCATGCCATTGGGTAGTCCCACCCAATGGCATGCTGATCTGGCTAATCAACGCCCGGCTGTCATCTGCCGATGGCGCTGACGATAACTGCGATGACGCATTTTGATGCGCTTGCGCCACGTCCGGATGCAACATGGGCTTCGATGCCTGCCTGCCATTGAAGGATGAATGGCCCCATGAACACCTTCGACGCCGCCGTGCTTGCCAGGGTCCAGAAGCCGATCACCGAGGCCAATGGCCTGCCCAATGCCTTTTATACCGACCCGGATGTGTTCGAGGCGGAAAAGCGCGTGCTGTTCGCCTCGACCTGGGCCTGCATCGGCTTTGCCAAGGATGTCGCCGGTCCCGGCGATGCCCGGCCTGTTGAGTTCCTCGGCCAGCCGCTGCTGGTGGTGCGCGACAAGGATGGGACGGTCAGGGTGTTCCAGAACGTCTGCCGCCATCGCGGCATGATCCTCGTCTCGGAGCCGACGACGCTCAGGTCCACCATCCGCTGCCCCTATCATTCCTGGTGCTACAATTTCAACGGAACCTTGCGCACCACCCCGCATGTCGGCGGCCCCGGCAAGAACCTGCACGATGCCATCGACCGTGACCGCCTCGGTCTCATCGAGGTGCGCAGCCACATCTTCATGGACATGATTTTCGTCAACCTCGACGGCAAGGCGCCGGCCTTCGAAACCCATGCCGCCGGCATCATCGAGCGCTGGGGCGAGTTCGCGCATCGTCCGTTGTTCCATGGCGACGAAGCGGCCTCGTTCACGCTGGAGGTGAAATGCAACTGGAAGCTGGCGGTTGAGAACTATTGCGAAAGCTACCACCTGCCGTGGATCCACCCCGGGCTGAACAGCTATTCGCGCCTGGAGGACCACTACAACATCTGTTCACCGCGCCATTTCTCCGGCCAGGGCACCACCGTCTACAA
>CAZMSA010000058.1:0-19096 GCA_964568825.1 uncultured Rhizobiaceae bacterium | reverse complement strand
ACTACGCCGCCAAGCAGAAGGTGGCCGGCGGCCAGTGGAAGAACGGCGGCATGGGTTGCGTCGAATGGGAAGGTGTGGCGTTGAAACCGCTGCTCGATGACCTCAAGATGGTCGTGAGCCCCGAGGCCCACTGGCTGACCGCCGAGGGCTGGGACCAGCCGGGCACGCCGGAGGGCACCGACTTCGCCAAGAGCTACGAACTGGCCGACCCGGCGCTCGATCACGCCATCCTGGCGCTGAAGATGAACGGTGAGCCGATCCCGGCGCAGAATGGCGGACCGGTGCGCCTGGTCATCCCGGGCTTTTATGGCAACATGCATGTCAAGCTGCTGACCGAGTTACTGTTCATGGCCGCCCAGTCGAACAGCGCCTTCCAGTCGGTCGGCTACCGCATGCCACTGGGACCGGTCGAGCCCGGCCAGTTCGAGGCCAACGACTACACCATCTACAACTCGGTGCCGACCTACGGCCAGAAGATCAAGAGCGTGATCTTCTCGCCGCTGCCCGAAGATAGCGCCAAGGCGGGCGCCGTCGAGATCACCGGCGTTGCCTTCAATGACGGTGAGGGCAAGATCACCATGGTCGAGGTCTCCGCCGACGGCGGCAAGACCTGGATGAACGCCGACATCAAGCCGGCCGAAAGTCCCTGGGCCTGGTATCACTGGTCGGTCAAGGCCAAGCTGGCTAAAGGCTCCAACACATTGATGTGCCGGGCGACCGACGATCTCGGACGCACCCAGCCCATGGACGGCCTCACCCGCTGGAACCCGCGCGGTTACGAGTGGAACGGCGTCGATCGGGTGGAGATCACCGCCTGAGACCACTTTTTGGCAAACAGGGGGCGCCGCAAGGCGCCCCTCCCCATTCATCCTCGGACAACAACTATCAAGGGAGTTTGACGCCCGTGCGATTGGCGTTCCTGAGTTTCATTGTCGCCGTCGGCGCCTTGCAGGCGGCGCCGGCGCTGGCTCAATCCGAGTTCAACTTGCCCGAGGGACCGGGTCGAAATCTCGTTTACGGCCAGTGCCAGACCTGCCATGACCTGCAAAACCCGGTCGAATCGGCCGGCATTCCGCGCAGTGCCTGGAACGCGGTACTCGATAACATGAAGGAGTACGGCCTGCGGATCACGCCCGAACAGCGCGCCAAGATCCTCGACTATCTCGCCACCTATCTGGGTCCCAATCCGCCACCTGCGGCCAAAGCCGCACCCGCCCCGGCGGGCAACGAAGAGGTCGACGGCGCCCAGCAGTTCAGTGATGTGTGCGCGGCCTGCCATGAGCCGGACGCCAAGGGCAAGAAAGGCAAGTTCCCTGCGCTCGCCGGCAACAAGGACCTGTTTCTCTCCAAGGATTTCCCCATCAAGGTGGTGCTGAACGGCCTGGAGGGAACCATCGAGGTGGAAGGTGACAAGATCAAGGGCCAGATGCCGTCGTTTGATTTCCTCACCGATGACGAGATCGCCGCTGCCGTCAACTACGTGCGCAGCCATTTCGGCAACGACAAGCTGGCTCCGGCCGGCTTCACGGAGATCACGCCCGCCGACGTGGCCGCCGTGCGCGGCAATCCCATGAGTAGCAAGGATGTGTATGCCCTGCGGCAGAAATTGCTGAAATAGGACGGAATGAAAGTCGAGGCCGCCGGGCTCCCCAACCTTGTGCTGGCCTCATTCGCTGGCTGAATTCTGCACCAGCGCCTTGACCGCCAACTTGCCGGCCGGCCCGAAGTCTAGGGTGAGGTCGATCCAGTCGCCCTTCTTCACCGGCTTCTTCAACCCCGAAAGCCAGATATGGGTGCCCCAGGCTGCCAGCGATACCGGCCTTCCCGGGTACAGTTCGATGTGTGCGGGCCAGCTCTCCACACCCTCCTTGAGCAGCCGGAAGCGGGCTGATCGGGCAATCGGCGATGACACCGAGACCAGCGTCTGCCGCTTCTTGCCTTCATTGAATAACGGACCGTAGATCGCCACGCCGTCGACGCCCGGCTTGGGCGGCGGCGCCCAGATGTGCCCTATCTCGATACTCCCCAGCTTGTAGCTGTGGGCCATGGCAACGCCCGGCAGCCACGCGGCGGCGAGAGCGAGGGTAAAGGCCAGACCGGCGCCACGCAGCGAACTCATGGCTTCGGCCCCGTAGCCGCCGTTGCCAGCACCGGCACCTTCACGTCCAAGGTCTTGCCGTTCTTGAATTTGACATTGAGGTGCAACGTGTCGCCCTCCTTTATCGGCTTTTTCAGATGCATGAGCATGATGTGATAGCCGCCCGGCTTGAAGACGAAACGTTTGCCGGCCGCGATGACAATCTCGCCCGCCGGCTCCATTTTCACGACATTGCCGTTTACTACAGTCTTGTGGATCATCGTCATGCCGGCTGCAGGCGAGGATGCCCCGATCAACGTCACCTGTTTGTCGGTGCCGTTGACCACCGTGAGGTAAGCGGCGGCGGGTCGGTTTGCACTGATCGGCGCTCTTGCCCAGGGCTTTTCCACCTGCAAGCCATCGCCGGCAAGCGCGGCGCCCGTCGACAAGGATGCGGCCAGGCCGCTCGCCATCATCAGGATGGCTGCAAGGCTAAGGAGTGCGCGCATGGTCTTACCTCTCCCTCGAGGTCAACGAACAAAGGTGCCTGTCATTGCCGTGGGGCATCGTTCAGGTACTGGGCCGTGGCATCGGTCTTGAGCGCAGCGTCCTTTTCCCGCGACCCCACGCTCAGGTCGCGCGCCGCTGCGACCTCCGCGGCGGTTAGGTCCTTCTGCTTGTAGAAGGTGTAGGACAGCGTGATGTTTGTCACCGCCCTTGCATCCTTGTCCTTCAGCATCTGCGGGTCGACATAGAACACCAGCGGCATGTCGGCGCTTTCGCCCGGGCCGAGCCTTTCATTGGTGAAGCAGAAGCACTGGATCTTGAAGAAATAGGACGCCGCCTGGTAGGGGGTGACGTTGAACACCGCCCGGCCGACGATGGTCTTGTCGGAATTGTTCTTGGCGCGGTAATAAACCTTCGTGGGCTCGCCGAATTTCACCGTCACCTGGCGTTGGCCCGGCGTGAAGTCCCACGGCAGCCCGGAGCCGACATTGGCGTCGAACTGCACCGTTATCGTCTTGCCGTCGTCTTTGACGGCCGCCTCGGGCGCCCGCACCCGCTGCACGGTGCCGCCATAGCCGGTATAGGCGCAGAAGATGCGATACAGCGTCGGCGAATAGATCACCGCGGTGGTCGAGGCTGAAAGCAGCACGCCGGCCAGCAGCAGCGGCCAGAATTTCTTCAACTTGGGTGTGGTCATGATCCTCCCTCAAGGGATCGGTTACACCTAGACGGTGCCCATGATCAACTCAATGCGTCGGTCTGGCGCACGAGGCCGCGAGCCGATGCACCTCGCCGCCGGCACCCGGCCGCGCCGCGTCCTCAGCGCATGCCCTTGGCGAGCGCATCGAAGGCCATCAACTGATGCATCAATCCTTCCATTTCGTCCAGCGGCACCATGCAGGGGCCATCGGAAGGGGCGTTGTCGGGGTCCTCGTGGGTCTCGATGAAGATGCCCGCCACCCCCACCGCCACGGCGGCGCGCGCCAGCACCGGCACCATGGCGCGGTCACCGCCCGAGGCTGAGCCCTCGCCTCCTGGATGCTGCACCGAATGGGTGGCATCGAAAATGACCGGTGCACCGGTCGCGGCGAGGATGGGCAGGGCGCGCAGGTCGGAGATGAGGTTGTTATAGCCGAAAGACGTCCCCCGTTCGGTCACCAGCACGTTGGGATTGCCCGATCCCGTCACCTTGTCGACCACGCTCTGCATGTCCCGGGGGCTCAGGAACGGGCCCTTCTTGACGTTCACCACCCGCCCCGTTGCGGCCGCCGCGACCAGGAGATCGGTCTGCCGGCACAAGAAGGCGGGGATTTGCAGGATATCGGCCACCTCGGCCACTTCGGCGCATTGGCCCTGTTCGTGAACGTCGGTGAGGACGGGAACACCCAGTTCGCGCCGCAGATCGGCAAAGACTGAAAGCGCCTTGTCGAGGCCCAACCCGCGCGGGCTGTGAAGGCTAGTGCGGTTGGCCTTGTCGAACGAGGTCTTGAAGACCAGGCCGAGCCCGAGCCGGGTTGCCATTTCCTTCAGCTTCCCGGCGATCGCGAAGGCGTGGTTGCGTGACTGCATCTGGCAGGGACCGGCGATGAGCACCAGCGGCGCCAGGTTGGCAAAGGTCACGTCGCCCGCCTTGACCTCCGCGTTAGGTTTCACCGTCAGCCCCGTTCGATCATGCCCGTTCGATCATGCATGTGCATGAGCCGTGAGCATAGAGCTTGCCGGCTTTATCTACCAGCCGGGCATGCGAGGTGGCGATGCGGCGCCCCATATGGATGACCTCGCCACGGCACAGGACCTCGCCGGTTGCTTCCGTCATGGCGCGCACGTAGTTCACCTTGAGCTCGATGGTCGAATAGGTAGCGCCCGCCTCCAGTTGCGTCTGCACGGCACAGCCGAGGGCGCTGTCGAGAACGGCAGCCGCCCAGCCGCCATGGATGATGTTGGCGGGGTTGTAGTAATCGGCGCTCGGTAGGCCTGAAAACACCACGAAGCCGTCGCCCACTTCGCTGAGGCGGAAGCCGAGCGTTACCCCAAGAGGGGCGGAGCCGTTCCCGGCCATCAGCTCTTCGAGGAACTGCCGGCCGGTCTTCTGCATGGCTCTCAAGGGATCGTTCATCCGCCGCTCCGTTGCGCCAACACCATCCCGGCGCCGAACAGATTTTCAGGGGCGACGACCACCCGGTGACGTTCAACCGCGGCCGCCACACCGCTGTCTTCCACAAGGGCGCGGGCCTTGCCCATGTCGGCCACCCCGAGGCGGAAGGCGGCAAGCTGGTTGTTGCGATGGGCAGCAGGCGGCTCAAAACCCCAATGGGCGCGAAAGTCGTGGCGGTTCAGCATGGTGATGCGCCTCCGCTCGGTATCCACCACTAGGCCGTCGAGGTGCACGCGGTGTGCCTCGGCGCCGGCGAAGGCGGCGATGAAGCCTGCGATCTCCGAGGGTTCCTCCGCCACCAGCCCGACCTCGTCGACGCTGACGGCGGTATTGGCATGGGTTTGGTATTCGGCCTTCCAGAAATGCTCCGGTGCATGCTGCTGGCAATAGAAAAAACCCGCATCGGGCATGGCGGGATGGCTGGCAAAGCTCAACGAAAATCCCACCGTCACCTCATTGCCGGACGGCAGACGGGCGCAACGGGAAAAATCGAAGGGTTCATAGGTATCGAGACCGGCGGCGCGCATGCGCCGGCCCTCGGCCCTGGCATCCCGGGTAGCCAGCACCAGCATTGAAAACCCCTCACCCGAGGCCAGATAATCGCGGTTGAAGGCGGCAAAGCTGAAATTGCCGGGGCTCGCTTCGGGGATATCCGCAGGCGCTGCGATGGCGAGCAGTTCGAGGAACGAGCCTTGCAACTGCACCAGGCTATTGGCGGTGCCGAAGGGATGTCGTGCCGGCGGCGTCAGGGTGAAACCGAGGGCTCGATAGCGTGCCCGTGCCGCATCGAGATCGTGCGTCGCCAGCACCAAATGGTCGATGCCGCTCACGTTTCGCTCGTCTTCATGGCGGGTTGGGAAAAGTTGGTGTTTTCCGGCAATGACTTCACATGCAGGTCGCGCTGCGGGAAGGGAATCTCGATGCCGGCCTCCTTCAGCGCCTTGAAGATGGCAAAGCGCAATTCACTGGCAACGATGGCCACATAGTTGACGTCGGGAATATAGACCCGCAACTCGAAATCCAGCGATGAGTCGCCGAACGCCATGAACAGTACGAAGGGCTTGGGATAGTTCAGGACCCGCTCGTTGGCGCTGGCGCACTGCATGAGGATCTTTTCGACCTGTTCGGGATCGGCGCTATAGCTGACGCCGACGGCGATACGCGCCCGGCCGAGGGCATCGGTATGGGTCCAGTTGAGGACGGCTTCGGAAATCAGGCTGGAATTGGGAATGATCACCGAGCCGCGATCAAAGGTCTCCAGTTCGGTGGAGCGCACGTTGATCCGCTTGACCGTGCCCTCCCCGCCGGTGACCGCGATCCAGTCGCCGACCCGGATCGGTCGCTCGGCCAGCAAGATGAGACCGGAGACGAAATTGTTGACGATCGATTGCAGGCCGAGGCCGATGCCGACCGACAGGGCGCCGACGATGATGGCGAGATTGGAGAAATCCACCCCCGCCGCGGTGACCGCGATGGAGGCGGCCAACAGGATGCTGGCGTAGCTGGAGCCGGTGAGGATGGAATTCCGCAGTCCGGCGTCCATGCGGGTGCGCGACAACAGCCGCCGGTCGAGCCACAGCCGGAACAACCGCGTGGCGATGATACCGAAGACCAGGATGGCGATGGCCAAGAGGATGTTGGCCGGATCGATGGTGATGTCGCCGACCTTGAATCCGAAGAAGACGGTCTGCATCCAACTCGAATAGTCGATCCAGGTGACCGCCCATTGCGCCATGATGAGGGGGATGCCGCCGAGCACCAACGCCAGATCGACCAGGGTGGAAAAGAATAACCCCAGGCGCCGCGCGCCGGTCTCGCCGAGCGACAAGGTGGTGCGCAGGAAACGGCCGGGCGCGGTGCGCGTATCGAGGCTGGCCGAGACCACCGCGTCCACCAGATGGTGCAGCAGGTAAAGCAGGCTGACGATGGCTGCCGTCTCGATCAGCTTGGTCATCACGAAATGGGCAAACGCCACATAGCCGAAGATCAGGGCGATAGCGGCGGCCACGACGAACAGCCACAGAATTTGCAGCAGATAGGCCGTCCAGCCGAAAAAGTACTGGCGCTCGCCCTCCAGTTCGTCTTCGCCCTCCTTGCTGGCGCGCGAGGCGCGCAGCAGCATGCCGATCGACACCACCAGCACCATCGCCACGCCACCGCTCCATCCGACCGTGAAGTCGAACGGCAGGAACAGGACGTTCGCCATGGTCGAAACCACATGGTCGACGGAGAATACGAAGGCGATGACGGTGATGATGCCGACCATCCGGCGCGCTGTGTTGTCGTCGACGTTGACAAGCCGCCAGGCGGGGTTGCGCGGCGCCAGGACGCCCCAGGCTAGGGCCAGGGCGCCGGACAGCCACACCACCCCTTTTTCGCTGGCAATCAGCACCCGGACAAGGCGCGGCCCGACACCGCCGGTCAGGTTGGTGATGAGGTGGGCGACGGCGAAGCCGGCGACCAGCAGGCCGACGGTGAACACCGTCACCCAGACCGCTCGCCACAGCCGCGGCAGATTGTTGTGGGTGCTGGTCGCGCCCTGGCGTGTGAAGCGCACATTCAGCCGCCAGGCCACCATGATGAACAACAGCGCCGCGAAGCCGCCGAGCGCCAGGCTGCTGCCGGGCGACAGGAACCGTTTGGCCGAAGCGTCGCTCGCCAGCGCTCCGGATACCAGCACGTCGGTACGCTCTGCAAAGCTCGGCAGGGCGGCAAACACGTCGTACCACAAGGCCGGATTGAGGATCGATCGGCTCGGCTCGAAAACTCGCCTGATGAACAGGTCACGCTGCAGGTTGGCGGCGCTGGAGGCCACCTGATCGGCCTCCACGGCCAGCAGGCCCAGTTGCTTGCTGGTGCCTTCGAGCAGCGCCAGCGTATCGCTGAGCCGCTTGCGTTCGGCGGCAACGGCGGGCGCCTCGGTTGAACCCTCCGCCGGAGGTTCGCCAAGCTTCTTCAACTGGGCGGTAAAGTCGTCCGTGGGCTTGCGAAGGTCGGCCTGGGCGGCCAGCGCCTCGATGCGTATGGCATCGGCGGCCTGACGTTCCTGCGCCAGCTTGTCGGGCGGAATGGTGGGGACCGCGACCTCCTTGCGGATGGCGGCAAGCTCGCCGCGTAACTGATCGAGGGTGCGGCCAGCCTTGCCGACGTCGGGGGCCTGCGGCGTCGGCGGTGTCGGTTGCGCCTGCTGCGGCTGCTGTGCCTGTTGCGGCTGCTGTGCTTGCTGGGGCTGTTGTGCTTGCTGGGGCTGCTGGTCCTGCGCCAACGCCAGCGTTGCCGCCAGCGCCAGCGCAGCCGCCAGCGCCACCACGGCCGTCAGCCATCGATACAGCACTATGGGCAGTTGCCTTGTCATAGCGTCACGCTCCTAAGCCGTTCACGGCGCATGTCAACCACTCCGCACCATCCTGCAACGTCCCGGACCGCTCACACACCGCTTTCAGGATTGAGCATTGATTCTAGGCGCAAACATGCCCTCAGCGTGGCGCCGGGGCGTTCGGCGGCTACACCAGCCGGTTCTGTTCCACGGCCGCGGCAATGAACGAGGCGAACAGTGGGTGCGGCTCGAACGGCCGCGATTTCAGTTCCGGGTGGTACTGCACGCCGATGAACCAGGGGTGATCCTCCAGCTCGACGATTTCCGGCAGCAGGCCATCGGGTGACAGGCCGGAAAAGCGCAAGCCCGCCGCTTCCAGGCGCTCCCTGTAGCGCATGTTGACCTCGTAGCGGTGGCGATGGCGCTCCGAAATATCGGCGGCCCCGTAAATCTCGCGCACCTTCGAGCCCTCGACCAGGTGCGCCACGTAGGCGCCGAGCCGCATCGTGCCGCCCATGTCGCCGCCCGAACGGCGCTGTTCCAGTTCATTGCCGCGCATCCATTCAGTCATCAGGCCGACGATGGGCTCGCTGGTTGGTCCGAACTCGGTGGACGAGGCCTTTTCGATGCCGGCCAGGTTGCGGGCGGCCTCGATGCATGCCATCTGCATGCCGAAGCAGATGCCGAAATAGGGCACGTTGCGGGTACGCGCGAAAGTGGCGGCGCGGATCTTGCCTTCCGCCCCGCGCTCACCGAACCCGCCTGGCACCAGGATGCCGTCGACATTTTCCAGCCGCGGCGCGGGGTCTTCCTCCTCGAAGATCTCCGAGGCGATCCATTGCAGCTTGACCTTCACCTTGTTGGCGATACCGCCGTGCACCAGCGCCTCGCCCAGCGACTTGTAGGCATCCAGAAGGCCAGTGTACTTGCCGACAACGGCGATGGTCACCTCGCCTTCGGGCTGGGCGATGCGTTCCGACACCTCGTCCCAGCGCGAAAGATCGGGCGTTGGAGCGGCCTCGATGCCGAATGCGGCGAGCACCTCGGCATCCAGCCCCTCGCCGTGATAGGCGACCGGCACGTCGTAGATCGACTTCACATCCAGTGCCTGGATCACCGCCGAAGGCCTGACATTGCAGAACAGCGCGATCTTGCGGCGCTCGTTTTCGGGGATCGCGCGGTCGGCACGGCACAAGAGCACGTCCGGCTGGATGCCGATGGAGCGCAGTTCCTTTACCGAATGCTGGGTGGGCTTGGTCTTGAGTTCGCCGGCCGAAGGAATGAACGGCAAAAGTGTCAGATGCACATAGACGCACGAAAGGCGCGGCAGATCGTTGCCCAGCTGGCGGATGGCCTCGAAATATGGCAAACCCTCGATGTCGCCCACCGTGCCGCCGATCTCCACCAGCACGAAGTCGTAAGGATCGTTGCCTGACAGCACGAATTCCTTGATGGCGTCGGTGACGTGGGGAATGACCTGCACGGTGGCACCCAGGTAGTCGCCGCGACGCTCGCGGGCGATGATGTCCTGATAGATGCGGCCGGTGGTGATGTTGTCGGCGCGCTCCGAGGAACGCCCGGTGAAGCGCTCGTAGTGGCCGAGATCGAGATCGGTCTCGGCCCCGTCGTCGGTGACGTAGACCTCGCCGTGCTGGTAGGGGCTCATCGTGCCCGGATCGACATTGAGATAGGGATCGAGCTTGCGCAGGCGCACCTTGTAGCCGCGCGCCTGAAGCAGCGCACCGAGCGCTGCCGAAGCCAGACCCTTGCCGAGGGAGGACACCACGCCGCCAGTGATAAAGATGTACCGCGCCATGGGACTTTGCCTATAGCGGGAGTCGGCGGCTATGGAAAGCCAGAAAGGCGGGTATCAACAGTTGCCGTCGGCGCCGCTTCTTTAAGACGTTGTTAACCAGGACGCCGTCAGGTTCTGCCTCAGACTGACATTGGCACCTTGAGTCGTTCATCATGCGCCGCTTTCCGTTGGGCCTTGTCATTACCTTCAGTTGCCTGGGGCTGCTGGGCTATTTCACCTGGCATGCCATGAAGGGACCGCGTTCGTTTGCCAATTACGACGCGCTGCAGGTCAGGATCGCCAGCCTGCAGGCAAACCTCGATGCCGAACGTGCCAAGCGCATCGCCTTCGAGCACCGCGTCGATCTGCTGCGGTCCGACAGCATCGACCCCGATCTGGCCGATGAACTGGCCCGCCAGGTGCTGGACTTTGCCGCCCCCGGCGATGTCGTGGTGATTGAGGGCCCGCGAAGCGACACACCATCAAAACAATAGGCCGATTTTCGGTTAATCTCGCAACTTGCTAGCCTTTACCACCCGTTGTGCATAGACTAAACGCCTGAAGAAGACGGCGCCAAAGCCGTACCGCCAGTTGCACGAAAGGGAGGATTGCCATGGCCAGCCGCCAAACTGCCGCCACCAGGAAGAAGGCGCGGCCTGAGGAGGATCCCGCCTTTACGAGCGCCGACGAGCTTTCCGCCTATCGCGACATGCTGTTGATCCGGCGCTTCGAGGAAAAGGCCGGCCAGCTTTACGGCATGGGCTTCATCGGCGGCTTCTGCCATCTCTATATCGGCCAGGAGGCTGTCGTCGTCGGCATGCAGATGGTCATGAAGGAAGGCGATCAGGTGATCACCTCCTACCGCGACCATGGCCACATGCTGGCCTGCGGCATGGACCCCAAGGGCGTCATGGCCGAACTCACCGGCCGCCGCAACGGCTATTCCAAGGGCAAGGGTGGGTCCATGCACATGTTCTCGCGCGAAAAGAACTTTTATGGCGGCCACGGCATCGTCGGCGCCCAGGTGCCGCTCGGGGCGGGCCTTGCCTTTTCCAACCGCTATCGCGGCAACGACAACGTTTGCATCACCTATTTCGGCGAGGGTGCTGCCAACCAGGGCCAGGTCTACGAGAGTTTCAACATGGCCGCCTTGTGGAACCTGCCGGTGGTGTTCGTCATCGAGAACAACCGTTACGCTATGGGGACCGCGGTGACGCGCGCCGCGGCCAAGTCGGAAGAACTCTACAACCGTGGTTCGGTCTACGGCATTCCCGGCCGCCAGGTGAACGGCATGGACGTGCGCGCGGTGAAGGCGGCTGGCGCCGAAGCCGTTGCCCAGTGCCGGGCCGGCAAGGGGCCGGTGATCCTCGAAATGATGACCTACCGCTATCGCGGCCACTCCATGTCGGACCCCGCCAAATACCGCACCAAGGAAGAGGTGCAGAAAATGCGCGAGGAGCATGATCCCATCGAGCAGGTCAAGCGCCGCCTCGTCGAGGCCGGCACACCTGAGGCCGACCTGAAGGCCATCGATGCCGAGATCCGCGCTCGCGTCACCGGCGCGGCCGAATTCGCCCAGAGCGATGCCGAGCCCGATGCGGCCG
Organism: uncultured Rhizobiaceae bacterium; assembly: GCA_964568825.1. Classification (GTDB taxonomy): domain Bacteria; phylum Pseudomonadota; class Alphaproteobacteria; order Rhizobiales; family Aestuariivirgaceae; genus CAVVDT01. Next base: position 7,642 of record CAZMSA010000058.1, on the reverse strand, counting down.
AACTGTGGAGCGACATCTATGTCGCCGCCTCGTGATCTCGGCGCTCATCGTCGTCATCGTTCTGGTGGCGTTCGCGATCTGGGTGGTGGCCGCCTGGTCGCTGCTTCGTATGTTGCTGGTGGCCCCCGATCCGCTCACCGTCTTGAAGCACTCGGCCTGGTGGAACTGGTCGAAGCTGGAAGGTGCCGTCGGCGCAGCGGGCCTCGCCGATGTGCGACGTTTCAAGAAAGCCTTTCTGGCGTTTTTTGTCGCCATCGTCTGCGGCTTTGGCCTGGCGCTGGTGCAACTGATGCTCGGCCATTGACCGTTATGCCCCATTTTCGAGAAAGCCGGAGGTTAGTCCGTCATGCCCGTTGAAATTCTGATGCCGGCGCTTTCGCCCACCATGGAGGAAGGCAAGCTCTCCAAATGGCTGAAAAAGGAAGGTGATGCCGTCAAGTCCGGCGATATCCTTGCCGAGATCGAGACCGACAAGGCGACCATGGAAGTGGAGGCCATCGACGAGGGTACTCTGGCAAAGCTGCTGGTCGCCGAAGGCACCGAGGGCGTGAAGGTGAACACCCCCATCGCCGTGATCGCCAGCGACGGCGAGGATGTTTCGGCTGCAGCGGCCGCCACGCCCTCCGCCCCGGCGGCCCCGGCAGCCGACGCCGCCCCCCCTGCCCCTGCCCCGGCAACCGAAGACAACGTCGCAGCTCCCGCCGTGCTTTCGTCATCGCCGGCTGCCGATACCGAGGTGCCCGAGGGTACCGAAATGGTCGACATGACGGTGCGCGAGGCCCTGCGCGATGCCATGGCCGAGGAGATGCGCCGCGACGAGACGGTGTTCCTCATGGGCGAGGAAGTGGCGCAATACCAGGGCGCCTACAAGATCAGCCAGGGCCTGCTTGAGGAGTTCGGCGACAAGCGGGTGGTTGACACCCCGATCACCGAGCACGGCTTTACCGGCCTGGCCGTGGGCTCGGCCTTCGGCGGCCTGAAACCCATCGTCGAGTTCATGACCTTCAACTTCGCCCAGCAGGCCATCGACCACATCATCAATTCCGCCGCCAAGACGCTTTACATGTCGGGCGGCCAGATGGGCGCGTCCATCGTGTTTCGCGGCGCCAACGGCGCCGCCGCCCGCGTCGGCGCCCAGCACAGCCAGGACTATGGCTCCTGGTACGCCCACGTACCGGGCCTGAAAGTGGTGCAGCCGTGGTCGGCGGCCGATGCCAAGGGGCTACTCAAATCGGCCATCCGCGATCCCAACCCGGTGATCTTCCTCGAAAACGAGATTCTCTACGGCAAGACTTTTCCCGTCCCCAAGATCGACGACTGGCTGGTGCCCATCGGCAAGGCGAGGATCGCCCGGGCCGGCGCCCACGTCACCATCGTCTCCTTCGGCATCGGCATGACCTATGCCATGGCGGCGGCGGACAAGCTTGCCGGCGAAGGCATCGAGGCCGAAGTGATCGATTTACGCTCGCTGCGGCCCATGGACATCGCCACAGTGGTGGAGAGCGTCAAGAAGACCAACCGCTGCGTCACCGTGGAGGAAGCCTGGCCGGTGTGCTCCATCGGTTCGGAAATCGCCGCCCAGGTGATGACCCACGCCTTCGACTGGCTCGATGCGCCGGTTTCCCGCGTCAACGGCAAGGACGTGCCCATGCCCTACGCTGCCAATCTCGAAAAGCTGGCGTTGCCCAATGTCGATGAGGTCGTCGCCGCGGCCAAGTCCGTCCTCTACGTCTGAAGGGAGGACAAAGAGCCATGCCGACACCCATCCTTATGCCCGCCCTGTCGCCCACCATGGAAAAGGGCAAGCTTGCCAAGTGGTTGAAGAAGGAAGGCGACACCATCAAGTCCGGCGACATCCTGGCCGAGATCGAGACCGACAAGGCGACCATGGAAGTGGAAGCCGTCGATGAGGGCACATTGGGCAAGATCCTCATCGCCGAGGGCACCGAGGACGTGCCGGTCAACGAGACTATCGCGGTGATCCTCGACGAGGGCGAAAGCGCCGACGATATCAAGGCCACCGCGCCCAAGCCCGCGGCTGCCGCTGCCCCCCCACCACCAGCCCCCGCCGCGCGAGCGCCGCAAGCCGCTGCGGCACCTGCGGCCGCTCCGGCCCCTGCCGCTGCACCTGCCCCAACGGCCAAGACGAACGGCAAGGGCGCCCGCGTCTTTTCCTCTCCCCTCGCCCGCCGTCTCGCCAAGCTGGACGGCATCGACTTGTTGCGTGTCGCCGGGTCCGGCCCGCACGGGCGGGTGGTGAAGCGCGATGTCGAAGACGCCAAGGCCAAGGGTACCGCCGTTGCTGCTGCGCCACAGGCCGCGCGCGCCGCACCGGCGCCGTCGATGAGTGATAACCAGGTGCTAAAACTGTTCGAGCCTGGCTCCTTCGACCTCGTGCCGCATGACGGCATGCGGAAGATCATCGCCAAGCGGCTGGTCGAATCCAAGCAGACCATCCCGCATTTCTATCTGTCGCTCGACTGCACGCTGGACCATCTCCTCGCCCTGCGCGAACGCCTCAATGCCTCCGCACCCAAGGACAAGGAGGGCAAGCCGGCCTGGAAGGTTTCGGTCAACGATTTTGTCATCAAGGCGCTGGCCATGGCGCTGATGAAAGTGCCGGATGCCAATGCATCATGGACCGAAAACGCCATGGTCAAGCATCACCAGGCCGATGTGGGCGTGGCGGTGGCTATCCCCGGCGGCCTGATCACGCCGGTCATCCGCAAGGCCGAGACCAAGGGTCTGGCGCAGATTTCCAAGGAAATGAAGGACTATGCCGCCCGCGCCCGGGCGCGCAAGCTCATGCCGGAGGAATATCAGGGCGGATCGACGGCGGTCTCCAACCTCGGCATGTTCGGCATTTCGACGTTTTCCGCCGTCATCAACCCGCCGCACGCCACCATCCTGGCGGTCGGTGCCGGCGAAAAGCGCCCGGTGGTGCGTGGCGACCAGATCGTCATCGAGCAGCAGATGACAGTGACGCTTTCGACCGACCACCGCGTCGTCGACGGGGCGCTCGGCGCGCAACTTCTCGGCGCCTTCAAGGCCTTCATCGAGGACCCCGGCCTGATGCTGGGTTGACGCCGCTTATGTGCTGAACGGCGGACGCTCTAGCGGGTGAGTTCGGCGAGGGCCTCGCCGTCCAGGGGGTTCTTGAAGCGGATGACGGTGCCGTCTTCGCGCCGCTCGGCCACATAGCCCGGCGAATTGCCGATCCACACCGGCGCACCGATCGGCACCAGGATATCGAGCACGACCAGGGCGCCGCTGAGCGAAATGTCGGCGATTTCGCACTGCCTGATCTCGCCATCCGGCAAGCGGACCGGCTTGAGCGGGTTGTCGGCATTGACGCGCGGATGCTGGCGGCGCTCGCCGCCGTTGGCCGTGGGGTTGCTGCCGGAAAGATACGCCTTGAGCGGATCGAGCTTGGACTGCGCCTTGTCGAAGGTGACATCCATGCTGTTGTCGCCAGTTGCGACGACATCGGCGACCAGACGGCCCAATCCCTCCACGTACAAGACGACCGTCGCCCCCACCGGCGCGCCATCGCAGTTCACCAGCGTGGCGCCGTCCAGGCTGAGGTTCTCGACCACACAATCATGGGCCGTCTTGTCGGGCGCAAGATAGCGGCCGGGACGAGATGTGGCTGCAGTGATCGCCGACAGGGGCCTCGAAGCTTCAATCGACATGGTCATCACCCGGTTACACCTGTGATGCGCAACCTCTCTTGAGGCTTGCGGAACGACCACCAGCGTGTCGCAAAAACCCAAACAATTTGATAACCTGACCGCACGAAAGCCTTTCTAAAAGGTCTCCAGCCACGGTCTTACCTCCAGTTCGAAGGTCCAGGCCGAGCGGTGCTGGCGCACCAGGTGCAGGTAGGTTGATGCAATGGCGTCGGGTTCGAGGAAACTGTCGGGCCGCCCCGGCTTTTCCACATAGCCGCGGCCCTCGTTGCGGATGCCCCCGTCGATGTTGACATGGGCGACGTGGATGCCCTTGGACTGCAGCTCGCGGGCCATCGACTGGGCAAGGCCGCGAAGCGCGAACTTGCCCATGGCGAAGGGGGCCGAGCCGGCATAGCCCTTGACGCTGGCCGAGGCGCCGGTGAAGACGATGACACCCCTGCCCTTGTCGAGCATCCGCCTTGCCGCCTGCTGGCCGACCAGGAACCCGCCGAATGCCGTCACCAGCAAGGTGCGCCGCACGTCCTCAGGCTTGAGGTCGATGAGCGGTCCGCGTACCCGGAAACTGGGGTTGTAGACAACCACGTCGGGCACGCCCGAGGGCGCGGCATCGAGGCTGGCGAAGAGTTTCTCCACTTGCTCGGGATCGCTTGCGTCGCAGGAATGGGCCGCCCCGCCGATTTCCTTGCACAGACCGTCGAGTTTTCCCGCATCGCGCGCGGCAAGCGTCACCTTCATGCCGTCGCGGGCGAAGGCGCGGGCGATACTGGTCGACAATCCCGAGCCGGCGCCGACGATAAGAGCGGTTGCTGCCTTCCAGTCGTCCATGCCATCTTCTCCTTCAGCGTCTTTTGCGTCCCTGACGATGCGACGATGCTCGCATATTGCAACCGGCGGCGAAAGTTACCAGCAGCGGAAGGGCCTTGGCTTTGAGTACCTGCACCTATATCGAACTGCAACCCTGGTCGCCCGGCACCGCGCGCCGCCTCATGATCTATCGCTACGGCAAGCCGGGCGCCGGGCCGAAAGTCTATATCCAGGCGGGCATACATGCCGATGAACTGCCGGCCAATCTGGTCGCCCATCATCTGAAATGCCTGCTGGAGCGCGCCGACCATGCCGGGCTGATCGCAACCGAGATCGTGCTGGTGCCCATCGCCAACCCCATCGGCCTGTCCAATGTGGTGATGAACGATCACATGGGCCGCTACCATGCGGGCTCGGGCCAGAATTTCAACCGCGGCTGGCCCAACGTGGCTGCCGAGGCGGTCGTCGCCATGACCGGAAAAGTGACCGGCAAGGCGGTCGCCGATGCCGCCGCCAACGGCCGCGCGCTCAAGGCGGAGGTGGCCGCGGCGCTGGCCAGGCGGACGGTGACCAATGAAGCCCAGTTGTTGCAGCTCACCCTCATGCGGCTGGCGTTCGATGCCGACATCGTGCTTGACCTGCATACCGATTCCGAAGCCGAACTGCATCTCTACGTCGACCCTGAGCAATGGCCGGCCGCTGCCGATCTGGCAGCCTTGCTGGCAGCGCCGGTGGTGATGTTCGCGCGCGGCTCGGGCGATGATCCCTTCGAGGAGACCGTGGCGCAGCCGGCGATTGCGGCGCGGGCCGCAGGCATCGACGTCGCCCTGCCGTTCACAACCGTGGTCGAATTGCGCGGCGAGACCGATGTCAGCCATGCCCTGGCGCAAAAGGATGCCGAGGCGATCTATTCCTTCCTCGTCCACCGCGGCATCATCGCCGGCGATGCGATTGATGTGCCGACCTTTTCCGGCATCGCCGCGCCGTTCGAGGCGACCCAGGTATTGCGCGCGCCGAGCGGCGGCATCGCTGTCTACCTGAAGGACCTGGGGTCGATGGTGAAGCCGGGGGACATCATCGCCGAGGTTATTGATCCCTCAGCCCCGCCAGGGTCGCCGCCGGACATCGTCAAGGCCGAGACCGAGGGGCGCTTTTTCGCCCGTGCCGCCGACCGCCTCGCGCAACCCAATGCAGCCCTGGGCAAGATCCATGGCACCACGCCGCTCAAGGACCGCACCGGCAAGCTGCTGTACGATTGACCTCCCGCGCGGCATTCATTGTCATACCGGCGAAAGCCGGTATCCAGAGCCATACAGCCGCGCCATCGCCCATAACCTTCTGGACTCCGGCCTTCGCCGGAGTGACGGAGTTGCGGGGAGCAATGCCTAGCCGCGCAGGATGACCGCCTGGGCGACGACGCGATTCTCGCCGTCATAGGTGATGGCCGGCGATCCATAGAGCTGGTAGCCTTCTGACAAGGCCTTTGAGACGCGCACGCAAAACGCGTGGTCGTCGGGTCCGGTGAGCAGACGGTAGGCGAGCTTTTCGTCCGGCATGCTGGGCCCCTTGGTGTTTTCAGGGTTTGATCCAGGTGGCGACGACGTGCGGGATCACCCGGTCCTTCGTCACATCGATGGCCTCGAAACTTTCCGGCTTGAGGCCGAGTGCATCGAACGTCGCCAGTTCGGTCCGCGACAGCGGCCACGGCGGGCCTTCTGGCATCTCATTGTCGCCGCGCGACCGGCAGATCACCAAAAGCCGCCCGCCGGATTTCACCGTCGAGGCCACCGCCGCGAAGGCCTTTTCGCGCAACTCGCCCTTGAGGGCCTGCAGCGTATAGGTCTCATGCACCAGGTCGATGGCACCGGCGAGTTCGTCCGGCAGCTCCAGCAGATTGGCCACCCGGAAGTCTATCTCCGCATCATGGAAGCGTTTTTTCGCCCATTTGATTGCCGTCGGCGAAAGATCGAAGGCCGTGACACGATAACCCGCCAACGCCAGCGCCGCGGCGTTGTCGCCGAGCCCACAGCCGATATCCAGCGCCCTGCCCGCATGCCGGTCCTTGAAGGCGTCGAGCCAGCGCGACAGCAGCGGATGCGGCTGCAGATCGGCCCACGGCACCTGGGCCGGATCGTCTCCAGCCGCGCGATAGAGCGCATCGAACCAGCCGATGGGATCTCCGTCGCCCTCGAATTTTTGCTGCAGTTCGCCGGCCCGTGCGCGCGCCATGGCGCGGCGATCGGCGAAGCTGGGGTCTTCTACGCCATTTTCTGCCATTTCCCGTTTTCGTCCTCACGCCAATAAGTGACACCGTGACCGGCTGCTGTGGCCTCGCGCCAGCGCTGGCGCGCCGCCTCGACTGCCGCGGCATCCTTGCCGTCGAACAGATAGATGGCCCGCTCCAGTCCCTCAAGGCTCTCTGCCGCCGCACCGTCCACCAGAAACAGCACCTGCGCCCCGTTGGGGTTTTCGTTGGTGTCGGTGAGCCAGATGGGCTGCAGGGCGGCATGCCCGTCCTGTCGCGTGCCGTGCGGCAAAAAGGCCTCATCGCGCCATGTCCACAAGGCCGATGACAGCGATTCCACCCGCTCGGGGCTTCCCGCCTCGACCACCGCCCGCCAGCCGCGCTCCAGCGTCTTTTGCAGCAATGGCGGCAACACCGCCTCCAGCGGTCGGCGCTCGAGATGATAGAACAGGACCTCGGTCATGGCCCCATAAAGCGCGCGCGAGGGCCGGCGGTCAAGCCGGCCATGCTCTTTGGCTCGAACGCGGCCCCTCGCCTACTTCTCGTAATGATCGGCGACCAGCTTATCCAGCAGCCTGACGCCCCAGCCGGGCCCCCAGGACTGGCTGATGGGGGTTTTCACCGCATCCATCGCCATGCCCGCCACATCGAGATGCGCCCACGGGCAATCGTTGACGAAGCGTTGCAGGAACTGGGCGGCGGTGATCGAGCCGGCCAGCCGTCCGCCGATGTTCTTCATGTCGGCGATGTCTGAATCGATGAGCTTGTCGTATTCAGGCGCCAGCGGCATGCGCCAGACCTTTTCTGACGTCGCCAGCCCGGCCTCGGTGAGGCGGGTGGAGAGTTCGTCGTTGTTGGAGAAAAGCCCCGCGTGCTCCTTGCCGAGCGCCACCAGGATGGC
>CAZMSA010000057.1:0-19155 GCA_964568825.1 uncultured Rhizobiaceae bacterium | reverse complement strand
CGAGCGAAAAGGCGATGATCTGGGCATCGAGCCGGGTATTGAGGGTGTTGAGCACCGCCCCCATCATCGGCACCCCGTAATGCACTTCCAGCATCGGCGGCGTGTTGGCGAGCATCACCGAGACCGTATCGCCCTTGCCAATGCCGGCCTTGGTGAGCGCCGAGGCAAGCCGCCGGCAGCGGGAATAGAAATCGCCATAGCTGACGCGTTGGGTGCCGTGGATGATGGCGGGGTGATCGGGATAGACGCTGGCCGAGCGCTCGAGGAAGGTAAGCGGCGTCAAGGGCTGGTAGTTGGCCGGATTACGGTCGAGATCGGTCTCGTACATGTTGTTCGCCATCTGCGTCTCCTGGCCATGGCATCGAAGGGCTGTTCCCTCGCGGCGATAGAAAGCAGAAAGCCGCGCGCCTGTCCATGCATACCGGCTTCAGGCAGCAGCGGCGGCAGCCACCACCGGGCGGTGGCGCCGGCGGTCGAGATGGCTGGCAAGGGCGATCTGGATGGCGAGGCCGATCGCTACGAGCAGCGCATCGACCAGCACGCCTCCGCCCCATTCGATGCGGAGGATGGCCGCGCACATGGAAAGAAGGGAACCGCAGCAGAAAACGCCCAGCGCATTGCGCCCCATGACGGCAAGCGGATTGTCGGTGGAGATGCGTGCAAGCCAGCGCCCGAGCGGGCTCATCATGACCACGTAAGCCAGCGCCAGGACGTGAACGAGACGTGGCACCGCTACGAAGGTCTTGTCGAATTGATAAAGCTGCAGCGGCAGGTGGAGCACCGGCCAGCTAGCCCACATCCCACCCAGCACGAACACCGCCGCGAACACCACGTAGGTCGCCGCCAGCGTGAAGACCACCGGGTTCCAGCCGAGGCTCCTGCCCTCGCGCCGCGCGATGCCCAACGCCAGGCCGATGGAGAACAACAACTGCCATGAGAGCGGATTGAAGTACCATCCGCCGGTGCGCGGGTAGTTTGGCAGGTCGAGGCCGAATGAGCCCGCCATGAGCCACAGGCCGAACGAGAACACCAGCAGCCGCGAAATACCCGTGCGCGCCAGCAGCATAAGGCCAGGCGCCATGAGCAACAGGCAAATGTACAGCGGCAGGATGTTGAAGTAGCCAAGCTGGTGGCCGCCGGTGAGAAGGCCGATGGTGCCCTTGGCCGGGTTCGACACCACCGTCGCCAGGTTGAGATAGAGCCCGGGCGCTGCATCCAGCAGATAACCGGGCCAGCCGGTGACGCCGGCCGCCAGCACAAACAGCGTGATGGCGATCAGCGTCGTGGCGAGGTGGCAGCCATAAAGCAGTCCCGCCCGCTTCACGATGCGTTTGACCATCTCACCCGCCCGGCCATCGACAAAGCCCGGATACCAGGCCATGGAGGCGGCAAACCCGGCCAGCAGCACGAACACTTCCGCAGCATCGGAAAAGCCGAAGTTCTTGTGCGTCAGCCGCTCGAAGAAATTGCCGGGTATGTGGTTGATGAAGATCGACGCCAGCGCCAGTCCGCGCAGGACATCGACCCGATTGTCGCGGCCGAGATGGTTGGCCATGTCATATGTCCGAGACGCCGCCACGGAGGTATGGACGGACGATTCTCATTGGCTGATCAGGTAGGCCGGATTATGGCGGCTTGGCGGCTCAATGCGGGCGTCAGCGGTGCGGCGATAAGGCTCAGCCGAACGTCGGCTTGAAACCGCCGGCCCAAGAGCCGAATATCGCCGCCAGGTCATACAGTCTTCGCCAGAGGGGTAAATCGCCGTGAGCCGCTATCACGAAATCTACAACGCCTGGAAAGCCGACCCGCAAGCCTTCTGGGCTGGCGCGGCCGAAGAGATCGACTGGGTGAAACCGTGGACCAAGGTTTATGACCGCGTCGACGGGCTCGACCGCTGGTTCGTGGGGGCCGAATGCTCCACCTGCTGGAACGCCCTTGACCGCCATGTCGAAGGCGGCCGCGCCGACCAGGCGGCCCTCATCTACGATAGCCCGGTCACCGGCCGCAAGAAGACCTACACCTACCGCGAACTGCGCGATGAGGTCTCCACTTTCGGCGCCGTGCTGCAGGACCTCGGCGTCGCCAAGGGCGACCGGGTCATCATCTACATGCCGATGATCCCCGAAGCCGCCATCGCCATGCTGGCCTGTGCCCGCATCGGCGCCGTCCATTCCGTGGTGTTCGGCGGCTTTGCCTCCAACGAACTGGCCACCCGCATCAACGACGCCATGCCGAAGGTGATGATCTCGGCCTCCTGCGGCATCGAAGGGGCGCGCGTCATCGCCTACAAACCGCTGCTGGACGAGGCCATCGACCTGGCGACCGCAAAACCCGAGGCCTGCATCGTCTTCCAGCGCCCCGAGGCCGAAGCCTCCCTCAAGGCCGGCCGCGACCACGACTGGGCCTCCAGCATGGCGGCCGCCAAGGCGGCGGGCAAGACCAGCCCGTGCGTCACCGTCAAGGCGACCGATCCGCTCTATATCCTCTATACCTCGGGCACCACCGGCCAGCCCAAGGGCGTGGTGCGCGACCATGGCGGCCACATGGTGGCGCTGAAATGGTCGATGCATAACATCTACGGTGTCGAGCCGGGCGAGGTCTATTGGGCCGCCTCCGACGTCGGCTGGGTGGTGGGCCATTCCTATATCGTCTACGGACCCCTGCTGCACGGCTGCACCACCATCCTGTTCGAGGGCAAGCCCGTCGGCACCCCCGATGCCGGCACCTTCTGGCGGATCATCGCCGAACATGGCGTCGTCGCCCTGTTCACCGCCCCCACCGCCTTTCGCGCCATCAAGAAGGAGGACCCCAAGGGCACCTTCATCGGCAAATACGACCTCACAAAGTTTCGCACCCTGTTCCTGGCCGGCGAGCGGGCCGATCCCGACACCATCCAGTGGGCCGAGAATTGCCTCAAGGTGCCGGTGATCGATCACTGGTGGCAGACCGAGACCGGCTGGTCGATTGCCGCCAATCCCATGGGGCTGGGGCAATTGCCGGTGAAATACGGCTCCCCCACCGTCCCCATGCCGGGCTACGACGTGCAGATCCTCGATGAGGGGGCCCACCCGGTAAAGGCGGGCGACCTCGGCGCCATCTGCGTGAAGCTGCCGCTGCCGCCGGGGTGCCTGCCAACCCTGTGGAACGCCAACGAGCGCTTCACAAAGAGCTATCTCGAACACTTCCCCGGCTGGTACGAGACGGCGGACGCCGGCTACAAGGACGAAGACGGCTACCTCTACATCATGGCCCGCACCGACGACATCATCAACGTCGCCGGCCACCGCCTGTCGACGGGCGGCATGGAGGAAGTCCTGTCGGGCCACCAGGACGTCGCCGAATGCGCCGTCGTCGGTATCGCCGACAAGCTCAAAGGCCAGATCCCGGTGGGCTTCATCGTGCTCAAGTCAGGCGTCAATAAAACAGCCGAAGACGTTGAAAAGGAATGTGTTTCTCTGGTGCGCCAGAAAATCGGCGCCGTCGCGGCCCTGCGCACCGTGATGCACGTCAAACGCCTGCCCAAGACCCGCTCGGGGAAAATCCTGCGCGGCACCATCAGGAAGATCGCCGACGGCGAGGCCTGGAAGATGCCCGCCACCATCGACGATCCCTTGATCCTCGGCGAGATCACCGAGGCGATGACGGATAAGAAGGTGGGTGTGCTGGGGGACTGACCTTGCACGCCATCCGGTAGCCGCGATAGAAGGCGGTGCGTTGATCCACCCCCGGGAGACCTTCATGTCCGAGGCCTATATCTGCGACTATGTCAGGAGCCCCATCGGGCGTTTCGGCGGGGCGCTGTCAAGCGTCAGGACCGACGATCTGGCGGCGCACCCCATCAAGGCGCTGATGGCGCGGCATAAAAAGGTTGACTGGGCAGCCCTCGACGACGTGCTCTTTGGCTGCGCCAACCAGGCCGGCGAAGACAACCGCAACGTCGCCCGTATGGCCGCCTTGCTGGCCGGCCTGCCGGTCTCGGTGCCCGGTGCCACTGTCAACCGGCTGTGCGGGTCCGGCCTCGATGCGGTGGCCATGGCGGCCCGCGCCATTCGTCTGGGCGAGGCTGATCTCATCATCGCCGGCGGGGTCGAATCGATGTCACGCGCGCCCTTCGTCATGCCCAAGGCCGATGCCGCCTTTTCGCGCCACGCCGAGATCTACGACACCACCATCGGCTGGCGCTTCGTCAACCCGGCACTCAAGGCGCAGTACGGCATCGATTCCATGCCGGAGACCGCCGAAAACGTCGCCGCCGATTATCAGGTGAGCCGCCCCGACCAGGACGCCTTTGCCGCCCGCAGCCAGGCCCGCGCCGTCGCGGCTCAGGAAAACGGCCGCCTCGCCGCCGAGATCGAGCCTGTCGCCATTCCCCAAAGGAAGGGCGATCCGCTGATCGTCGACAAGGATGAACACCCCCGCCCCGGCACCGGGGTGGAGCAACTGGCAAGGCTTGCCACCCCGTTCCGCAAGGACGGCACCGTCACCGCCGGCAATGCATCCGGCGTCAATGACGGTTCAGCGGCCCTCATCGTGGCGTCCGAGCGCGCCATCAAGACACATGGGCTCGATCCGATCGCCCGGGTGACGGGTGCGGCGGTCGCCGGCGTCGAACCGCGGGTGATGGGCATCGGCCCGGCCCCGGCCAGCAACAAGCTGCTCGCCCGCATGGGGCTCGTCATCGCCGACATCGATATCATCGAACTGAACGAGGCCTTCGCCGCCCAGGCCCTGGCGGTGCTGCGCATGCTCGGGCTTCCCGACGACGGGGCCCACGTCAATCCCAATGGTGGGTCCATCGCGCTGGGTCACCCCCTGGGCATGTCGGGCGCCCGGCTGGCCGGCACGGCGGCGCTGGAACTCAAGCGCGGCGGTCATGCCAGGGCGCTTGCCACCATGTGCATCGGCGTCGGCCAGGGCATCGCCTGCCTGATCGAAAGGGCGTAAGGATTCAGCGCTTGGGAAGCTGGATGCCGAGCACCGTCAACAGGTGGACGGCGGCGAGGATGGCGACCAGCGCGCCGGCGAACATGAACGGGGTGGTGGGCAGGAGGCTGGGATCGAGACCCTTGCGCGGACGCCGCTCCAAATAGCTCATCGCCCCCATCAGGGCGAGGCCGACAACCAGCGCAGCAACGGTCAGGTCCATTTCCATGGCCGCCATTGGCCATGTCCTCACCGCCATCGTCAATGGCCCAAAGCGGTTGACAGGTTGAGGTTCGCCCCCCTATATCACCGTCACCAATTCACGCCGCCATCGCTGGCGGCAATGCAATCGATCGGGTCCAGTGCCATGAAAGTACGCAATTCCCTGAAGTCGCTGGCCGGGCGCCATCGCGCCAACCGCATCGTGCGCCGCCGCGGCCGTCTCTACATCATCAACAAGGTCAACCCTCGCTTCAAGGCCCGCCAGGGCTGAGAGCCGGTAAGGTTCGCCGCCGATCAATGCCGCGTGAAGAGGCTTCTTTGCGCGGTGTTTCGTGTTGCGCGGCGCCGGATGGGGTGTAGACTCCACCCCATGATCCGTTCCGCCACCTTCGCGGCCGCGCTTGTGGGCATGGCCCTGTCAGCCACCACGCTGCCGGGCCTTGCGGCGCAAACCCAGCCCGACGCCAAGATGCCCGACACCAAGACACCGGACCTTTCCAGGCCCGCCCTCCTTGATCGCCTGTTCGGCCTGCTGCACGGAACCCACAACGCCGATCAGGCCAAGCTCATCGAAGCGGCAATCTGGAAGGCCTGGAGCCATTCCGGCAGTCCCAGCGCCGATCTGCTGCTGGTCCAGGCCGTGGCCGCCATGAAAGCCCAGGCCTACCCGACAGCCATCGCCATCCTCGATACCGTCATCGAGATGAAGCCCGATTTCGCCGAGGCCTGGAACAAGCGCGCCACCGTCTATTTCCTGATGCGTGAGTTCGATCATTCGCTGGCCGACATCGATCAGGTGCTGAAACTCGAACCCCGCCACTTCGGCGCGCTCGCCGGACGCGGCATGATCTACCAGGAACTGGGCAAGAAGCGCGAGGCGCTAAAAGCCTATCGCCGCGCCCTGTCGATCTATCCCGAAATGCCCGGCCCCAGGAAGGCGGTCAAGGAATTGGCACCCGAGGTCGAGCAGGCCATTTGAGCGGCCCCGGATTGGGTCAGTCCAGCGTCCGCTGGAAGCGCATCAGTGCCAGCACCGCATAGACGACGACAAAGGCGCCGAGCGCCAGGCTTTCGCTTGATATCGCCTCCCAGGTCGCCCCCTTGAGCATCACCGCGCGGATGATCCGCAGGAAATGCGTGAGCGGCAGGAGTTCGCCCAGCGTCTGCGCCCAGCCCGGCATGCCGCGATAAGGGAACATGAAACCCGACAGGAGGATCGACGGCAGGAAGAAGAAGAAGGTGAGCTGCATCGCCTGCATCTGGGTGCGGGCGATGGTGGAAAAGGTATAGCCGAGCAGCACGAGGGCCAGCACGAAGGCCAGAATATTGCCTACCAGGAGCGAGGCGCTGCCCACGAACGGCACCGCAAACAGCAGTTTGGCCGCGGTCAGCACCACGCTCACCTGCACCGCCCCCACCACCAGATAGGGCAGGATCTTGCCCAGCATGATCTCGCCCGCCGTCGCCGGCATGGCCAGAAGATTTTCCATGGTGCCGCGCTCGCGCTCGCGCGTCAACGCCATGGCAGTCATCATCACCATGGTCATCTGCAGGATGACCCCCAGGAGGCCGGGCACGATGTTGTATTGCGAGATGCCTTCCGGGTTGTAGCGGCGGTGGACGATGACATCGAGATTCTGCGTCGCGGTGACCGCCGCCTGGGCTTCGAGGCCCTGCTCCCTCAAGAGCGCCTGGCTGGCGACGGTGCCGAGCGTGCTGATGGCACCGCTGGCGGCCGCCGGATCGGTGGCATCGGCTTCCACCAGGATGACCGGATGATCCTTGCGGTCGACACGGACGCCGAAGTCGGACGGGATGGTGACCACGAAAGCGACCTCGCCGGTGGCCAGAAGCTGATCGGCCTGCGCTGCGCTGGTGGCCACATGATCGAAGCGATAATAGCCGGTCATCTCCAGCGCCGTGACGATGGCGCGGCTGTAGCGGTCGTGGCTCATGACAAGCAGCGCCGCCGGCAACTGCTTGGGGTCGTTGTTGATGGCATAGCCGAACAGCACAAGCTGCAGCAGCGGCACGCCCAGCATCATCGCGAAGGTGATACGGTCGCGCCGCATCTGGATGAATTCCTTGGCCAGCATGGCGCCGAGGCGCGCGAATGAGAAAAAGCGGCTCATTGGAAGTTGTCCTGGACCTCGCCCATCAACTTGATGAACACGTCTTCGAGGCTGGTTTCGCCTTCCTCGACCTTGATGCCGGGCTCGCGCGCCAGGGCCTTCATGGTCTGGCCCAGCGCCGCCTCGTCGCTACCCACCACATGCAGCGCCGCCCCGAACAGCGCGATCTGCTTGATGCCCGGCCGGCCGCGAAGACGCGCCGCCAGTTGATCGGGATCGCGGCCGCGCACGATGAAGGTATGCAGACCCGAAGCTTCGACCACCTCGGTTGCGCTGCCCGAGGCGATGAGACGGCCATAGGAAATGTAATTGATGCGGTGGCAGCGCTCGGCTTCGTCCATGTAGTGGGTGGAGACCAGAACGGTGAGGCCCTTGCCGGCCAAGGCATGGATCTGGTCCCAGAACTCGCGCCGCGCCTTGGGATCGACGCCGGCGGTGGGCTCGTCCAGCAGCAACAGTCGCGGCGAATGCATGATGCAGGCCGCCAGCGCCAGGCGCTGCTTCCAGCCGCCCGACAACGTGCCGGCAAGCTGGCCACGCCGCGACGTCAGGCCCAGTTGGTCAAGCGTTGAATCGACTTTCGCCTGCAGGTCCTTCAGGCGGTAGAGGCGGGCGACGAATTGCAGATTCTCGGCAATCGTCAGGTCCTCGTAGAAAGAAAAGCGCTGGGTCATGTAACCGACTTCGGTCTTGATCAGCCGGCTTTGGTTGATCACGTCATAGCCAAGCACCGTACCGGAGCCCTCGTCCGGGGTCAGAAGGCCGCACATCATGCGGATGGTGGTGGTCTTGCCGGAGCCGTTGGGACCCAGGAAGCCGATGATCTCGCCTTCTTCCACCTTCATCGACACATGGTCGACGACCGTGTTGGCGCCGAAACGCTTGGTGAGGTCCCTGACGTCGATGGCGGTCATCGGATCCTACCGGGCGATATCGACATCGACGATCTGGCCAGGCTTCAACATCTCCGCCCCCGGTTCGGGCCGCGCCTCCACCAGATAGACGAGCTTTTGCCGCCGCTGCAGCGAATAGATCACCGGCGGGGTGAATTCGGGTTCGGGCGAGATGTAGCTGATGCGGGCGCGGGCGGCATCGCCACAACCGTCGCAGTGGACGCTCAGCATCTCGCCGACCTTGAGTCTGGCGAGCGCCGTCTCGGGCACATAGACCATCAGCTTTCGCGCCCCTACCGGCAGCAGCGACAGGACCGGCGCACTGGGGCCGGCGATCTCGCCGGGACGGCGGATGACATCGTTGATGTCGCCCGCAGCCGATGCGTGCAGGGTACGCTGGGCGAGGCGCCATTTCGCCTGATCGAGCGCCGCGCGGGCCTGCTTGACGCTGTTTTCCGCGGCAAGGATATGGTCCGGGCGGGCCGGCAGCCGGGCGACATCAAGGGCGGCTTTCTGTTCCGCCACCTTGGCACGCGCCGTCTCCAGCGCGGTCTGGGCACTGTCAACGTTGGCCTGCGGCGTTGCACCGCGCTTCACCAGATCGGCCTGACGGTTGAAGGTCAAAAGCGCCTGGGCCTCTTCGGCCTTGTCGGAGTTGAGCTGGGCCTCGAGGACGGCGATTTCCTCCGGCCGCTTGCCTAGCCTGAGATCGGCCAGGCTGGCCTCGGCCCCCAGCAACGCCGCCGAAGCGTTGTGGACCGCGATCTGGGCATCCTTGTCTTCCAGTTGCGCCACCACCTGGCCCGGCGTGACGTGTTGGCCGCGCTTGACGTTGACACTCGTTACCTGGGCGACGTCGATGGGCGCCAGCAACACATACTCTCCCTCAACATAGCCGACCGCCAGCGGCGGCGGGGCCGCGCAGGGGCTCAGTAGGCCGGCAATGAGCGGCAAGGCACACACGAACTGCATCATGGCATCGGCTCCTCGCTCGCCTCGATGAGGTGGTCGATATTGCCTTTCAGCAGGGCGGCGATCGCTTGCGCCTCAGCGGTCCCGAGTTGTTCCCAGCCCATGCGCCTGACGACGATTTCGCGGCCGATGCGGAAATACAGGACCTGGCCCATCAGCGCAAAGACGGCAAGCCGGGTCGCCTCACTTTCCGCCTCGCCGCCGGTCGCCACCGCCCACAGCCGGCACAGCCGCTTGTGGGTGGGCTCGATGATGCCGCCATAGATGATGTCGAGCGCCATCGAGGGCTGGATCATCTCGCGCAGCATGAAGCGTGCCACCAGATTGGCGCGCGGATTGGTGAGGATGAAGCCGGCCATGCGCTCGAAGATGGCGGTGATGCGCTGGCGCGCCACGTCGCGATCGAGCGCGGCAAAGGCCGCCTCGTCCTCCGGCGCCAGCACCGCATCGGCAACCGAGCGGATGGTTGAGACGACGAACTCGGCACAGGCCCGCCGCAAGCCCTCCTTGCTGCCGAAGTGATAGGCGATGGAGGCGATGTTGGTCTTCGCCGCCCGGGCGATGTTGCGGGTCGAGGTGCCTTCGTAACCCTTGACACCGAAACCGTCGAGGGCGGCTTCGACGAGCGCCTGGCGGGTTGCATCGGATGCTGGTCGTTCCACTGGAGGGGCTATGCCGAATCTCGCTGGATTTAATCAATCGATTGATTAAATAGCATGCAGGCGCGTGAACTTCAAGCCGGGCATCATGCTCAAATTCCAAGGAATTGATCAGCGTTTCTGCAATTAGATGGAATTACCCAATTACAGGTTGATGCGGGCGCCCGGCCCTGGCCAGTGACGATTGCATGTCAGGGGGTGTGCAGCCGGTTTGACGGTGATGACGACACCATCAACCGCCCACTGCCGGGCGGCGTCTGCAGAAGGGGGCTGTCCCCTATCGATCGATCGAGCCTGGACCGCTGTCAGTGGGTGCCGAGTTCGGCCTCAATCTTTGTAATCTCGTCTTTTATTCGCAGCTTCTTGCGCTTCAGTTCAGCAATCAGCAGGTCATCGACGCTCGGATGCAGTAAGGCTTCCTCGATCTGCGTCTCTAAAGCCTGGTGCTTGGCGGACAACTCGCTGAGATGCGTTTGAAGTGACATTCGGACCTCCGATTGGTGGTGGAACCAACGCGAAAAGTTTGCCACAAATGGTGGCGTTTGTCGAACCGTGTGAGGTGTCATCGTGGAAAGGTTGTGAACTCCGGCGCGCTCTTGTTGATGCCCTCACACCTAGGGCTTGACTTGGCGCGCCAAGCTGCCGCTATTTGGGGATGGAGGCCTCAAAAGTGAGCTTCATGGACTTTCCCGACAGCGAATTGCGGCTCAAGCTCATCGAACTGCGCAAGCAGCACCGCGACCTTGACCTCGCCGTCGCGACGCTTGAGGATTCGGGCACCGCCGATCAGTTGCAGTTGCGCCGCCTGAAGCGCCAGAAGCTGGCCCTCAAGGACATGATTCGCATCCTCGACAACAAGCTTCACCCCGACATCATTGCCTGAGCGCGGAGCGCCTGCCCGCATACATCGCCTTGTCAGCGCGCTCGAGTGCCACGGCGGCACCGCCGGCCGCGGCGATGTCGGCAACACCCACCGAGGCCGTGATGGTGACGGGGACCCCGGCATGCGCGACGGGCGTGGCGGCGATGGCGGCGGCCAGACGCGCCGCGATGCGCTCGCCGGCGGCAGGCGCACACTGTTCCAGCACCACGCCGAATTCATCGCCCCCCAGCCGCCCCACCGCGTCGTTGGCCCGCGTCGAGGCCGCCAGCACCCGCCCCACCTGCACCAGCGCGGCATCGCCGGCGGCATGGCCGAATTCGTCGTTCACCCGCTTGAAGCCGACAAGGTCGATATAGACCAGCGTCGCCGGTCTGGCATAGCGCGCGGCCGCGGCAATCGCCCGCTCGATCTCGCGCACGAAGCCGCGGCGGTTGAGAACCGGCACCAGCCCATCATGGTCGGCAAGGCCCTCGAGTTCGGCAATGCGCGCCTCGGCAGCCGCCAGCCGGGCGGTGAGCCGCGCGATCTCGTCTTCTTGTTGCTTCGTCATATGAGCCCCCCGACCAGCGCGACGATCCGACGATGATCTGTCACGGCAATAAAATACACCACCATCCGTTGCGATTTCGTAGCCGCACCATATAATCCGCCCCTTCGCCGGCCGCGGCCGGCCTTTCAGGGTGCAACCAACGGACGCCATGCCGGATACCACCTCCACCCCGGTCGCCGTGATCATGGGCAGCCAGTCCGACTGGCAGATCATGCGCCACGCCGCCGAAACACTTGAGGCGCTGGGCATCGGCCACGAGGCGCTGATCGTCTCGGCCCACCGCACCCCCGACCGGCTCTACCGCTTTGCCACCGGCGCCCGCGATGCCGGCTTCAAGGTGATCATCGCCGGCGCCGGCGGGGCTGCCCATCTGCCCGGCATGACGGCCTCCATGACCAGCCTGCCGGTGTTTGGCGTCCCCATCGAGAGCCATGCCCTGAAAGGCGAGGACAGCCTCCTGTCCATCGTCCAGATGCCGGCCGGCGTTCCCGTCGGGACGCTTGCCATCGGCAAGGCCGGCGCCATCAACGCCGCCCTCATCGCCGCCAGCGTGCTTGCCCTTTCGGACCCGCAACTGGCCGGGCGCCTCGATGCCTGGCGCCAGGCCCAGACCAAAGCCGTCGCCGAACGGCCCGTCGATGAGGGTTGAACACCGGCCGCTGCCGCCCGGCGCCACCATCGGCATCCTGGGTGGCGGCCAGCTCGGTCGCATGCTGGCCATGGCCGCGGCTCGCATCGGGCTCAAATGCTGCATCTATTCACCCGCCGGCGACAATCCGGCCTTCGACGTCGCCGCCGCCCACGCCGAAGGGACATGGAGCGATGCGGCCGCCCTTGCGCGCTTTGCCGCTCGTTGCGACGTCGTTACCTACGAATTCGAAAACGTCCCCGCCGCCGCCATCGCGGCGATCGAGGGCCGGTGCGCAGCATTTCCTCCGGCCCGGGCGCTCGAAATCTCGCAGGACCGACTGACTGAAAAGCGCTTCCTCAACGATCTCGGCATCGCAACTGCCCCCTTCGCCGTGGCCGAAACCGCCGAAGCACTGGCCAAGGAAGCTGGTGCTATCGGCTTTCCCGGCATCCTCAAGACCCGCCGTCTCGGCTATGACGGCAAGGGCCAGACACGCATCGCCGATGCCGAAAGCCTCATGGCGGCCTGGACGGCCATGGGCGGATCGGAACTCATCTATGAAGGCTTCGTCCCCTTTGCCCGCGAGGTTTCGGTGGTCGGTGCGCGCGGCGTGAACGGGCAAAAGGCAGCCTACGACATCGGCGAAAACGTCCACCGCCAAGGCATCCTCCACACCACGACGGTGCCCGCCCGCCTATCCGTCAAGACCGCCGACGCGGCCCGCGCCACGGCGTTTTCGATGCTCGATGCGCTGGATTATGTTGGCGTCATGGGGGTCGAATTCTTCGTGGTGGAGCAACAAGGCGAGGAACGCCTGCTCGTCAACGAGTTCGCCCCGCGCGTACACAATTCCGGCCATTGGACCATCGATGCCTGCGCCTCATCGCAGTTCGAGCAGCATATGCGCGCCGTCGCCGGCTGGCCCCTCGCAGATTGCTGCCGCCACAGCGATGCGGTGATGGAAAACCTCATCGGCACCGACATCGAGGGCTGGGAGACTCGGCCCCCCGCCGCCGGCGAAGCCGTGCACATCTACGGCAAGGCCGAGGCGCGGCCCGGCCGCAAGATGGGCCACGTCACCCGCCTGACGACCCGCTGCGCCTGAGACCCACCAGCCCCGACGGAAATTTTTTTCAGGCCCGGCCAAGGAATGGCCGCGCGCGTTGCGTCTAATGTCCGAAAGACAGAGATGACGATGAGCGACTCAGAGCTGGCATTGAGAGCCCGTGATGGCGAGCGCGAGGCCTTTGGCCTCTTGCTGGAGCGCCACTACGACCTGATCTACCGGCTCGCCTATCGCTTTTGCGGCCATGCCGCCGACGCCGAGGACATTGCCCAGGACGTCTGCGTCGGCCTGCCGCGAAAGCTCGCCTCGTTCCGTGGCGAGGCGCGCTTTTCAACCTGGCTCTACCGGGTGGTGCTGAATGCCTGCCGCGACCGCTTTCGCCGCCAGGCCGCGCTCGGCTCGCTGGGGGTGGCGTTTGCGGAAGTTTCGGCCCTCACCAGAGCCGATGACCGCGAGGCGGCCGGCCGGCGCTGCTGGCTCCACGAGGCGCTGGGTGCCCTCGATGACACCTTGCGCGAGACAGCGCTTTTAGTGGTCGCCGAGGACCTGAGCCATGCCGAGGCGGGCGAAATTCTGGGCGTAAAGGAAGCGACCGTTTCGTGGCGCATGCACTAGGTGCGCAAGAAACTGCGGGCGCTGAAGGGTGACGAAGATGACCGATGAACTGGACCGCCTGAAGAAGGCATTCGCCGATGCCGGCCCCATCGGGCCACGTCCGGGCGCGCGCCGGGCGGCAATCGATGCCGCGCTGAAGGCTTTTGATGAGAAAACTTCCGATGAGCGCCAAGGATCGCCAGTCGGGGAGCGTCTGAAGGGACGGGGCATCACGTTCCTTCAAACGCTCTTCAGGAGACGATCCATGCAACTGACCCACTCCCGCCTTCCCCTGGTGCTCGCCGGTGGCGTAAGCCTTGCCGCGCTGGCGCTGGCCATCGTCAACACCCCGCAATTCCGCCCCCCTATGACCTCCAAGCCGGCGCAAAGCCTCACAACCAGCCAAGCGTCGGTCAAGCAGCAGGCGGCCGAGCTTGCCCTTAAGGGGCAAGCACAAGGTCAACTCGCCAAGCGCAAGGAATTGTTTGCCGACAAGAAGGTTTCAGCCGATACGCTGGCCAACGTGCCGGCGCCGCGTCTGGTCCCCGGCGATCAGCCGGCCATTGCCCGCAATCAGGTCTTCGCCTTTGACGCCGGCAAGGACTCAGCCGCGCCCAAGGCGTATGCTCGCCAGTTGGGTGGCATCGTCGCCCCGGCGCCGATGGCGGCCGAGAGCCTGCGCCGCGATGCACCCCCGGTACCGCAATATCTCGACCAGGGTCGCGACAAGTTCTCCAACATCACCCCCAACCCGGTGAAAGAGGTGGCCGAGGATCCGGTCTCGACCTTTTCCATCGACGTCGATACCGCCTCGTATGCCTTCATGCGCGCCTCACTCAACCGCGGCCTGCTGCCGCAAAAGAACGCCGTCAGGGTCGAGGAAATGATCAACTATTTCCCCTATGACTATGCTGCCCCGGCCGACCGCGAAGCCCCGTTCAAGGCCTCGGTCGCGGTCTACCCGACCCCGTGGAACACCCACACCAAGCTCATCCACATCGGCATCAAGGGCTACACCCTGCCCGCCGCCCAGCGGCCGCACGCCAACCTGGTCTTCCTCATCGACACCTCGGGCTCCATGGACGCGCCCGACAAGCTGCCGTTGTTGAAGAACGCCTTCCGCATGCTGCTATCGTCGCTCAGGCCCGACGACACCATCTCCATCGTCGTCTATGCCGGCAGTGCCGGCACGGTGCTGCAGCCCACCAGGGCCGGCGACAAGGCAAAAATCCTCGCTGCCCTCGACAATCTCTCCGCCGGCGGCTCCACCGCCGGGGCCGAGGGCATCCGCCAGGCCTACAGGCTGGCCGAACAGAATTTCGACAAGCACGGCCTCAACCGGGTGATCCTCGCCACCGATGGCGATTTCAACGTCGGCATCACCGATACTGCCGAACTGAAAGGCTTTGTCGAACGCCAGCGCCAGTCCGGCGTCTACCTGTCGGTGCTGGGCTTCGGCATGGGCAACTACAATGACCAGTTAATGCAGGCGCTGGCCCAGAACGGCAACGGCAATGCGGCTTACATCGACAATCTCAATGAGGCCAGGAAGGTGCTGGTGGAGGAGGCCGGATCGACGCTCTTCACCATCGCCAACGATGTGAAGCTGCAGGTCGAGTTCAACCCGCAGACGGTCTCCGAATACCGCCTTATCGGCTACGAAACGCGCCTGTTGAAGCGCGCGGACTTCAACAACGACAAGGTGGATGCCGGTGATATCGGCGCCGGCCATACGGTGACGGCGATCTACGAGATCACGCCGAAGGGTTCCGCGGCCAAGCTGGTGGACGACTTGCGCTACCAAGAGGCAAAGCCCGCTCCCGAGGGCAAGGGTAACGAATATGCCTTCTTGAAGATTCGCTACAAGCTGCCCGGCAGCAACACCTCGAAACTGATCACCACCCCCATCACCACCGCCGATGAGAGCAATGCCGTCGCTTCGGCGCCGCGCGAGGCGCGCTTTGCCACCGCCGTTGCGGCTTTCGGACAACTCCTCAAGGGCGGGCGCTATACCGGCAGCTATACCTACGACGACGTGGTGAAACTCGCCCAGAGCGCCAAGGGCCCCGACGAATTCGGCTATCGCAGCGAGTTCATCAACCTGGTGCGCCTCGCCAAATCGGCCGCCGCCATGGAAACCCTGCGGCGCTAGACATCGCCCACAGTGAGGGGCAGGTGACTTGCGCCTGCCCCACTTTTACGCGCAATTCCCTCGACAGGCCCCGGCCTTTCTGTTATCACCGCCGCCCATACGGACCGGGCTTGCCCGATCCGGCAGGGTCGTGCATCCGGCGAGCCCTGCCATTTGTAATCGGAACAACAACTGCCAAGCACCATAGGGGTGATTTCACTTGCAGGTTATCGTACGCGACAACAACGTCGACCAGGCCCTGAGGGCTCTCAAGAAGAAGATGCAGCGCGAAGGCATTTTCCGGGAAATGAAGCTGCGCTCCCATTACGAGAAGCCCTCGGAAAAGCGCGCCCGCGAAAAGGCCGAGGCCATCCGCCGGGCCCGCAAGCTTGCCCGCAAGCGCCTGCAGCGCGAAGGCATGGCCCCCGGCGCCGCTCCCCCGGCACGCCGCGCGGCGAAGTAGCCACCTTTTAGCCGAACTGTCTGACATCGGTCTCCGGCCACCCGGATCAGCCTGCCATTGGGTGGTGTTGCCCAATTGCGCAACAGCCGATCGATTGCCTGGAATTCGAGCGGCTGTTCCGCAATTGGCCGCTCGTCAACCGGCACTCGGGATCCGGGACCTCAGAGGGCGAACTCGCTGATCACCGGCTCGCAATCGGTGGCGGGGGTGAAGCTGAGCGCGGCACCTTGCGGCACCTTCACCCACGAGCCGGACTGATCGCTGTCGAGCGGCTCGGAGACCACCACCACCCCGCCGTCGGTACATTTGTAGTAGAGGCTCGGGGCAAGCCCGTCGCTGGCATAGCGAAAGGCATGCAGCGTCTCGCCATTGCCTAGCGCGGCGGTAAAGCGCAAGGGTTCGCTGGTCCCGGCTTCGGCCATCACCTCGACAGCCATCCGCAGCGCCTGGCGCATGGCGCCGGCCACATCGCCCTCGCCCGCCAGCGCAATGGCGATCAGGAACAGCAATTCGCTGTCGGTGGTGCCCGAACGGTGACGGTAGAATTGCTCGGGCACGGCATTTTCCAGTTTGCGCCGCACCTGCTGGTAACCGCCCACCTGACCGTTGTGCATGAACATCCACCGCCCCACCACGAAGGGATGGCAATTGGCCCGCGATACCGCGGTGCCGGTTGAAGAGCGCACATGCGCAAAGAAGAACAGCGAAACGATCTGCCGGCACAGACTCTTGAGATTATCATCGTTCCAGGCCGGAAACGGCTCGCGAAAAAGCCCCGGCTCCTCGCGCGCGCCATACCAGCCGACGCCGAACCCGTCGCCGTTGGTCTCGATCTTGGCCTCGTTGGCCTTGAGCGACTGGGCGACCAGGGAATGGGACGGCTCGGTGACCAGCGTATCCAGATAGACCGGGCGCCCCCGGTAGACGACCCATCTGCACACCTGGATGAAACGCGCTCCCTGATGCGCCCCGGCGCGGGCAATGGCCAATCGACTCAAAGGTCGGACACAACCGCTGTCTCGCCACTATAGACCGGATGCGATTTTCCCGCAGCCACTTCAGCGATCACGGCGTGGGCGGTGCGTAACGCTTGATGAAGCCCTCGATGAGATCCCACAAGGGCTCGGTCAGCGGCGCCACGTGGGTACCGCCGGCGATGGCATGGAACGCCTTCGGTCCCCCGAGCGCGGCATGGATCGCCTCGCCCTGCGCAAACGGCACCACCTGATCGGCGGTCCCGTGGAAGACGAAGGCCGGGATGGTAACCCGGGGCGCCAGGGCAATGGAACGGAACTGGTCCTTCATCAACAGGCTGACCGGCAGAAACCAGTAAGTCCGTCGCGCCACGTCGACGGCCGAGGTAAAGGGTGATTCGAGAATGACCGCCGCGGCCCGCCCCTCTGCCGCCAGGCGGATGGCTAGCCCGGTCCCCAGCGACTCGCCATAGACGACGATGCGCGAGGCTTGAACGCCAGCCGCTTCAAGAAAGCCGACGGCAGCCTCGGCATCGATGGCAAGGCCCACCTCGCTGGGCGTCCCCGGCGAGCCGGAAAAGCCGCGATAGCCCAGTCCCAGGACCCCGAAGCCCGAATGATGGAACAGCCGGAAGCGCTCATAACGCGCCGCCAGCCCCTCGGCGTTGCCTTGCAGATAGACGATGACCGGCCGGTCTTCGCGGGCGGGGGCCTGCCAGGCGACCAGCCGCAAGCCATCCGGCGTCGGCACCGCCACCCGGGAAAATCCGGCAAGGCCAACATCTTCAGGCTCGAACAGCCGCGTGTCGGGGTGGTATTGCAGCCGCCGTTGAAGGCCATAGGCGCCGCCCGCCACGCCGCCATAGATCACCGCCAGCGAAAGGATGATGTTCATGGGTCCACGCTATCGCACGAAGGCATGGCGTGGTTATGGCGCGTTCCCGGAATCGAGCACCCGTTGCACCTCTTCGGCATAGGGGCTGCCGGCAAAGGCCTCGATGACCTCCGCGGCATTGCTCACCAGCCCAATGGCGCCAGCGCCCGCCCCGTGCAGGGTGCGATCGGCGATCTCGCAGCCGAACAGCCCCCCCAGCAGGCCGGCGCCGGCCTCGCTCACACGGTCTTGCTCGAACACATCTTCATAAATCAGCTCGGCCTGGTTCTCATACCCTTTGAACCAGGCCTCCATGCGTTTGGCAATGCCGGCGCTCAGCTGCAACCGACGCGCGCATTGCGGGATGTTGAGGACAAAGGGTTCAGAATTCCTGCTCGCGGTTCCGGCCGCCCCCGGGGCAGTCCGAGCGTCCTGCCGCAATTGCAGCCGCACCGCCTGTTCGAACACGCCCCGATGGCTGAAATGGACCACGCGGAACTGCCGCTCACGGATGAAGTCGGCGAGACGTGGCCGCTGCCCTATGCTGAAGGCACGGCCGTTGAAAAGATTCACGAAATCGATGTCCACATCGAGGCAGAAGTGCTCGCTGCGCACCAGTTCGGCGCAATAGGTCAGATATTCTTCCAGCACCGCGTCCGGCGCGGCGATCAGTTCGGCCGCGCCTACATTGCGGCTCTCCAGGAAGTGAGCGAGCGCGTATTCGTAGCGATTGTCGATGTCGAAGGCCGCCCCCAGGCAGGTCACGCCGTTGGCGTTGAGCACCTGAACGAGCGCCGGCGTTCCGCTGGCCTCGGACGACAGAATGAACACTGGCTGCATCAGGCGCCCCTATTGCCCCTACCTTCCCGCTCAAGCCCCCTGGAGCATGCTGTGCGAAAAGTGGAAACCACTTTTCGGAAAACATCATGCTCAACTTCCTGGAATCGATCAGTTTTTATGCAATTGGGTGTCACCACCCAATTGCACGCTGATCTGAAGCGGGTCGCACCTGCAACGGCCGCCGTCACATCGCCTTGACGATTTCCTCACACATTTTCTTGGCGTCGCCCAGGAGCATCAGCGTATTGTCGCGATAAAACAGCGTGTTGTCGATCCCGGCGTAACCCGAAGCAAGCGAGCGCTTGACGAACATCACCGTATTGGCCTTCCACACCTCAAGCACCGGCA
>CAZMSA010000056.1:0-19239 GCA_964568825.1 uncultured Rhizobiaceae bacterium | reverse complement strand
CTTGACGGGATAAATCTATCCCAGTGGGTGGACCACTTCATGGGGGGCATTCCACAATCCTCGCCGGGCGCCAGTGCGCCCTCGTCGGGAAAGCCGCCGATGCGCTCGAAGGCCTTGCGGTCAATGGCGAGACTGGCGTCGCCAAAACCGTTGTAGACAAGGCCGGCAACCCCGGCATCACCGAGAAATGCCACACGCAGGGACGGTCGGCCGGGTTCTGTCCCCGGTTGCTCAACCTCGAGTGCCGAGGTGACAACATCATAGCGCCCGCTGGTCACGCCTGCGCACAGCCGGTCGAGCCCGCCGTCCAGCAGCCAATTGTCATCATCGAGAAACACCAGACAATCCGCCGTCGCCTCTTCTGCGGTCCGGTTGCGGGCCGCAGCAGGGAACAACGCTTGCCTGTTCCGTATTATTTTCAACGACTTGTGATTGTTTCCGGAAGAAAGTTCTGCAAGCAGTGCGTGGGCCTCGGGGGTCATGCTCGCGTCATCCACAAGGACGATCTCGACCTCGCTCGGACGATCGTCGATGCTGGCAAGCGCGCGTTGTAGCAATTGCGGGCGATCGCGATGGATCACGCATACGCTCACCCTTGGCCTGCCGGCCCGCCGCGGTCGCCTGGTGACGGGCTGCTTTCGCCCGCGATCCTCCAGCGCATCGGCCCACTGGGCCACCCCCTCACCGGCGGCGACTGCCGACCGCATCAGCAGCGTTGACGGGTCAGCAAGGCCCGCCGCGATCGCCCGCGCCAGCCCGCCGGGGCCGGGTGGATAGAGACCGCCTGAGGGGCTGCCGGACGCGACCAGGGCGCGGGTCAAGCGAGTGTGCCGGGCGATCACCGCGGCGCCCCTTTCAAGGGCACCGGCAAGCAGGCCGGGAAATGCGTCCTCGCAACCGGCGAAAACCGACAGGCGCTGCGGCTCCGACATCAGCGCAAGGGCATCGCTCGCCGACACATCGTTCATGAGCTGCCATTTAAAATTCCACTTGGCGGCCCGCACTGCGATGGTAGCGCAAGTCAATCCCTTCCCCGCGTCGCGGACCGGGCCGATAAAGGTGACGCTGCAGCCAGCCAGCAGGTTTTCGCCCTGCAGCCTCTCGATTGCATCCATGAAGCTCAAGGCACCGGCCGCCTCGCTCACGGGGCCGATGAGGGCGATATCGGCAATTTCACGCCGCCGGCGCGATGACCGACCGGGTTCGGCGCCCGGCGCCAGCACGGGTAAGGCAAGCTTCGCGGCCACCGCTCTTTTGGACCCTCGTGGCACAATGACCGCATCGGCCGCCGCCAGCGTTGCGCGTTCCAGGGCATCACACACCAGATCGACCAGCCGGGCCGGCCGGCGCTCGCTCAGCAACATGGCCCGCGTGCCGCCGCTCGCCCACACGATCACCGCCGGGTCCCCGGCCTTCGGGCAGGCGGCCGATGCCATGGCCTGATAAGCAGCCAACCCTGAGAATTCCGGCGTCACCACGACATCGACGCTATTGTCATCGAGCCATTGGGCGACGCACAAGGCATCATAGGCCACGCGCCCGTTCTCCAGGCCGCCGGGTGCCACTTCGATGGCCGGGCGTTCGATCAGTGGTATGGTCCGCCGCCGCACGGCCCTGGGCCAGGTCTTGTGCCCCAGTTCCCAGTGGGCAAAGCCCGCGACCGAGACCTCATGGCCGCGTCGCGCCAGTTCTCCCGCCACGCTTGCAAGCTCGGCCAGGGCGCCGGTGTGTCGCCAGCCGTCGCGATGGGGCGCATCTATGAAGGCGATGCGGGTCATCGCCGCTCCTTGCCGGCGGCGCTGAACGGCAAGGCAAGGCCGTCGATCAGCACCTCGGCCGGTGCCTCGCCGGCCAGCAACCGGTCGGGCACCCGAAAGCCGTAGTAGCCGTGGCCCGGCATGCAGCGATGCACATCGGCGCGGTAGTGGTCGGCGCGGATATCGAAACGGCGGCCAGCAGCGGTAACGACCGTTACGGTCAGCGCTCGCCCCGGCATCGCCTGGTCGAGCGCCCAGCCCTGCCACACCCCGTCGATGCATCCGTCAAGCGCGCCCGCGATTTGCCGCTTGTCCGACGCCTGGTCGCCCCTCAACAATCGCCAGAAATTCCGGACCACGCCTTACCCCCGATTGTCATGGCATCGACTATAGCGGGAATGGCGGGGTCGGGTCATGTTCTTCCACGCCGCGACAAGCAGGCCGCATGCACGACTGCCCGCCCCGAAGGCCGGCGCACAAAACGCGACATCAGAACTGGTTGCTGACGCTGAGGGCGCCTCTGCTGGTCACGATGGCCTTGGCGATAATGCCCAGGAACTTGTCGAGCTCGACCGACGGCGCGTTGGCGACGTAGATGACGTCATGGTCATGCATGGCGATGACCTGGGCGAAGAAATACTGGTTGGGATCCTTAAGATCGATACGATAGATCACCGGCACGATCGGCCGGCTGTCCATGGCGCCACTCTTGCCGGCCAACTGGTAGGCAGTCTTGGCGTTCTCGAAGCGCATCAGGAACACACCGCCCGGATCGGCGCGCTGGTCGGACAGCCCTGAGACCCGTCCCACTGCCTCCAGGAGCGACAGGTCTGCGGTCTGAAAGTCCTGCACGCCCTTCTTCTCGACTGCCCCGAAAGCGCTGAATGTCTGCGGCACACGCTCGACATGCAGTTCATCGCCCGGCTGCAGGTAGATGTTGTCGCGCGGGGTTTTCACAACGTGTTCCAGATAGGACTTGGCGATGCGGCCGTGGCGTGTCAGCGAGACCATCGATTCGTAGCTGGGAAACCTGGTGCCGCCGGCCTCGGCGATCACATCGAGCAGATCGTCACCGCGTATCGATAGCGGGTAGACACCGGGCTTGGTGACGTCGCCCGTCAGGGTAACGGTGCTGGAAGCATTCTGCTGAAGGCTCACCTGCACCTGCGGCTCGACGGTCTTCAGGCGAAGCTTCTTGGTGATCGCTTCTGCCAGTTGGCGCAGTGTACGGCCCGCGGCGCGGACGGTGCCGGCGTAGGGAATATCGATGAGGCCGGTCGTATCTACTGTAACAGCGGGTATCGAGCCGCGGTTGACGATACCGTTGGAGGCGAACAGACCGCCCGGATCAGCCTCCCAGATCATAACGTTGAGGATGTCGCCGACACCGATTCGGTCGGCGTGTGTCGGCTTACCCTTGCCGAAACGGTCACCAAAGCTGGGCTCGGGGTGGCGCCGCAGATAGTCGGCTACCCGGCCGTTCAAATCGATCAGGAGGAAGTTGGCGGCATTGGCGTTGACAGAGGCATCCGTGATGTCGCTTGCCTTGGGGCCTTCATGGGGTAATGCCGAACATCCCGCAAGCGCCAAGGCCAGAGCACAGGCGCCGAGCCAAGATCGTATCAATCCCCGCGCTCTCAAGACACCCTGCTCACAGCCCAGCACCGCAATTTGTTCCCTCGCCAAATGCAAATCGCACTAACGGCCCTGTTGCGTGTTAGCACCCCTACTAAGTTAGCACCATATTGAATTTTGATTAATTTCGCCGCAATTCGAGCCAAAATTAATCATTTTTTACGCTTTTTGAGGATTTGTGCTCTTTCGGCCACGCCACGCAGGAACCCCAAAGTGCCGCCTGACTTACGCCGCAGGCTGCCAAGCAGGGTGGCGGGCCGCTTCTGCGACTCAACCAGTTGCCGGGCCATGTTCTCGACACTGCACACCCGATCTGATGCGGCGTCCAGATAGACCGGATAGTCAATCAGCGTTGCAGCGGTCAATTCTTCCAGCGAGCGCTGGCGATTACGTCGATTCATCGTCAGCAGGTCTTCGGTCAGTCCCCAGCCGGCATAGAACGGACCGCCGTGCACACACACAGTCCGCCCCCGCAGCAAGGCTTCGAATCCCAGTAGCGAGGTTGCCGTTTCGATGCGGTCGACACGTTTCAAAAGCGCCTCGAGGGGGTAGCCCGGATCGATGCAGTCAGCCAGCCGGCGCGTGTCCTCGGTGCCAATTCGACCGGCCCGGTACCCGGCTTCGACGTCGGGATGGGGGCGGTAGACGATAAAGGCGCCGGGATGGCGCAGGCGCACCCTTGTCAGCAATTCCAGATTGGCACCGCCGTCGGCCAGGGGGCGGGCCTCAAACAGCTGCGGCGCGCCGCGCCTGATCGATTCGTCGTCCGCCACCTGCCCCGGAACCAGGACGATCTGACGATCATCGGGCATGGCAGGCAGGGCGGCGCCGGCCGGCAAGTTGTATTTGGTGACGCCGGCATCGCGCACCAAGTCGATCAGGCGGCGCGCCCGCTCCAAAAGGTCGGGATCGAACGATCCCTCGCCCAGCAGAGTTTCGATGTCGCTGGGGTGCGAGGGATCGTAGTAGATGCCGGTCGAGTCGAAAACATAAGACAAGGCCGGCGTGAAGCCGGCGCCAAGGCCGACGGAACGAAGAAAGCCATCCTCGACGGTGATGACAGGCACCTCGGCACTGGCCGCCAGCGGGCGGATCAGATCGGCGCGCTTTCCCCAGGCCGCCACCGCACCGCCACGGGCCTTGGCGGCAGCGACGGCGCGCCGGGCCTGGCGCTCGTAGACCACCGGGCCGGCGGCACCATCCAGCATGCGCGAAATGGCATGACGCTTCCATCTCGGCACGCGCCAGCCGATGACCGGACGGCTGTGCTGGTGGAAATGAGCAGCAAGAAACCGCAACTGATCGGCGGCGGTGAAAAAATCCACCGAAGCCCGCGTCCAGGCATCGAAATAGTGGCTGTAGGCACCGTAGGCCGCGGCAACGACCGCCGGCAGGTCCGCCTTGCGGCTTCGGCGCTCGATGGCCTGACGGTCATCGGTCAGGCCCCATCCAGCGTAAAACGGCATACCGAAGCAGGTGACGCTGCAACCGGCCATGAGCGCTTCGAGACCCAGTTGACTCGAAACCGTGTAGACTCGGGAAATGTCGTTGATAAGCCGCCAGGGATTGAGCGGCGCACTCAGGACACTCAGGTTTTCGTGCCGCGCCAGGTCCGCGAGATGACCCCGCTTGGCGCCGGAAATCACTTCCGGGTGCAGCCGCACCAAAACCTCAGCGTCGGGATTTTCGGCAATGGCGGCCGAAAGCATGGTGCGGAACGTTTCTTCAGCGGCGAGGCCGCCGGCAATCGATGCATCGCCAAAAGTCTGGTCGATCACCAAGACCCGGCGGCGGGCTCCCGCCTGCCAGGGGGCATCGGCGGGCCCCCAAGGGGCGGCGTTGTATTTCGATAGCCGGTTGATGCGCAGGAAATCGATGATGGCGCCACCATCGACTGGCGATGCAGCGCCCTCGGCGGCGGCGTTGATGAGCGATTCGAGGTCGCTGGGCTCGTGGGCATCGTAGTAGATGCCGATGCGATCCATGACCAGCGAGGATGGCGGCTCGCTCGTGCCCGGGCGCACCGAGCGCATAAAGCCGTCTTCCAGGGCGATATAGGGTATGCCGCGTCTGGCGGCCATGCGCCGGGCTTCACCGGCGGTCGATTTGTGCCCCCAGCCCGCTACGGCCTCAATGCCGGAAGGTGCGAACCACTTCCAGCCACGCACCGGATCCAGCCCGGTCAAGACCGCGACTTCGCTGCGCAGGTCCCACAGTCCGGCCGACAATATGGCAATCTTTTCCATCGGCTACCACTCTAACCCAGGTGAACCGGACCTTACCCGATGTCGGCGGGAAGATTTTGTCCGTATATCGGATAGCGTGCATTTTGGCCCGAGATGACCCAAAGTGGGAAAGCTCGTCGATTCGGGGACACAGAGCATGTTTTTCCGACAGGTACCCATACCTTTCGTCTGGCGCTCCAGGCGCAGGGGGATGTGGTCTCAAGCCGGACGCGCCGGCACCTGCGACGTGTTGTCAATTTTGCCACAGTCGGGGGTAAAATTTTGGTTCGATCAAACAACCCCTTCACATGAATGCAGCATCTGGGATAAAATTTTAGTAATGCTCTCATGCATTTGGGGATGCGCGTCAGTTCAGTGTTCACTGAGTGGGGGCTTATGATGCTTGTCGCGCCTGGCGATCGCCACGTCCTGTTTTTGCAAGGACCAGGCAGTTTCTTCTTCTTGCGGCTGGCGGAGACCCTCAAACATGCCGGCATGGCGGTTTCCAAGATCAACCTGTGCGCCGGTGACTATATCTTCTGGCCGGCCAGCGCGGTAGCGCCTTATCGCGGTTCGCTGGAGGATTGGCCGGCTTATATCGAGCATTATCTCGTCTCCAAGGGCGTTTCGGATGTGGTGCTGTTTTCCGACAGCCGGCCCTATCATCGTCCCGCGACGGATATCGCCCGCAATCTCGGAATCAATGTCTTTGTGTTCGAAAACGGCTATTTCCGGCCTGACTGGATCACCTTTGAGAAGGGTGGGGTGAATGGCCGTTCGCCATTTCCGCGCGATCCCGCGCAGATCGTCGCGCTAGCACAAGGCTCGAAGGAACAGGTAAAGCCGTCGCGCAATCTGCGCCGGTCGCGGCGCCTTGTTCTCGGCGACGTAGCATTCCACGCGGCGACGTGGCTTGGCACGCCGCTTTTCACCCACTATACCCGGTTCCGCAGTCCGAATCCGTGGGCGGAGGCGGTGGGGTGGTTTGTCAAGGCGACGAAGTGGAGGGGAAAGGTCTCTCGCGCCCAGCGCAACTGGCAGGCTATCCGAGCGAGCAGGCGCCGGATCTTCTTTTATCCTTTGCAACTCGATCATGACTTCCAGCTAGCAGTCGATTCCGATTTCGCATCGCTGACAGAAGCGACCACGGCCATTCTGTCGTCATTTGCCGCTCACGCTCCGAAAGATGCCGTGCTGGTGGTCAAGAATCACCCCCGCGACAACAACCTGATCGATCGCGAGCGCGAGGTTAATCGACTTTCTGCAGAAATGGGCATCGCCGACCAGGTGTACTTTATGGAGACGGGCAACAATCCCGACATCTTTCAACATAGCGTCGGCATGGTCACCATCAACTCGACCATGGGAACGTCGGCCTTGTTCCATGAAGTTCCGGTTTGCGTCCTCGGCCGGGCCATCTACGATATCGAGGGGTTGACGCACCAATCGGGTCTCGACACCTTCTGGACTGCGCCGACGCCACCGGATAAGGAATTCTTCCAGCATTTCCGGACCGCCATCACTCAGGCTTCGCAGGTGCAAGGCGAATTCGGCGCCACACACCCCAGCGAGCAGCAGTTCGCCGATTGCGCGGTGAAGCTTCACATGACCAGCTTCCGCCCGGCCGGGCTCAATATGGTGCGCGACATTTCGCGAGTGCAGGCGGTCGGGGCCTATTCGGCCAGCGGACCCGACCCGGCGCTGCGCGGTTCGAAGAGCTAGGGTCGCGACCCTGGGGACATTCAGGTTCAAGGTTGCGGAGGCCGGCATCGGCCATCGGCCGAATGCGGAATTCAGGGCGGCCATCACACCGCTTTCACCCCAAGCAGCGGGCCGGCCGATGCGCTCGTTTCCATGGCTGTCGAGATTGATGGTGCCGGCTTTCGGTATGCAGCCGACGCCGAGTGCCGATCTGTATTTTTGCTACGCCCTTGCCGACCTCATCGGCGATGACGAGGGGCACCCCATCAGGCGTCTGGGAAGCAATCTGTATGCGGTTGGAGAGCGCTATGTGCTGATCCGTTATGCCGCCCCTTCCGAGGTGGCCGTTCTGGAGGCGGCGCGGCGAGAGCGGCTGTTTTATGTCGTCGATGACAATTTTGCCGCGCTTATCGACGATGCTGGCCTGCCCCGCGACTATCGACGGCGCATGGCGGCGTTCACGCGCGACGTGCTGCGGAGAATCCTGGCCATGGATCCGCTGATCGTTGCCCCCAACCGTCGCCTGTTCAGCGCTTTCGGCTCCAAGGACGGCTTGACGATCGAACCGGCGCACGGTCCGCTGAACGATGATCTTGGCCACTTTGCAACCCTTGAACCGCTGCGTCTGGTATTCGCCGGCACCCGCAGCCATGTTGCCGATCTGGCCGCTGTGGCGACCGGCATCGCCACCTTCCTGGACCGCCACCCGCAAGCCCGGCTGGTGACCTTCCTCGACCGTTACTGTCCAGCGCCGCTCGATAGCCATCCCCAGGTGGACAACCGGGCCGGGCTCGACTGGCCGCGCTACAAACAGGTCTTGACGGCTGAGCGGTTTCATCTGGCGCTGGCGCCCTTTCTGCCGGTTGCGGCCAACGAAGCGCGTTCGGCCAACAAGGTGAACGATCATGCCGCGTTTGGCGCTGCTGGCCTTTACGGACGCATCGCGCCGTATCGCGATCGCATCACCCACGGGGCCGACGGGCTTCTGGTCGGCGGCGAGCCGCAGGACTGGCTTGCAGCGCTCAGTGAACTGGCATCACAGCCGCATCGCATGCAGGCCATCGCCAGATCTGGTCTGGCGCTTTCCAGAAAGGTGGGCGATCCGGCCCGGCAGCGGCGCTTCTGGTTGCAGCAACTGGGCCTTTGAAGCCGCTCAGTCCTTTGAGTTACGGCGCTCCTTTCGCGCATCCGCCTTGCCGCGATCGAATTCGGCCCGGCGCCTGAGGATTTCTTGCGGCGAAAGGCGCTCGATGTTGCAATAGTCCAGCGCCCAATCGGGATTTTCGCTCCAGACAAGTGGCGATTGCACGGTGGTTCGCGGCGCCGGCGCGGCAACCAGCACCTTGAGGGCGAGTTCCAACGTCAGGTCCTGCGAGCCGGCATCGTTGGGTTTTCCCGCCGCATTTCCTAACGGAAAGTGGGAAAAGAGCAGCCGCGGCACACCAACATATTCGACGATGTCCCTGGCGCAGCCCATGATGACGGTTGAGATGCCGGCACCCTCCAGCGCCCGGGCTGTCTGGCTGACCGTCTGGTGACAGACCGGGCAATTGGGTACCAGGATCGCCGCATCGACGGCGTCGGCTTTGCAACGACGGACGATCTCCGGGCAGTCGGTCTTGAGGGTGATGGCGTGGCTGCGGTTGGTCGGCGCTCCGTGGAAGCGCGGCGCAACCTTGCCGATACGGCCGGCAGCAGCACTGCGGCGCAAGGCCGGCAAGGGAAAATAGGTGCCGGAATCCTCCGCCGTCGTGTGCTGGCGGTCGATGGCGATATGGGAGATGCGCAGGTCGTGGTCGCGTGCGGTATCGCCGGAATAGACCTCGAAGAACTTGGCCGCGCCATTGTAGGGCGCGCCTGGACCTTGGTCGCCCTTGCCAGGCTGATAGGGGGCCGCCGTCGTGATAATGGCGATGCTGCACTCATTGAGCGGCTTGGTCAGCGGCTGGAACGGCACGTCGGCATAATGGGCCCATTCATAGGGCGCGCCATACCCAAGCCCGGCGTAATAATCGCGGATCCGCTGTAAATAGGCTATCGGAGCGTCATGCGGGGCGGCAAATCCGAATTCACCTCCGCGGGTGCCGGTCATGGTTGTCCTCCAGGGCCGATGTGGTCTCGTTGCATCATTTGCATCAATTTACCCCGCGATACGGGCAAAATGCATCGATATTATCCAGCCTCACCGCCCGTGGACCCGGGTGCATCGACAGGCGCGGCCCCGGCACCGGCCCTCTTGCCGGCGTCCTGACCCAAGGCACGGATTGCGCGACCCCGCCGACCATGCTTAATGGGAGCGAATGCGATATCATCCAACTCTATTTCTGTTCCGCTGCTTGTAGTGAGTCCGGCACTCAGACATGCGTATCAAGAAATTCTACAATCGTTTCTCTCGCTGGTACGTATTCGGAAAGCTTCATGATCCCGGCATCGAGTTGCCGACCAGGGATTTGCTCGTGCAACTCGGCCCGGTGTGCGCCCGGCCATCGAAGATCCAGATCACCACCAGCCTGATCGAGGTCTGCGGCGATATCGAAGGCCGCAACATGCCGGGTCTGCACCTGACCTTGCACGCCCGGGCCGGTGCAACGACGCTTTCAGCGCCTGCCCGCATTGACTGGTCCGAGTCATCGGGGAACGGCATCGCGCATGGTGTGTTCAAGGCCACCCTCAATGTGCCCCCGGCATCTCATGGTCGCATCAACCTCAGGATCGACATACCGGACGGCACCCATCACCAGCACATGCTGACGCGCTATAGCCAAAATGACCTGGCACGCATTACCGGCGGCATGTATCGCGCCTTCTGGCGTTTCGTCGGCTTCGAGATCCTGCCCCGGACCCTGGATTTCGCGGTACCAAAGCGTCGACTGAAGGCCCGCCAGGCCATTTCCCGCGCACTCGACACGCAGTCGTTCTTCGCTGGCGGCGCCAGGCGCATCGATGTCCGGGTGAGTTTTGCCCGCCCCGGCGGCCAGGCCGTCAAGCTCGCCAGGCCACCCGTCGACGTCGTGGTCCCGGTGTTCAACGGGCATCGGTGCCTTGCCGTGTTCTTTCGCCGCCTTGGCCGGACGACGCGGCGCAGGGATGTCCATATCTGGATCATCGACGACCAGAGCAGCGATCCGCGTATCTGGCCCTATCTCAACGCCGTTGCCGAGAGCGATGCCTTTGCCGGACGCACCACGTTGTTGCGCAACGACACCAACCTTGGCTTTCCCGGGACCGTGAACCGGGGCCTGGCCCTCGCCAGCCACGATACCGTGATCCTCAATACCGATATCAAGCTGCCGAAGAATTGGCTGTCACGGCTGGTTGCCCCTTTGGCCGACAACAAGGTGGCCTCCGCCACGCCGTTTTCCAACCGCGCCACGCTGGTGAGTTTTCCCGCGATCGACAAGGACAACGACCTGCCGCTGGGCCTGAATGTGGACAAGATCGATCAGGTGTTTGCCACGGTAGACCCGCTGGCCTGGCAGCTGGACCTGCCGACGGGCGTGGGATTCTGCATGGCATTGTCACGGCATTTTCTCGACCGTATCGGCGGGTTCGATGACCAGGCCTTCGGTCGCGGCTATGGCGAGGAGAACGACTGGTGTCAGCGGGCCGCAGCGATTGGCGGCCGCAACGTGCTGGTCTCCAACCTGTTCGTCGAACACGACCACGGGCTGAGCTATCGCAGCGAGGAAAAGCAGCAGCTCCTGGTGCGCAACCTGCAACTGCTTGACCAACGCCACCCGAGATATCATGCCGAGGTCGCCGCCTTCCTGACCGCCGATCCCGCCATGCCGTTGCGCGCCTCGGTGTTCGCCAGGCTGTGCTGCAGCCCGGCGGCGGGCGGCGTCGAGATCTTCTTCGACCATTCGCTGGGCGGTGGCGCCAACTGGTACCGGGATGAACGCCTCAAGCCGCTGCGCGATCAGGGCAAGCCCTCGATCGTGGTGTCGGGGCAGCGCAACAACAAGGACCTTTATGCCGTCGTCGAGGCCGGCGCCACAATCATGCGCATGGCGCTCACCTCATTCGCCGACCTCGATCACCTCATACCGCCGGGGCGGCATGTGCGGATCATCTACAATTGTGCCGTCGGGTTTGCCGGCGCCGCCGAGTTGCCGGCCTTTCTCGCCAGGCGTGCCAGGGAGATGGACAACGTCCTGGAGATCGGGCTGCACGATTACTTCCCCATCTGTCCGTCCTACACACTGCTCAATGCGGGTGGGAAATTCTGTGGCGTTCCCGACGATATCGCGCATTGCCAACGCTGCCTCGAACACAATCCGTACGGCGACTCGGCCGTCGAACGGGTCGGAATTGTCCATTGGCGGGACGCCTGGGGCGAACTTTTCGGCCTTGCAGAGACCATAAATGCCTTTTCGCAGAGCAGCGCGCGCCTCTTGACCCGCGCCTATCCCGACATCGACGGGCGCGTGACAATCGAGCCCCACGCGCATATGGAACGGCTGCGCAGGGTGGCGCGGCCGGCGATTGCGGGACGGGCGACCATCGCCGTGATCGGCTCGATCGGCTTTGCCAAGGGCGCGACGCTGGTGCGCGAGGCGGCGCGCATCATCCGTTCCGAGCGCTTGCCGGTGCGCCTTTTGATCATCGGCGAGATGGCCCTGGACTTCCATGATCCTGCCATCGTTGTCACCGGCCGCTACGTGCGCACTGAATTGCCCGACCTTGTCGAACAGTACGGCGTTCACATGGTGTGGTTCCCGTCCATCTGGCCGGAGACGTTTTCCTATGTGACCGAAGAGGTCATGGACATGGGCCTACCGATTGCCTGCTTCGACATCGGGGCGCCGGCTGAACGGGTGCGGACGTATGAGTGTGGGCTGGTGATCGACCGGTGCGATGCCCGCCAGGCGCTCACGGCGATGATTGATCACCTCAAGCTGGCGCACGCGGCCTGATCTTCGCAAGATCAGCATGCAATTGGGTAGAATCACCCAATTGCATGAAAGCTGATCGATTCCAATATGTTGAGCATGATGTTATCCGAAAAGTGATGTCCACTTTTCGCACAGCATGCTCTAAAAGCGGTTGTTGCGTGGAAAACCCTTGGGCGGTGAGCGGCCGGCCTGGGCGCGTTGGCCGATCCATTCGGCGAGTTCCGCAACCGTCCACGTACGGCCCGATGTGTCCGTCCATGTTAGGCCATCGGCAAGCGCAAAAGCGCGGGCATCAGCCAGCCCGCCGTTGCGGTAGCGTTGCAGGCGAACGCCGCGCCCGCGCGCCATCCTCGGCAGGTCGGCAAGGGGGAAAATCAGCATCTTGCGGTTTTCGCCGATCACCGCCACATGGTCGGCGCCGGCTGGCAGCCGCACGCAAACCTGTGCCTCGACGGGCGCGCGCACATTGAGGACCTGCTTTCCTTTGCGGGTATTGCCGATGCAATCGGCCTCGGCAACGATGAAGCAGCTGCCGTCGCTTGCCGCTACCAGAAGCTTGGCCTCGGGCTCATGGATGAGGAGGGTGACGATGCCGTCAGCGGCATCGATATCGGCGGCCAGCCTGACCGGCTCGCCATGCCCGCGGCCCCCCGGCAGGCGGTTGGCATCGAGGGTGAAGAAGCGCCCCGAAGACGACATCAGCAAAAGCTTGTCGGTGGTCTGGGCATGCAGCACGAACTTGCCGCGGTCGCCGTCCTTGTAGGTGAGCCCGGCGTCATCGGCGATGTGGCCCTTCAGCGAACGGATCCAGCCCTTTTCGGAACACACCACCGTCACCGGCTCGCGCTCGATGAGGGCCTGGTCGAGATCGGCCTCGACTTCAGGCGCGGCGGCAAAGCTCGAGCGGCGGCGGCCAAGCGGGGTATCGGGGCCGAACTCCTTGCGCACCGCCCTGATTTCGTCGGCGATGGCGCTCCACTGAGCCTCGTCGGATGACAGCAGCGCCTCGATGCCGTCGCGTTCGAGCGACAGGGCGGCGTGCTCTTTGCGGATTTCGATTTCCTCCAGCTTGCGCAAGGCGCGCAAGCGCATGTTGAGGATGGCTTCGGCTTGCGCTTCGCTCAATTCGAAGCGGGCCATCAGCGCCGGCTTGGCCTCGTCTTCCTCGCGAATGATGCGGATCACCTCATCGAGGTTGAGATAGGCGATGAGGTAGCCGCCCAGCACTTCGAGGCGCCGGGCAATCTCGTCGAGACGGAAGCGGCTGCGCCTGACCAGCACTACCTGGCGATGGGCGAGCCACTGGCTCAGCACATCGCGCAACGACAGCACACGCGGCACCCGGCCTTCAGCAAGGACGTTC
Source organism: uncultured Rhizobiaceae bacterium (assembly GCA_964568825.1). Taxonomy (GTDB): domain Bacteria; phylum Pseudomonadota; class Alphaproteobacteria; order Rhizobiales; family Aestuariivirgaceae; genus CAVVDT01. The sequence goes on along the minus strand of CAZMSA010000056.1, from coordinate 5,663 downwards.
ATGTTGACGGAGATGCGGGTCTCAAGGTCGGTCAGCTTGAACAGCGATTCCATCAACAGCACGGGATCGATGCTGCGGCTGCGCGGTTCGAGGACGAGTCGAACGTCTTCGGCCGATTCATCGCGCACATCGGCCAGCAGCGGCAACTTCTTGTCGGTCAGCAGTTCGGCGATCTTTTCGACCAGCCGGCTCTTTTGCACCTGGTAGGGGATTTCGCTGACGACGATCTGCCAGGTGCCGCGCCCCAGGTCTTCGGTGTCCCAGCGCGCCCGCACCCGGACAGCGCCGCGGCCACTCGCATAGGTCGCGCGCAGACTTTCCTGATCGTCCACAATGATGCCGCCAGTGGGAAAGTCCGGCCCCGGCACGAACTGCATGAGTTTTTCGATGCCGGCATTGGGGAATTTTATGAGATGCAGGGCTGCATCGCACAATTCGGCAGCGTTATGGGGCGGCACCGATGTCGCCATGCCGACGGCGATGCCGGAGGCGCCGTTGGCCAGCAGATTGGGAAAGGCGCCCGGCAGGACGACCGGCTCCTTGCCCACACCGTCGTAGGTGGCGCGGAAATCCACGGTGTCGTGATCAATGCCCTCCAGCAGCAGCATGGCCACGCGGGTCATGCGGGCTTCGGTGTAGCGGTAGGCCGCCGCGTTGTCGCCGTCGATATTGCCGAAATTGCCCTGCCCCTCGATCAGGGGGTAGCGCACGGAAAAATCCTGGGCAAGGCGCACCAGCGTGTCGTAGATCGCCTGATCGCCATGGGGATGGAACGAGCCCATGACATCGCCGACAATCTTTGCGCATTTCTTGAAGACGGTCCCCGGATCGAGACGCAGCACGCGCATGCCGTAAAGGATCCGCCGATGCACCGGCTTGAGGCCGTCACGCACATCGGGGAGCGCCCGGTGCATGATAGTCGACAGCGCATAGGCGAGATAACGTTCCTCCAGCGCCTCGCGCAGGTCTACCGGTTCGACATTTTCGGGTGTCTGGGGCGGAGTGGGCTTGCTCATGATTCGCTCATTATAGCATGACGCTCAACGTCAATTGAGCGCGAACCCCGCGGAAATCCGCAATTCACAGGCGGTGAACGACCACATGAACCACGGGCTTCTTGCCCCAGGCCGCGAACGCTGAGCGGCGCACCGCCAAACGCAACGCCTCGGCGATGTCATCGTCCGAACGCTTTTTGCGCGGCATGGCATCAAGGGCGTCCTCGGCCGCCGCCTCAAGTTCATCGAGCAGAACCTCGCCGTCGGCATCCATCAACGGCAGACCATCGGCCACCACCTCGACGGCGCCCCGCGCCTGGCCCTTGGGGTCCACCACCACCGACACGAAGACGATGCCAGCTTGCGCCAGCTTGCGGCGAAATTTGGCGGGGCCATCGATCGACGGCACGATGAGCCGTCCGTCCACGTGCAGGCGGCCTGACGGCGCCTGGTCGATGACCTCCGCCGGCCCCGGCGCCAGGCGCAGAATGTCGCCGGTCTCAATGCGCACGGCCTCGGGGATGCCAGCCTCCAGCGCCAGCGCCACATGGCGCTGCAGATGGCGCATCTCGCCATGCATGGGTACCAGGAGGCCCGGCCGCAGCCAGCCGTAAAAGGCCTTCAACTCATCCTGTCTCGGATGGCCGGAGGTATGGACCAGCGCATCGTCGGCGGTCAGCACGTCGATTTCCTGTTCCGCCAGGCCATTGATAATGGCGCCGACGGCCTTTTCGTTGCCGGGAATGGTGCGCGAGGAAAAGATCACCAGATCGCCGGGATCGAGCGCGATATAGGGGTGGGTCTCAGCGGCGATGCGGGCCATGGCGGCGCGCGGTTCGCCCTGGCTGCCGGTGCACAAAAGCAAGGTCTTGTCGGGCGGCAACAGGTTGAAGGCCTCTTCGGAGAGGAAACTGCCGGCTTCCTTCAGCATGCCCACCGCGCGGGCCGCCTCGATGACGTTGCGCATGGCGCGCCCGGCCACCACCACCTCGCGGCCAGTGGCGCGTGCCGCCTGGACGGTGGTGGCGATGCGCCCGACATGGGAGGCAAAGGTGGTGACGGCCACCCTGCCCTTTGCCTCGCCGATGATGGTGGTCAGCGTTTGCGCCACGTCGGCTTCGGACGGCGAAAAACCCTCGCGCAGCACGTTAGTCGAATCGCAGATGAAGGCATCCACCCCCTGATCGCCCAACGCCTTGAAGCGCGCCTCGTCGAACAACGGCGGGATGGTGGGCGAGCGGTCGATCTTCAGATCGCCGGAATGCACGACCGTGCCGGCAGGCGTAGTGATGGCCAGCGCGTTGGGTTCGGGGATGGAATGGGTGACGGCGACGAACTCGACCGAGAATTTCCCCAGCTTCAGCGTCCGGCCCGGCCGCACCACCTTGACCGGAACCTTGTCTTCGAGACCCGCCTCGATGAGCTTGCCGCGCAGCAGTTCGGCGGCAAAGGCGGTGCAATAGACCGGCACCCTGAGGCGCGGCCACAGCCAGGCGACGGCGCCCAGATGGTCCTCGTGGGCATGGGTGAGGATGATCGCCTCGATGGAGCCGCGCTCGGCCTCGAGATAGGCAAGGTCGGGGAGGATGACATCGATGCCGGGATCGCGCTCGTCGCCGAACTTGACGCCGCAATCGACGATCAGCCAGCGCCGGTCATCGAGGGTGCCGTAGCCATAGGCGTAGCAATTCATGCCGATCTCGCCCATGCCGCCGAGCGGCAGCAAGACCATCTCCTCAGGGCCCCGGCGCTTTGCTGAAGCATTCATGACGGCGGCTCCACGTCGCCGGCATGGATTTCCCGGATGGCGCCGCCATCGAGGTGAAGGCGCAAGGCGCCGCCGGCCGCCAGGCCGGCAAAGCGACCGTGCAGCACATCGCCGCCGCAGGTGACGCTCAAGGGGCTTTCATCTGGCGGCCCGAAGGTGAGCCAGTCGCGGCGGATCTGATCGAAGCCCTCACCACCGTTCCATTGCGCCAGCCGGCGCTCCAGTGCCTCGGCGTAGACGCCAAGCGCCGCCTCGGGCGAAACCGTCAGGGCGCATTCGGCCAGCGATGTGGCGGGATGGCGCACATTTTCCGGCGCGAGCGCCAGATTGATGCCGCAGCCGATGGCGAGCGTCCAACCGTCGCCGTCGCCGCCGCCAAGGCTCTCGATCAGGATGCCGGAGACCTTGCGGCCCCCAATGAGCACATCGTTGGGCCATTTGAGGCTGGGCCGCGGGGCGTCATCGCCCAGCCGGGTAATGGTATCGACTACGGCAAGGGCGGCGGCAAAGCTCGTCTGGCCGAGAGTGCGGGCCGGTGCTGCCAGCGTTACCAGGTAGGTGGAATAGAGGTTTCCGGGCACCGAGATCCAGGCGCGACCGTCGAGCCTGCCCTTGCCTTTCGACTGGGCGAGCGACCAGATCCACAACGGGCCGCGTTCGCCGGCCACATGGCGGCGGGCCGCCTCGATGTTGGTGGAATCGATTTCATCGAAGCGGACGAGTCGGCGTCCGTTGAGGATCGCTGGCGTCAAGCTGGGGGCCACCTGCACGGGACTCAGAACAGCGATGCGGCAGCGGCCTGTGCCAGGGTGACGATCGGCTTGGCGATGATGATGAACCCGACGACGAAGACGCCGGCCAGCCCGATCACCAGCTTGATCTCGGCGGGGATGGGGTCGAAGGCGTCGGCCGGCTCTTCGAAATACATGATCCTGATGATGTTGAGATAGTAAAAGGCTGCCACGACGCTGGCCAGCACGCCGACGATGGCGAGGGTGAACAGTCCGGCCTTGATGGCGGCGAGGAACACGAAATACTTGCCGAAGAAGCCCGCCAGCGGCGGGATGCCGGCGAGTGAGAACATCAGCATGGCGAGCACGAAGGCAAGTGGCCGGTTGGTGCGGGAAAGGCCGGCCAGATCGGCGATCTCCTCCACCGCGCTGCCGTGCCGGCGCATGGTGAGCACGCAGGCGAAGGTGCCCAGCGTCATGATCAGGTAGATCAGCATGTAGACGACGACACCGCGCACCCCTTCCTGGGTGCCGGCCGCCAGCCCGATGAGGGCAAAGCCCATGTGGCCGATGGAGGAATAGGCGAGCAGCCGCTTGATATTGGTCTGGCCAATGGCGGCAAAAGCACCCAATACCATGGAGGCAATGGAAATGAAGACGATGATCTGCTGCCACTGGGCGGTGATGCCGGGAAACGGATCGACCATCACCCTGACGAACAGGGCCATGGCCGCGACCTTGGGGGCGGCGGCAAAGAACGCTGTGACCGGGGTGGGCGAGCCCTCATAGACATCCGGCGTCCACATGTGGAAGGGCACAGCGGAGACCTTGAATGCAAGCCCGGCGATGAGGAACACGATGCCGAACACCAGCCCCGTCACCTGCTCGCCGCCGGCCACCGCCTTGGCGATGGCGGGAAAGGTGGTGGTCCCGGTAAAGCCGTAGATCAGCGAGGCGCCGTACAGCAGCATGCCCGACGACAAGGCGCCAAGGACGAAATATTTGAGGCCCGCCTCGGATGAGCGCGCCGAATCCCGGTTGATGGCGGCGACCACGTAGAGCGCCAGCGATTGTAATTCGATGCCGAGATAAAGGGCGATGAGGCCGTTGGCCGAGATCATCATCATCATGCCCAGCGTGGCGATGATGACGAGGATGGGATACTCGAAGCGCTCGATGCGCTCGACCTTCATGAAATTGACCGACAGGACCAGCGCCGCCGAAGAGCCGAACAGCGCCATCACCTTGAGGATGCGGGCGAAGCTGTCGACCACGAAGACGCCACCAAAGGCCAACTGGTGGCCGCTGGAGCCGAAGATCACCAGGAGCGCCGTAATGCCCAACGCCACCATGGACAGCATCGACACCAGGTCGGTGGTATTGCCCTTGCGGAACACGCCCAGCATCAACAGCGCCAGACTGGCCACTGCGAGAAACATCTCCGGCAGGGCGGGAAGGGCATCGGCGGTTGTGAAGATTGCGGTCATATCGAGGTTTTCCTGCCCGTTCCGTCAGTTGAGCCCTGCGGCCTGCACGGCGCTGGCGGCATCGATGCCGGCCTTGAGCGTCTTGAGCAGGCCATCGGTTGCCGGGTCGAATATGTTCAGAAGGGGCGCTGGATGGACGCCGTAGTAAACGGTCAGCGCCACTAGCGGCAACAGGCACACCGCTTCGCGCGGCGTCATGTCGGTGATGGCTTTCAGGCTGTCCTTTTCCAGCGCCCCGAAGATCACGCGGCGATACAGCCACAAGGCATAGCACGCCGACAGGATGACGCCGGAGGTGGCCAGAAGCGCCACCCAGCTATTGGCGTTGAAGGCGCCCAGCAACGACAGGAACTCGCCGATGAAGCCGGAGGTACCGGGCAGCCCGACATTGGCCATGGTGAACACCATGAACACAAAGGCATAAAGCGGCATGCGGTTGACGAGCCCGCCATAGGCGGCGATCTCGCGGGTGTGCATGCGGTCGTAGACGACGCCGACGCACAAGAACAAGGCGCCGGAGACCAGGCCATGCGAGATCATCTGGAACAGCGCGCCGTCGATGCCCTGCCGGGTGAGGGTAAAGATGCCCATTGTCACGAAGCCCATGTGGGCGACGGAGGAATAGGCAACGAGCTTCTTCATGTCCTCCTGCATCAGCGCCACCAGCGAGGTGTAGATGATG
>CAZMSA010000055.1:0-19244 GCA_964568825.1 uncultured Rhizobiaceae bacterium | reverse complement strand
GCCGCAAGAGGCTTAACAGCCCGTTTCCTGTTGGCGAGCATGGCGGGATTGCTAAAATTTGATACAAAAATTGTCAAAACTCAATTCAAATGATAATAAAACAAGTATAATATCCGAAAATTGAACTTATACTAGGATAAATATACCCCTGCTAGCTTGTCCTCGAACTGAAAGGGCAAGCAAATGTCAATTATCAAAGCCAGCTTCGTCATGGCGCTCGTTGTATTTCTGATGCCGAGTCCGCCAGACAACGGCCAAAACGCAGGCATGCAGGGGCAGCAGCAGCTGCCGTCGCAAGTGAACCTCGTTTCTGCCGCCAGCAACACGGTGACCGACCTGCATTCGTTCTGTCAACGCCAGCCGGGCGTTTGCCAGACCGCCGGCTATCTCATGTGGAAAGCCGAGGCCAAGGTCAAATACAGCGTCAAGCTCATCTACGAATGGGCCAATCAGGGCCCGGTCGCCGGCGACACGCTTCCAGGCTATGCCAACCAGGCCGTGGTGGTCGACCCCATGACGACCGGCAGCACCCGGATGATCGCCGCCAACGACGTCAAGGCGCCGTCGCAGAACACGCTGAAACTGCAGGATCTAATTCCCACCTGGCGCGGCCCGCGCACCAAACAGGCTTCCTGACTTCCCCCCCGGCACTCACCGGGTTACTCGCCGCGGGGCATCCCTGCCCTTTCGATGTCCCGCGGCTTTTTTCAACACCACCAACCGAGCGTTTTCGACCTCGGCTCGTGTCTTGAGTTGGATCGACGCTGCGCCTATGTCTAATGCGGACATAGTTAAGGTGAAAGCGTGAGCGCGCAAACGTTTAGCGAACTCGAAGCCGACTTCGACCTCCTGGATGACTGGGAGGATCGCTACCGCTATGTCATCGAACTGGGCCGGACATTGCCGTCATTTGCCGATCGCGACCGCAATGACAGGACCAAGGTGCAAGGCTGCGTCAGCCAGGTGTGGATCACTTCGCGCCTCGAACACAGCGACGGCAAGACGATCCTGCATTTCGTCGGCGACAGCGATGCCCTAATCGTTCGTGGCCTGATCGCCATCCTGCGCATCCTCTTCGATGCCAAGGAGGTTGGCGATGTCCTCGGCATCGATGCAGGCGCCAAGCTCGCCAAGCTCGGCCTCGATGAACACCTGACGCCGCAGCGCTCGAACGGACTGGCTGCGATGGTGCGACGCATCAAGGCCGATGCCACAGCGGCACTTGCAGGCTAGAGCCTATTCCCGGTCCAAGCCGAAGAGGGTTGGCCGGTAGGTCTGGGATCCCCAACTGCGTATGCGGACCGCTGCTGCTTTGCCGGGCACCTGGGTTGCGAGGCCATAATGTTCGGCCAGACGCGAAAGAGCGATCTGCAACACCACCTTGCCGGCCCGTTGCGGTAATCCCAGGCGGCGTTCGGCGGCCTCCAGGCCGCTGGTCAGGCAGCAAACCTCCAACAAGATGCCGGCGAGTCCGGGGCCGACCATGGCCAAAGCACGGTTGACCCGACGACGGGCATCCATGGCACGCTCACTCATCATCAGGTTTACGTCGGCGCTGCCGCTGCGTCCGCTCGAGCCTGAGGCAATCGACTGCTCCCAGCTTGCAGTCACCCGCTGTGACAGGCCGGCTATGGTGAAATCGGCACGAAGCCGTTCGCCGGCGACAAATTCCGTCTCCTCGATGAGGGGGCGCCCATGCCGGTCGCGGCGCCGCGCCAGCCAGCCGAGCGGCGATTCTGCCGCGTCTGCCGTGACTTGTCGGGAAGTGCCATCAATAATGCGCGTTTCATCGCCGATCGAGCCGTGCTGGCGCCGAAAGGGTGAAACAGGATCGCCTTTAGTGGCGGTCTGGCCGGATGCAGCTACCGCATAACCCGCTGCGGTCAGCTTGAACATTCCCGACGATGTCGGGGCAACCCAGCCTCGCGACCGCCATGTCTCGACCGTGCGGCGATCGAGACTGGGGTGGCGCTTACCGCGTTCCTCATTCAGCGCGACGAAGTGAAAACGGACCGGCTCCCCGCCTGATCCATGCACGGGCTCCAGCCATCCGGTTGAAGCCGCGAGTCGCCGCAACAAGCGTTTGGCGGAACGCCCTGATTTCTGAACGGGTGATCCCGATGATGGTTGCGACGCATCCAGAGCCCATGGATGTGCGGGCGACAGTGGTTGTTCGGACATGGCTTTGTCTCCCCGTTTGTTCTCTATTTGTTCTTAACTGGAAAGAATTCAAGAGGAAACAGGCAGATTGATTTCTGGTTAACCGACGGCGGTGCACATGCCGACCCCGGCCAATCCGCCGGCCAAATCAACGGCGCCAACAGGGACGCAGACATCGTGGCCAAGGATCATGTCAACGCCGTCACCGCGGCACGACAGTGGCAACCGAAGCCAGAATTGAACGAGATGCTCCCTGGATTGCCTGGCGCAGCGCATGGCGCCATTGACGGGGCGAGCCGATTTCACGACCCGTTCGTGAGCCTTGAACCAGTAATTGGCCTCACCGGTTGCATCTTCCGCACGTATGTGCGTGCCCGTCACTTCTCGTTCAAAGACTTCCCTGAGGCGCGAACCCGCCAGGCGGTAACGAAATCCGCCGTCATCCGGCAGCACGTCGAGCAGCGATATGTGCGGCAACAGCCGCGGAATTTCGGCCGGAGATATGTCCTCGCGACCCGGAAGGCTGTCCGGCCGGGTCCTCTGCAGCCAATAATCGAATAACTGGCGCTGTTCCGGCATCACCAATTGAGCCCTGAACGCGATAAATGCTGGTTCACGTTCCATAACGTCGCCCCGCTTGCGAATCGGCCCCCGTAGACTGCCTGTCGTTATGAATCGCCGCCATCGTCGGCGCAAGAGTCGCGGGCCTATATCTCCCGGCAATCCATCACGCATCGCAAGCATGCCGCCCAAAGTCGTTTGCGACATCACGAAAAAACCCCCGGGATCCTGACCCCAGAGCACAAAAATGCCCCGGCGCCCTATTACGGGACCCGGGGCATTGATAGGGTGCGTGCTGCCCCTTACTTGCGGCCGCGCTTTTGGCCCAGCCCCATTTGCTTGGCAAGCTTGGAGCGTGCCTCGGCATAGTTTGGCGCCACCATGGGATAGTCGGGGGCCAGTCCCCACTTTTCCCGATACTGCTCGGGCGTGAGGTCGTAGTGGGTCCGCAAGTGCCGCTTGAGCGACTTGAACTTCTTGCCGTCCTCCAGACAAATGATGTAATCCGGTGTTACCGAGCGGCGGATTGGCACCACAGGCTTCAGTTCCTGCTGTGGCTTTTCTTCCCTGCCTTCGACCGCGCCCGCCAGGGCCTTGTACACATCATTGATCAAGCTGGACAAATCTGCCGAAGGGACAGCGTTGTTGGCCACATAGGCCGCCACGATGTCCGCTGTGAGTTCCACGATTTCCGTTTTGTTTTCCATTAATCTGCCTTCCAAGCTGATTTTGCACTTGCGACGGCAGTCCACACCCCCCACCGGTCGCACATGGTATATATCCCTCGATGATTAGACCGCCTTGCCTGAATGGCCAGGCGAAACTAGTCGGGGCCATTTTTCTGTCAAGCAACATGCGCTCGCTATTTTTTGCGATTCGCGAATGGCAGTGACGAAAAAAACAAGATGCTTATATTGTTTTATTTTGGCGCATTCAAGTGTATTTGCGTCGCGCTAGACTGACAACATTAACTTTCGGAAACTTATTCGACAGTGCTTGGACTTGAACGACCGGGCATAAAGCTCAGGCAGCGCGGCGCGCATACGGACCGGCCTTGCGGGCTGCCCAGTCCCAGTAGGTCAGAAGCACACGCGCCTTGTTGAAAGACATGGAATCGAAAAGATTACGCAATTCATCGAGATTGCGATCAGTCCGCAACATGGCCGACGTCGAGGTCTGGCAACGCTCCATTGCGGCGGCGAACAAGGCACGCGTGGCTCCCATGGCCTTCATGACGATGGTCAACGGTTCACCATCGGGGTCGGCGATGAGGCGGCGGGCACAGGCTTCGCAGATGCCGCTCAGGTTGGCCATGAGGCGAGAGGCCTCCGGCGTCAGGCCTTCTTCGATCAAGCCGACAAGTTCCTCAATGCGGGCGCGAGGCGGGAACTGCCTTTCCGTAACCTCGCTTCCTGCTGATGAGTCAACCGCTAGCGTTATCTTCAATATCTTGGTGAGGGTTTCGGAATCTGTCAGAAAACGCGAAAGGACATAGCGGCGAAGTTCCGAGGGCAGAAACCAGAACAATTCGAATGCCACCGGCGCCGGTGTATTGCTGCGGGTGGCGAGCGGCGCCTGAAGGCTGGGCTGGTTCTTCGCAAGCTCGCACAATTCGATGAACGCATCGTACGAAATGTCCGCGCCGGGATTGCGCACGATGGTCAAGTAAACTGAAGCATCGCCGCGGGAAATCAGCGCATCGACCAACGCACTGGATACCTCCCGGCGCCTTGCCACCATGCGCAACTTGCTCAAGCTGGCCTGGGCAATGAGTTCAAGAAGATCCTGATCGGTCACATTGGCGCATCTTTCGAGGACCAACGCGGCGACTTCTTCGTTGGGATGGCCGATGAGCTGCTTGATGATCAGGCCGGGCGGCTCCTCCATCAGACAAAACCGCTCGGCCAGCGACATCACCGCCTTGATCGGCATGCGGGCGATCAGCCGCAACAAAGTATCGGCCGCCAGACCGCGCTCCTGGGGCTGCAGGGCGCTCGCAGGCATTGACATGATGTCGAGCAGCATGCGGGCTGTCTCGCCGCTGGCCTCATCAATTGGAAGTGCTGCGTCAAGCGCTTCCAGTGCCTCGATGTCCCCGGCTGCGCCGGCGGTACCGGCAGGCTGGGCATCGCCTGCATACCCGGTTTGATCATCGGGAACGAATCGTTCGCCCAGATTGCCCAGCATTGCCGACAGATCAATGTCGCCCAGATCGTCGTCAGGCGGTAACGAGGCCGCCTCGGCATCGGCCGGACTGTCGTCGGCGGCACTCACGCTCGCATCCGGCTCCTCGAGCCGAACCGTAGTCGGTACCGCTTCGCCGTCTTCGAACACCGAGGATCGTTCGGTTTCATCGGCCGCATCGCGATCGAGCAAGCGCCGGGCGCCGGCTGACCAGTCGTCTGCGTCCGCCGGGCTGGAAGCTGGCTTGGAGTGCGCTTCGTCCGCGCCGTCAAAGCTGCCGAACTGGCCTTCGAGCTGGCGTAGCATGTCCTGCAGACTAGCCGGTGCCGGGTTGCCAGCGGTGGACGCAACGCAATTGTCTTCACTGGCCCGACTCGCCAGCTGCCCTAGGATAGATGCCCGGATGGTGTCCAACGCGTCGGCATCAGATGGGCTGTCCAGGTCATTGACTTGTTCGCCGCCGTCCAACCGACCAGCGGCTTGTGCTGCCTCCACATCCGCCTGTGGCTCATCGAGCGCAGCATCTGGCGCCGCGGCGTCATCGTCGCTCGAGGCTTCTGGCAAAAGCACAACCGCCAGGTCGTCTTGCACGACATGATCCGACGCTGCAGGAGCAATGTCGCGCGCGCCATCATCCGCAGCGGCGGACGTTGTTGTGCCTGATTCATCAGCAAGACCTGGCTGCGGCAGATCCGGCAACGCCTGATCCTCGGGTTCGCCAACAACCTGATTTTCGTCACCGACTTTGCTCTCAGCGTCATCGGGCGCGCCACACAGCAGTTCAATGAAACGATCATCATCGCGGCTGGCAGCCATTTCGCTGCGGGGCGCGGCTGATCTCGTTTTCCCGTTCAGGGTACCGGCGGTGGACGGCGGGGCCTCACCGATCTCTTCGGTAAAGACCGGGGCGGGCAAATCCGCCAGCGACGGCATATCCGGCGCATCGGGTTCGGAGGGCGCGTCAGCGACGTGATCCTCGTCTGCGGCATCCGCCAGAGGCCTATCGGAGGTTCCGCGCAGCATCGCGATAAATCGATCAGGGTCATCGCCGGTGAGCGATTCATCTTCCGCAGCGGCTGGCCGTGCCTCCTCTGCGCCGTTGTCGGAAGCGGCCGAGGGGGCTTCGATGATCTCAGCGGGCGTGTCGATTGTGGGCAAATCCGCCGGCAATGGCGAGACAGGTGCCGACGTCTCGGCATCGCCATCGGCGGCAATCGATTGTGATGCAAGGGTCGTCTCGACCGGCGAAAGAACTGCCGGCTGCAGGCTCAAGGATTTGAGGCGCTGGGTAAGGGCGCGGAACGAATCAGCCGTAAGGGTTTGCCGCCCATTTGCCGGGCCGGCATCATTCCCCCCATGTCCTGTCGATGCGCCCCCCCGGGTAGCCGGGTTCGCGCACAGGGCATCGTCAATCATTCCCGCGGTGCTCCGGTCTTCCTCCAACCTGCCTAGAAAACACCGCTATACGTGTAAAAGTGCTTAATTTGCCCGGATTTATACCCGACCAGGCAAGACTGACTTGAGTACCCGGACCGGCAAGCCGCCAAATCTCGTGGTCGAGGCGTTGGCGGTGCATGAGGGACCATGTAGTCTCTCGATCCGGAATTGGCCCCTTGATTTGGCACCAAAGGGCCTAAGTAGGACCTGTCGTCACCGGGTATACGAGGATAAAATTCGATGCTGGTTGTGGAACGACTTCGGGACCTTGCAAGCCTCACGGGCAGCTCTCTGGGGCGCAGTTCCTGGCACCTCATCGACCAGCAGCGCATCGACAGTTTTGCCGCGGCCACCGGTGACGATCAATGGATACACACCGATCCCGGCAGGTCCTTGAAGGAACTCGGCGGCCCGACGATTGCCCATGGCTATTTGACGCTGTCGATGATCCCCGTCTTCATGTACGAAATCATGAAGGTGAAAAGCGTTAAGCGAATGATTAACTATGGTGCCAATCGCATTCGTTTTGTTTCGCCGGTAATGGCCGGTGCACGGATCAGGGGCGAGGCCGGTCTGGTCAAATCGACGAGCAAGGGCGATATGCTGATGGCGGCATTTGATGTGACCATCGAGATCGAAGGCGCTGTCAAGCCGGCCGTCGTCGCCGAAACAATCACCGTTTTCTACGAATGAGGCACACCATGTCCGACACCGACGCAAAGCCGAAAGTGCACAAGAGCGATGCCGAATGGCGCCAGATGCTGAGCGATGAGCAGTATCACGTTACCCGCAAGCACGGCACCGAGCGGCCTTTTTCGCACCCTTACAATGCCAACAAGGATGCTGGCATGTACACGTGCGTGTGTTGCGGGGAGCCGCTGTTCAGTTCCGGTACCAAGTTCGACTCGGGCACCGGCTGGCCGAGTTTTTATGCCCCTGCCAAAGAAGAGGCCGTGGCGACCAATGAGGATCGTTCGCTGTTCATGCGGCGTACCGAGGTCAGATGCGCCAGCTGCGCGGCGCATCTCGGCCACGTATTTCCCGACGGGCCGCAACCCACAGGCCTGCGCTATTGCATGAACGGCGCCGCTCTCAAGTTCATTCCCGAAGACAAAGCCTGATGAGCATGACCAAGGCCGCCTCCATCTCGCCGCCGCTGGCGCGTCGGCAACCCCATGTCAGCTTCCACCACGGGATGGAACTGAAGGACGACTATGCCTGGCTCAGGGATGCGAACTGGCAGGAGGTGATGCGCGATCCCTCGCGTCTCGATCCCGCAATCCGCGATCATCTGGAAGCTGAGAATGCCTTTGCCAAGGCCATCATGGCCCCGACGGAGGCGTTGCAGGAAAAGCTCTTTGCCGAGATGAAGGGGCGCATCAAGGCCGATGATTCCAGCGTGCCGTCTCCCGACGGGCCATTCGCCTATTCAATGCGTTACGTCGAGGGCGGCCAGCAACCCCAGGTGGTTCGAAGCCGGCGCGATGGCAGCGATGAACGGGTGCTGCTGGATGGCAACGCGGAGGCTGACGGCAAGGCTTTCTTCCGTCTCGGCGGTGCCGATCATGCCCCCGATCACCGGCTGCTGGCATGGTCCTATGACGATGCAGGCTCAGAATTCTACACGATCCACATGCGCGATACCGAAACCGGCCGTGACCTTGCCGATGCCATACCCCATACGGCGGGCGGCGGTGCATGGTCGGCCGATGGTCGCCATTTCTTCTATATCCGCCTCGATGACAACCATCGTCCCTCGAAGCTCTTTCGCCATAATATCGGCACGCCCGCCGATAGCGACGTCCTGGTGCACGAGGAAACCGACGCCGGGTTCTTCATGGGTGTCGGCAAGACCAGCTCCAACCGCTTCATCGTCATCAGCTGCCACGATCATGAGACCTCGGAAGTATGGCTGATCCCAGCCGCCGCGCCGCTTGATGCCCCAAGGCTGGTGGCCCGGCGCGAGGCGGGTGTCGAATACGCTGTCGACGAGGCGGGCGGCGAGATGTTCATTCTCACCAATGCCGATGGTGCCGAGGACTTCAAGATCGTCACCGCGCCAATTGCTGAGCCGCAACGCGAGAATTGGCGCCACCTGGTGGGTCACCGGCCTGGCACCCTCATCCTTGCCAAGACGGTCTATGCCCGCCACCTGGTGCGCCTGGAGCGCGCCGGCGGGCTGCCACGCATCGTGATCAGGCGCCTGAGCGATGGCCTCGAGCACTCGGTCGCCTTTGACGAAGAGGCCTATTCGCTGGGTCTGGTGGGCGGTTACGAATTCGATACCAATACCTTGCGGTTTTCCTATTCCTCCATGACCACGCCGGCCAAGGTCTTCGATTACGACATGGAGACTCGCGAGCGATGCTTGCGCAAGACGCAGGAGGTGCCATCCGGACACGATCCCGCCAACTACGTCACCCGGCGCATCATGGCCAAGGCGGGGGACGGCGAGGAGGTGCCGGTGTCGCTGCTCTACCGGCGCGATACGCCGCTCGACGGTTCGGCGCCATGCTGGCTATACGGCTACGGCTCCTATGGCATCACCATTCCGGCTGCCTTCAATACCAACATCCTTTCATTGGTCGATCGTGGCTTTGTCTACGCGGTTGGCCATGTGCGCGGCGGCAAGGACAAGGGCTATGGCTGGTATCGCCAGGGCAAGCGCGAGAAAAAGACCAACACGTTCAAGGACTTCATCGCCGTAGCCCGGCACCTGGCCGCGGCCGGCATCACTGCCCCCGGGCGCATCATTGCGCAAGGCGGCAGCGCCGGCGGCATGCTGATGGGCGCGGTTGCCAACATGGCGCCGGAGCTGTTCGCGGGCATCATCGCCGAGGTGCCATTTGTCGATGTGCTCAATACCATGCTGGACGACACGCTGCCGCTGACGCCTCCGGAATGGCAGGAATGGGGCAATCCGATCGCCAGCAAGGAAGCCTTTGAGGGTATCGTCGCCTACAGTCCCTACGACAATGTGAGGGCGCAAGGTTATCCCCACATCTTGGCTGTCGGCGGCCTGACCGACCCGCGCGTTACCTATTGGGAGCCGGCCAAGTGGGTGGCGCGGCTGCGTGAGAGAAAGACCGACGACAACCTGCTGCTGCTCAAGACGCAGATGGAGGCCGGTCATGCCGGCTCGCCCGGACGTTTCGACCGGCTGAAGGAAGTGGCGTTCGTCTACGCCTTCGGGCTGATGGTGACGGGCCGCGACAAGGCCTAGTCCTCTTCACCCAACTTCTCCAGCATCTCGTCGGCGCGGCGAGTGGCGGCTTCGAAGCGCTCCTCGTAGGTCATCATGTTCTTCTTGGGATCGCGGTAGAAGGCCGTCAGCTTCATCAGGCGCAGGAAGGCGGCACTCACCACCCTGCCCGGCCAGCGCATGGGGCGGTCGAAGTCGAACAGCAAGATCACCCGTTCCTCGTCAGTATCGTTCCACACCTCGTGCTCGAAAGTGTCGTCGAAGACGAAGATCTCGCCCGGCCTCCAGACGCAAATCTCGTTGTCCACGCGGATGCGGCATTTATTCTGCTCGCGTGGAATGACAAGTCCCAAATGGCTGCGCACGATGCCCTTGGTGACACCGCGGTGGGCGGGAATGTGGGAGCGGGGGCTGAGGATGGAGAACCAGGCGGTTTGCAGATCGGGCACCTGTTCCAGAAGCCGGGTGGTCACCGGCGCCTGGCGACAGTTCTTCTCCATCTTGATGCCGAAGCCGTAGAGAATGAAGGTGCGCCAGTCGTTGCCATAGGAAATCTTCTTCTGGTCAGGCGAGACTTCGAGAAATTTCGGAATGGCGTCGCGGTGCTTGAGGATTGCCTCGACCTCGGCGCGGATCTCCCGCCAGTGATCGGTGAAGGATGAAAGGAAGGGAAAGTCGGCATTGTCGAGCACCGGCCGGTCGACAACCAGCGACTGGCGACCGAAAAAATCGCTCAGACCACGAGTCAGCCGCTTTCCATAGCTCTTGACCCGCCTTCGACGGAGCGCCCTGAGCCGCTGGACGAGGCTCTGTTTGCGGTTCTGCTCTAGGGACGACATGGGGGCAGGCCCTCGAAATGCATGGCAACCATTCTCACCCGATGCGGGTTTGCGGCGGGCTTTCAACCGGTCACACCGCCAAGGATGATACCGCACCGGCACGTAATCGTCATCGCATCCGGTCTCCGGCGCCTCAACGACTACTGTCCTGGAGATGAGAACGCAACTGAAGATCGGTTGGCCTGGCGACCACACCGGTGCGCCGGCGAGGCCGGCATTGGTTGCACCGACAAGGCAACTGGCGTAAGGAAAACTCCGATTTCGCCCCTGCAAAAATTCGAGGAGTTGGTCGTCATGGCCGAGGCCGCAGTGAAGTTTGATGCCGGCAAGACGGAGAGCGCCCCCTTCAACTGGGAGGACCCGCTGGACCTGGAGGGTCAGCTCACCGAAGAAGAGCGCATGATCCGCGATAGTGTCAGGGCGTTTGCCGCCGACAAGCTGATGCCACGGGTACAAAAAGCCTTCCGCGAGGAGCGCTTCGACCGCGAGATCATGAACGAGGCCGGCGAAGTGGGTCTGCTTGGCATCATGACCGACGCGAAATATGGCGGCGCCGGACTCGGCTATGTGGCGTACGGGCTCATTGCGCGGGAGATCGAGCGTATCGATTCCGGCTACCGCTCGGCGATCAGCGTGCAGAACTCGCTGGTGATGTACCCCATCGAGGCCTATGGCAGCGAAGCCCAGAGGCTGAAATACCTGCCCAGGCTGGCGACCGGGGAATTGGTCGGCTGCTTCGGGCTCACCGAACCCGACGCCGGGTCCGATCCGGGCGGCATGAAGACGCGCGCCAAACGCACGTCGTCAGGCTACGTGCTCAACGGCTCCAAGATGTGGATCTCCAATTCACCCATCGCCGATATTGCGGTGGTATGGGCCAAGCTGGAAAATGAAGGCATTCACGGGTTTGTCGTGGAGCGCGGCGCCAAGGGCTTTTCGACGCCCAAGATCGAAGGCAAGGTGTCGCTACGGGCCTCGGTGACCGGCGAGATCGTGCTCGACAACGTGGAGGTGCCGGAAGATAGCCTGCTGCCGGGCGCGCGTGGCCTGTCGGGGCCCTTTGGATGCCTCAACAAGGCGCGCTTCGGCATCGCCTGGGGTGCCATGGGAGCGGCCGAGGACTGCTGGCACCGGGCGCGGCAGTACGTGCTCGACAGAAAGCAGTTCGGCCGGCCGCTTGCAGCCAACCAGCTGATCCAGAAAAAGCTCGCCGACATGCAGACCGAAATCACGCTTGGCCTGCAGGGTGCGCTGGCGCTCGGCCGGGCGTTGGAGGCAGGTCGTGCAGCGCCTGAGGCCATCTCGTTGATGAAGCGCAACAATTGCGGCAAAGCTCTCGATATCGCCCGCGTGGCGCGCGACATGCACGGGGGCAACGGCATCTCCGACGAATTCCACGTCATCCGTCACCTGGTGAACCTGGAGACGGTCAACACCTACGAAGGCACCCACGACATCCACGCCCTTATTCTCGGGCGGGCACAGACCGGCATCCACGCCTTCTTCTAGGGGCATTGATGGCAGCACATGAGGTTCCGTGCCTGCTGCCGCGACCTTCCTGCAGACCGAAATTCGGCCGTTATGTCTTGACAGATTGCATCAATGCTCTTCGATAGAGCGCAGACTTTGCGGCTCTGATGGCCATTACATTCGCTTAACAGGAGGAATTTTGAAGATGTCCTTTTCGCTCCCTTCCCTGCCCTACGACTACGAGGCGCTCAAACCTTACATGTCGCAGGAGACGCTCGAATATCATCATGACAAGCATCATCAGGCCTATGTCACCAACGGCAACAATCTGCTGAAGGATTCCGGTCTCGAGGGCAAGTCGTTGACCAAGATCGTCAAGGCCAGCTACGGCAAGAACGCCGGGCTGTTCAACAATTCAGCGCAGCATTTCAACCACCTGCATTTCTGGCGCTGGATGAAAAAGGGCGGTGGCGGCAAGAAGCTGCCGGGCAAGCTGCAGAAGGCAGTCGATGCCGATCTCGGCGGCTACGACAAGATGCGCGCCGATTTCCTCCAGGCCGGTGCCACCCAGTTCGGCTCGGGCTGGGCGTGGATCGCCTTCAAGGACGGCAAGCTATCCATCATGAAGACGCCGAACGGCGAGAACCCGCTGATCCACAGCGCCTATCCCATGCTCGGCTGCGATGTCTGGGAGCACTCCTATTATATCGACTACCGCAACGCCCGGCCGAAATACCTGGAAGCCTGGTTCGACAATCTGGTGAATTGGGATTATGTGGCCGAACTCTTTGAGAGCGCCGTCGACTGACAGGGGCAGAAACACCACATTTGACGGAGACGGGCTGCCCGCTGGCGGCCCGCTTTCGTTTTGAATTCGAATGAGCTGGCCGGACTTATTGCCGGCACCTGCTTGTTGATCACGCGTTGGGTATCGGGCATATCAATCGCCGGTCGGTCGCGCCGGAAGCAGTGGCCCTGAGCGCCAGGAGAAAGCGTATGAAAGTGTCCTCGCTGTGCTTTTGCGCCGCGGTGCTCTTCGTCATTATCGGCATGCTTTGGGGCCTGCAGATGGGCATCAGCGAGGATCACAGTGCCTTTCCGGCGCACGCGCACCTCAATCTGCTTGGCTGGGTATCGCTGTTCCTGTTCGGCGTCTACTACCACCTGCATCCATCGCTCGAGCGCAGCCGGCTGGCGTTGGCCCAGGTGTGGATATGGATTGTGGGCACCATCGTCATGGCGATAGGTGTGGACCTCGTTCACACCGGCCATGACAGCGGTAATCCCTTCGCTGCGGCTGGCTCCATTATCGTGATCGTGGCCATGGCGATGTTCGCCTGGCTAGTGTATCGCACCGAGCTTTCCGGACAGAAATAATCCGACTGACTATTCAATCGAATTGTCGACGCACCCTTGCTTCCGGATATTAGCCTCACTAATGTTCCTTGCATGAAACTTGCCCGCTGGCTTGAGCGAACCGGTAGCACACAGGCTGAACTGGCCCGCAAACTGGGGATTACCCAAGGGCGTGTGTCGCAGATTCTTGCTGGCGCCAGCCCGTCATTCGACCTGGCGATGCGGATCGAGGCGGCGACAGGCGGCAGGGTCCCGGTGAGGGAGCTTTCGCTCGATCCGTCATCTTCGGGAACAGGAAAAGGAAATCCGATGTCCGCGCAAACCTTGCTCGACAGCGTCGAGGCCGCCATCACCGCCATCCGCAATGGCGAACTGGTGGTGGTGGTCGACGATGATGATCGCGAGAATGAAGGCGATCTCATTGCCGCAGCCAGCAAGATCACGCCCGAGCAGATGGCCTACATGGTGCGTCATACTTCGGGAATCGTGTGTGCGCCCATGACCCGCGAGGACGCCCGGCGCTTGAAGCTCGATCCCATGGTCGCCGACAACGATGCCCCGCACGGCACCGCCTTCACCATCTCCGTCGACTTCAAGGATGGCCTGACGACCGGCATTTCTGCAAAAGAGCGGGCGGCGACTGTGCATGCGCTGGCCAATGCCAACGTGGCCGCGGCCGATTTCGTGCGCCCGGGCCACGTCTTTCCGCTGGTCGCCAAGCGCGGCGGTGTCCTGATGCGCTCCGGACATACCGAGGCTGCCGTCGACCTCACCCGCCTTGCAGGGTTGCCGCCGGTCGGTGTCATTTCCGAATTGGTGAACGATGACGGCACAGTGAAGCGGGGCGAGCAGGTGCTCAATTTCGCCCGCGAGCAGAAGCTGAAGATCATTTCGGTCGATGCGCTCATTGCCTATCGCCAGGCGCGCGAGCGGCTGGTCGAGCGCACCGGCACCTTCGATGTACCGACGCCCATCGGCAAGGCGCAGGGCATTGCCTATTCCACCCCTTTCGATACGGTGCAGCATCTGGCGCTCATCTTCGGCGAGGTGACGGGTCGCGACAGCGTTCCGGTTCGCCTGCATCGCGAAGACCTGGGCGATGATGTTTTCGGCGAGCGGCATATCCTCAATGCCGTCTACCAAGCCTTTGAAAAAGAAGGCTGCGGGGTTCTGGTCTACCTGCGCGAAGGCACTTCAGGCGTCCCCGCATCGAGGCTGTTCGAGGAGATCGACGTCGAGCCCTCGGACTCCGCCAGGGCGCGTGTTGAGGCGTGGCGCGACATCGGTCTCGGCGCCCAGATCCTGCGCGACCTGGACCTCAATTCGATCAAGCTTCTCACCACCAGCAGCCGGCACTATGTGGGGCTTACCGGCTTCGGGATCGAGATCGAAGAGACGGTGCGCCTGCCCGGCTGATGGCGGCAAGAATAGTGTTCTATACGCGGCGAATAGTTCTCTAGCGCCTGAGGAGGCCGCCGAGAACACCGCGGACCAGCGCCGAGCCTAACTGGCGAACAAGCACCGAGCCTACCTGCCGGCCGACCGAACTGGCGACGTTCTTCACGAACCGGTCGGTAGCCGTCTCGCGACCGCGCGACGAACTTGCGGCCTTGGCCTGGCGTTTGGCCTCTTCCTCGTCAGCCTTGCGCTTGGCCTCGACCTGGGCGGCGGCCTGTTGCTCGGCGGCTCGCTTTTGCAAGATCTCATAGGCCGACTCGCGGTCGATCGCCTTGTCATATTCGCCAAAGACGGGACTGTTCTGGATGGCGGCCTGGCGGACGGCCGGATCGACGGGGCCGAGCTTGCCGGAGGGCGGACGGATCAGGGTGCGCTCGACCATGGTCGGCACGCCCTTTTCGTCCAGCACCGAGACCAGCGCCTCGCCGACGCCAAGCTCGGTGATGGCCTTTTCGGTATCGAAGGCCGGGTTCTGGCGAAAGGTCTGGGCCGCTGCCTTGACCGCCTTCTGGTCGCGGGGGGTGAAGGCGCGCAAGGCATGCTGGACGCGGTTGCCGAGCTGGGCCAGCACCGTGTCGGGCACATCGAGCGGGTTCTGGGTAACGAAATAGATGCCCACCCCCTTGGAGCGGATGAGACGCACCACCTGCTCGATCTTCTGCAACAGGCCGGGCGGAGCATCGTTGAAAAGCAGATGTGCCTCATCGAAGAAGAACACCAGCCTGGGCTTGTCGGGATTGCCCACCTCGGGCAGCTCCTCGAACAGTTCCGACATCAGCCACAACAGGAAGGTGGCATAAAGCTCAGGCGATTCCATGAGCTTGTCAGCAGCGAGGACGCTGACAAAGCCGCGCCCGTCGTAGGTCGTGCGCATCAGGTCCTTGATCTTGAAAGCCGGCTCGCCGAAGAAGCTGGCGCCGCCCTGCTCCTCGATCACCACCAGCCGGCGCTGGATGGCGCCGATGGTACGGGCATCGACATTGCCGTACTGGGTGGTGATGGCGCTGCCGCGGCTGGCGAGGTCGGCCAGGAGGGCGCGCAGGTCCTTCAGGTCGAGGACCAGAAGGCCCTCTTCATCAGCGACCCGGAAGAGGATGTTGAGTGCCCCTTCCTGGGCATCGCTCAGGCCCATCAGCCGCGACAGCAACAAGGGGCCCATGTCGGAGACGGTGGTTCGGATGGGGTGGCCCTGCTCCCCGAACAGGTCGAGGAAAATGGTTGGGGAGGCCTCGAAGGTATAATCGTCGAAACCGATTTTCTTGGCCCGCTTGAGGAGGAAATCCTTCGGCTCGCCCTTTTGCGAGATACCCGACAGGTCGCCCTTGATATCGGCGGCGAAGACCGGCACACCGGCCTTGGAAAAGCCTTCGGCGAGAATTTGCAAGGTGACGGTCTTGCCGGTGCCAGTCGCCCCCGTCACCAGGCCGTGACGGTTGGCCAATGGCAGATACAGCACCTCGCGCTTTGTGCTCTGGCCGATATAAATCGAATTGTCCGCCATAAACTCTTTCCTCGCTTTCGTGGGACAGTCCCGGTTGCCGAATGGCCAGCGCACTTACGCCGGGCGCAATCTGCTATATAAGCCCGCAACGTGCAAATGAGACAAGGCAAGAGGAATGCCAATGCAGGATTTGATCGACCGGGTGGTGGCGCGGACGGGGCTCGATGCCGGCAAGGCGGAACGGGCCATCGGCATCGTGCTCAATCTGGTCAAGACGCAGGGCAATCAAGCCAAGGTCGCCGACCTGTTCGCCAAGCTGCCCGGCGCCGATGACCTCGCCAGCCGATATGGTGGCGACGGGGCGCGCGGCGGTGGACTGCTGGGGCTCTTGGGCGGCGGGCTGATGGGCGGGCCGCTGGCCGCCATTACCAAGCTCAAGGCCGCCGGCCTCAACATGGATGAGATCAAGGCGCTGGGCTCGGAAACCTTGAGCTATGCCAAGGAAAAGGCCGGCGATGAGCTGGTGCGCGAGGCGGCGGGGTCGATTCCGGGCCTATCGGCGTATATCTGAAGGTATCGGACGAATTGCCGATTTGCCTTGGCGGTGCGGTTTCCGCTAGTTTGCTGCAGCGCAAAATGTGAGGAACGGTGGGCGACATGACGGGGCTCACACTGGCTGGTGAATTTCCGGCCGCAGATCATGAAGCCTGGGCAAAGCGTGCCACGGCCAGCCTCAAGGGCCGGCCGCTCGATGCGCTGACCACCAGCACCTATGACGGCATCGCCATCGAGCCTGTCACCGCGCGCGCCAAATCGCCCTCGCCGTTGCGGCTGCATGGGCGCGGCTGGCAGACCGTGCAGCGCATCGACATGCCGGATATCGCCGCTGCCAACCGCCAGGCACTGGAGGATCTGGAGAACGGTGCCGACGCGCTCTGCCTTGCCTGGCCAGACAGCCTGGTGGCCGGCGACCATGGGATGCCGGTCACCTCCGTTGAGCAATTGGGGCGGCTGTTTGCCGGCGTCGAACTCGATCTCATCCGCCTGCGGCTCGATGCCGGGCGGATGGGCCGGCCCGCCGCCAGACTGGTGGGCGATTTTTACGGGGCGCGAAACATCGATCCGCATCGGGCGCAGGTATCGTTCTGCCTCGATCCCATCGGCGCCTTTGCCTTCACCGGCAAGCTGATCGAAAGCGCGGCATTAGGCAAGCGCATGGCCGAGACGTTGGCGCATCTGGGCGATGCCGGCCACACCGGCGATATCTTCGCTGCCGATGCCCGCGTGTGGCATGAGGCCGGCGCCTCGGAGGCGCAGGAACTGGGCCTGGCGCTGGCGGCGGGCGTTGCCTTCCTGAGACTGCTGGAGGCGGGCGGCGTTGCGCCGGAGGCTGCCTTCGGGCGCCTATCGGTAGTCCTCAGCGCCGATGCCGATCAGTTCATGACCATCGCCAAGTTCCGCGCCGCGCGGGTCTTGTGGGCACGGATGGCGGAGATCCTCGGCCAGCCGGCGGTGGCCGTCCTAGTGCACGGCGAGACCTCGCGGCGCATGATGACGCGGCGCGATGCCCATGTGAACATGTTGCGCACCACGACGGCAGCTTTCGCGGCGGGCATCGGCGGTGCCGATACGGTGATGGTGCTACCGTTTACCGCCACCCTCGGGCTTGCCGATCCCTTCGCGCGCCGCATGGCACGCAACATCCAGTCGATCCTCAAGGAGGAAGCAGGGCTGGGCGAAGTCGGCGATCCGGCCGCCGGCTCGGGACATATGGAGGCCCTGACGCGGGCGCTGGCGGAGAAGGGCTGGGAGATCTTCCGCGCCATCGAAAAGGCCGGTGGCCTGATCGATGCGCTGATTTCCGGCAAGGTTCAGGCGATGATCGCCGAGGTCGCGCAACGCCGCGCCAGCGACATCGCACGGCGCGAGGCGGGCCTCACCGGCCTGACGGAATTTCCCAGCATCGACGAAAAGGTCGCCAACGTGCTGGCCATGGATTTAGTGGACGACTGGGCCAGAGGCACTGCCTTCGATGCGCCCGGCGGCGACGTGAAGGCCATGGCTTGCGCGCCCTTGAAGCGGATGAGCCTCGGGGAAGCCTTTGAGGTTTTGCGTGACGAGGCCGATGCGATGTCCGAAGAAGCCAGCCAGCGCCCGGCGGTTTTCCTCGCCAATCTCGGCGCCATGGCGGACTTCAATGTGCGTGCCACCTGGATGACCAACCTGCTGGCGGCAGGCGGCATCTCAGCACTTTCAGACGAGGGTCACGATAATGCCAAGGGCATCGCAGCGGCCTTTACCGCATCGGGCGCGCGCATCGCCTGCCTGTGCTCGAGCGATGCGGTCTATGCGGCAATGGCCGAGGAAACGGCAGGAGCGCTGAAGGCCGCCGGTGCCGCAAAAGTCATACTGGCCGGGCGGCCGGGCGAGAAGCAAGAGCAACTCACCGCCGCCGGGATCGACCACTTCGCCTTTGCCGGCATGGATGTCGCCGCCTTCCTGTCAGCACTGCTGGCCGAAATTGGAGGGAACCGTCCATGACCCGCCTTCCGGATTTCTCCGCCCTGCCCTTTGCCTTGCCCAAGGCGCCTGCCGAAACGGCGGCTGAGCCCGTGCGCGAGATGCCTGAGGGTATCGCGCTCCGCTCGCATTACGGTCCCGGCGACGTGGCCGGGCTCGATTTCCTCGATACCTGGCCCGGGCTGCCGCCTTACCTGCGCGGCCCTTACCCCACCATGTATGCCACGCAACCCTGGACCATCCGGCAATATGCCGGATTTTCGACGGCAGAGGATTCCAATGCCTTTTACCGGCGCAATCTCGCCGCGGGGCAAAAAGGGCTTTCCATCGCCTTCGACCTCGCCACCCATCGCGGCTACGACAGCGACCATCCACGGGTTGCCGGCGATGTCGGCATGGCGGGGGTGGCGATCGATTCCATCTATGACATGCGCACCCTGTTCTCCGGCATCCCGCTCGATCAGATGAGCGTATCGATGACCATGAACGGGGCGGTGCTGCCGGTCTTGGCGCTGTATATCGTGGCGGCCGAGGAACAGGGCGTGAAGCCTGAAGCGCTGGCGGGCACCATCCAGAACGACATCCTCAAGGAGTTCATGGTCCGCAACACCTATAT
>CAZMSA010000054.1:0-19827 GCA_964568825.1 uncultured Rhizobiaceae bacterium | reverse complement strand
CGAAATCATCGCCGCCAGAAACCGAGGGTTCCAAATGTTGGATTCAATCCACTAGGTCACGGCAGACATCCGGCAGCTTGCGGTTTGCCCCTCTCTTTGCCGGCGCCGATACTTCAAATGTGACCACTGTCCTCTGCCCGACAGCAGCCAATCCATAAGCGACTAGGAACGGATCGCGTCCCACCTGAGCGATGCCATTTTCGTCGAGGTTTCCATAGCCTTCAAGAGTTGCCCGCCCGACGAGTGCGGGTTCAGCTTCCTCATCGAATAGCAGCGCCTCCTTGGTTTCGTCCTCGTTTAGCCAGTCTACGAGGTCACCGCGCCCTGCCACGACCTCTTCGAACTGTTCCAGCGGCACCTTAACATTCCCGAGACGGCCCTGGTGGCGCAGCCATTCCCAGAATGTCGGAAAGCGGTGGAGCCGATACGACAGGCGCTCTCCAGTGATGAGGGTGTCGGCGTCAAGGAGGTACAGCAATTCCAGGACCTCACGCTGCTCGATTGCTCGTCGTCATTCTCCCGACCGCCGTGGGTTTGACGCCCAACACACGGGCGGCCCTTGTGGAAGTGAGCGCACCGCTGGCGAGCATACGATCCACCAGCCGGATCAGCCCGTGCCCAACCCGATGTCTCCGAACGACATAGTAGTCGACGGGGCCACCGCCGGCCCTGGGAGCTTTATTCAGCCGGTCGGCGTCGAAGCGCTCAGAGAGCTGCCCATAGATATCCCATGTGATTATTCCCTCCTTTCGAAGGTTGTACGCGACCATCTTTCGACTGACTTTGCGGTCGCTCGCAAAGGCACCGATTTCTTCCGCCAGTCTGTCCACGGGGACGCCGCGCACGGGCAGCTCCCGCAGCTCTGCCGCTGCGAGCAGGAAGTGTGCGGCAGTCTCATCGCAAAGTTGCTCGACAGGTGCCTCTCCGTCATACCCACTGATCCCGCTCTGCCCGAGAAACACATGAGCGAGTTCGTGCAACAAGGTAAAGGACCAGGCTGCACGGGAATCGTTCTCGTTGATGACGATGAAAGGCGCGACTGGACTGGCCAGCGCGAAACCACGGAAGACTGCCGGGTCTATGCTGCTCGTGTGGTGACCGAGATTGCCGATCAAAAGGACGCACACGCCCGCTCGTTCCACGGACTCGCGCAGCAGCCGGAAGGCATCGCCTATCGTGCGCGCCGCGCGATATTGGCCCAAGTCGAATTCGAGCGCTGCGCGCATTGCCTCCGCGATTTCCTCGGAGCCCTGCTCCATCCGCATGGAGCCGACGAATGGAACCGGCTGATCTTCCTCGACATCTTCCAGCGCGCTCTGAACAAGTGCCTGGCGGACTCTGATATCGCGGACGAGTGCATCCACGCGAGCTTCGGCAACCGGCTCGTGGGTCCGCATAGTCCGGAAGTCATGCGCACGCGGTGCCGGTGCCGGCGGCTCGGACAGGTAGAAGGTCAGGATCGGTCGACGATATTTCTCTGCCATCTTAACGATCTGACGTCGGGACGGCTCCCGCTCACCCGTCTCCATTGCCGCCAAGCGGGCAGCTGGGTCTGCTCCACTCAGGCCGATGGCATGCGCAGCATCGTCAAGAGACAGACCGGTGGCCTCGCGCGCCCAAATCAGTATCTTGGGATTGATTCTCGGCATTCTTCTGCTCGGCGGCTACGGCATGCGTTGACCTGTTCAGTAGTAAGCACCAGAAGGAGTCCCTGCTGCAAGGCACCTATGTTCTCGCTGTCTGCACGGCGAGCTTCGTCGGTGGGTTTAACGTGACCGCGACCTGGCGACGGCCGGACCGCGGCTAGAGCCGACCGGCTTGACGCGACACGTGCCAACGTGATGCCCCGAGAGCGCCGCGGCTGAGGAGTTCTTTGCCATGACGAACTGGCAGCCTCATATCCGCGCGGCTCCTTCAGCCATCGGCTCTACGTGCAGGCGAGCTCGCAGCGCGTGGCGTGGGTGACGGCGCATAGGATGGTGTCACCTCAAGGCAGTGGGCGGGTTGGGCCCCGGCTGGATGCCGGATTGGGCGTGCAGGGGCCTATGCCCTTTGTCGGCCCACACAGCCGCAACGGCGCGAACTGTCCCCCACCGGCCATCATGGCCCCACGCCGACCCGCTTCGCGCGACACGTGCCGCTTGTGGGGCTCATTCCGGCCCGGATGGTCCCGCCCGCCCGCAGCGTACCGACCCGCATCCGGGAACGGCGTCATTGCGACGGTCGTGGAGGCGCCGACCGGCAACGATTTCCAGCAGATCGATTTCTATGATTTCGACGATGGAACCGAATGGACGGCATCGGGTCTGGCCGCAGCCGTTATCGCGGCAAGCGCCACGGATGGCGATGACAGCATCGAGGGTTTCTGGAGCGCCGACACGTTGGCCGGCGGCCTCGGCGATGATTCACTCTCCGGGCTGGATGGATCCGACACCTATGTCTTCACCCGCGGCGACGGGAAGGACACGATCGAGGACAACGGCAGTGGAGACACCGATGTTCTGCTCATCCACGACTATGTGCCTGACGACGTCACTGTCGAGCGGATTAGCGGGGCACAGCAGTGTGGCCAGCGGCGTTGCGGCTGGTTGAGGCCTTGGCGGAATGGACCCCGGGGTCAAGCCCCGGGGTGACGGAGTGTGAGGGATTGGTGTGCCCACCCTCCACCGTCATACCGGCACTTGATGCCGGTATCCATTCCGCTGTCCCCGCGGCTGGTTGAGGCCTTGGCGGAATGCACCCCGGGGTCAAGTCCCGGGGTGACGTGAGAGGGCGGAAGGTGCGGGCCTAGAGGATGCGCTTGCCGAAGGCCGACAGCAGGAAGTGGCCGGTCTCCTGCCAGATGCGTGGCTCGGTTTCAGGTGAAAGACCGACCAGGTCCATGGCGGCAAGCCGGCCGGCCTGGGCGATCATCTCCATGGCCTGATGAGTCTCGCGGATCGTCATGCCGGCCGAACCCTCGATGGTGCCGGGAATGTCGGTGACCGAAGGGCAGTAGCTGACATAAAGATGCCGCGTGCCGGCGCCCGCCACCTTGAGCGCCTGCTTCATCACCTCGCGCACCCCGAGCGCGTCGATGTCGACCATGGTGAATATGCTCATGCGCGAGGCTTTCAGTGCCTCGGATTCGAGCGGGTCGGCATGCCTCAAGCCCACGATCGCGACGTTTTCCGGCGACAGGCGCGGCATCAGCCCGGCGGCTGACGGATCGTGCCCGAGGGCGCGATAGAGCACCGATTGCGGGCCGAAGTCGCCATCAACCGGCATGAAGGCGGCGGTGGCATCGAGCCAGATGAGGCCGAAATCATCGAGCGCGCTCGCTGCACCCCGCAAGCCCGCCCAGGTGGTGAGATGATCGCCGCCGATGAGCACGGCGGTGGCGCCGCCTTTAAGGGCATCGCAGGTTTGATCGGCCGCCTGGGAACCGTCGGCAACCACGCTTGTTGAAAAGCCCAATGCCTCAAGGCGCGCCTCGATCTCCTGCCCGGCGACCTGATGCGCCAGCCCGTCGGCGATCACCAATCGGGCTTGCTTGCGCTTTTCCTCCAGCGGTTTGTCGTGCATGGGCATTTTCTCCACATAGTCCGAGGTCATCGCCGCCAGCATCGCTCCGTAATTCATGCGGAAGTCGATGAGGCTGCCCACTTCGGGCGGCGGGTCGGCTTCGGTGAGGTCGAGCACCAGATGGTCGCTGGAGGCGCCCAGTACCTGGATGCCGGGCCTGATCGGTTCGAGGCCATCGACGATCACGTCCTCGCGCCCCACGTTGCCGATGCCGCGCAGTCGGTCTCCCTTGTCGATGAAGGTGGGGCGCTGGCCGAAGGCATCGACGCCCGATTCACCGATCGGCATGGACGGCTTGACCTTCACCTCCAGCAGTTCGACGGTCAGATGGAAGGCATCGCGGTCGAGATCGGCCCACGGCTCTTCGAGAAAGGTGTCGCGCCCGCCCTTGAGGATGGCCTCGCCGATGCGCAGGTTGTTGACGCCCTTCGGCATGCGGCCGGCCAGCAGCAATGGCAGGGAACTGGAATTGCCGCCCGAAACGTAGATGAGCTTCACCCCGTGGCGCGCCTCGATGGCGGCGGCGTGGGCCACCAGTTCGCCGAGATTCTTTTGGGTCGGGATGATGGCGCCGAAGCAGGTGAGGTTGGTGCCTAGCCCGGCAAGGCGGACGCCGGGGAGCTCCATCACTTCATCGACCGCAGCTTCCAGATCGCTTGGCCAGATGCCCTCGCGCAGGTCGCCCAGATCGACCATCAGGATGACCTCGTGCACCCGCCCCATGCGTTCGGCGACGCGTGATATCTCGCGCAATACGCCCAGTTCCGAATTGAGGCTGACATCGACCGAGCGGATCACCTCTTCCACCCGCGACAAGGGCGGCGAGCGCAACAGCATGATGGGTTGGTCAATGCCGCTTTCCCTGAGGCGGCGGATGTTTTCAAAGCGCGATTCAGCCAGCCCCACCACGCCGCCCCTGAGCATGGCGCGCGCTACCTGCGGCATGCCGCAGGTGCCCTTGGTGACGCCGAAGACGTCGATGCCGGCGGCGCGGCATTTTTGCGTCACCACGCGGGCATTGTGCTCGATGGTATCGAGATGGATGGTGACCTGCGGACCGTCCATTGTGCTATCCGCCGATTTCCAGACCTTCGGGATCGATCTCGGGCGTGCGGCCGGCCAGCCGGTCGGCCACATACTTTGCGGTGCCGCAGGCCATGGTCCAGCCCACATGCCCATGGCCGGTGTTGAGGTGGAGATTGGTGCCGGGGCAGGGGCCGAGGATGGGGACCGACGACGGTGTCATGGGCCTGAGGCCCGCCCAGTATTCGATCTCGCCGCCCCTCACATGCTCGGGAAACACTTCGCGCGCAAAGGCTAGCGGGCGGGCGAAATCGGCCGGGGTATGGCTGCGATCGTTGTCGGCGAACTCGGCCGTGCACGCCACCCGCAAGCGGTCCCCGAGGCGCGAATAGGCGATCAGCTTGTCCTCGTCCACGCCGCCCATCACCGGCCCCTCGACGCCTTCAGGGATGCCGATGGTGAGGGAATAGCCCTTCACCGGATAGATGGGCAGGAAAACGCCGAGCTTTCTCGCCACCCACGGGCTGTCGCAGCCCATGGCAAGCACATAGGCATCGGCGCCGACGGGCCCCTTGTCGGTGAGCACCGACTTGATCATGCGGCCATCGGTCTCAAGCCCGGTGATGGTGGTCTCATAGCGCAACGTCACCCGCGCATGGGTCTCGCACCAATCGGCCAGACGCCGGGTAAAGGCGCAGCAATCGCCGGTCTGGTCGGTGGGCGAATGGACCCCGCCGGCGATCTTGGCGCCGGCATGCGAAAGCGCCGGCTCGCGCCTGATCAGCTCATCGCGCCCCAGAACCTCGATCTTGAGGCCAAGGTCGGCGAGCATCCCCATGTGCTTTGCACCGGCATCGAGGCTTGGCTGGTCGCGGAAGAAATAGACGATGCCGGCCGAGCCCCCGTCATAGTCAAGGCCGGTCACGCCGATCAACTCGTTGATGCAGTCGCGGGCATAAGACGCGATGCGGAACTTGCGGCCGGTGTTGATGCGCGCCCGCTCAGCCGTGCACTGGAACAGGAAGCGCAGGCACCAGCCGACAAAGGCGGGATCGAGCTGCGGGCGCACCTTGATGCCGAGGTTGGGGTTGACGAGCGACCTGACGAACATCGACAGGGCGGCCGGCGAGGCCCAGGCATAACTGTCGCCCGGCGACACCAGCCCGGCATTGGCGTAGCTGGTTTCGCTGGCCGCTGACGGCTGGCGGTCGATGACCGTCACCTCATGGCCGTCATGCGCCAGATAATAGGCCGAGGTGACCCCGACAACGCCTGCGCCCAGCACCGCGACCCTCATGGCTCACCACCCCAGCGCTTTGGCCTCGTCGACCTCGATCAGCGTTGGCTTCGATGCCGTCGTCGCCTTTTTCAGTTCGCTCGCCAGGTGATCGAGGCTTTCTGCCTTCACCGCGTTGCACCCAAAGCCCCTGGCGATGGTCTGGAAGTCGGGAGTGTAGATATCCACCCCGATCTGCGGAATGCCACGGTCGGCCATGTAGCGCTTGATCTCGCCGTAGCCCTTGTTGTTCCACACCAGGATCGGCACCGGCAGGGAAAGTTCCACCGCCGTCGCCAACTCGGCGATGGTGAACTGCAGGCCGCCGTCGCCGATCACCGCCACCACAGGACGCTCCGGCATGCCGAGCTTGGCGCCAAGCGCGGCGGGAAGGGCATAGCCCAGCGTCCCGTAGCCGGTCGAGGAATTGAAGAACGAGCGCGGCCCCTCCGGCTCGTAAAAAAGATTCGAGGAGTAGATCGGCTGCGTCGAGTCGCCGACGATGATGACGCCGGGCAGCGCCTTCTGCATGGCGGCGAAGACCTTGGCGTGCGCCCGCTGCTTGACGTCCAGCAGGCCGGCGAGCTCGGTCTTCAACGCCGCGATGCGCGCCGCCGGCGGATTGGCCTTGTGGCCGATTTCTTCGAGGGCATCGGCAAGGTCGGCCATGGCGGTTCTGGCATCGGAGACGATGGCGACCGCCGGCATGGCGTTGCGCGTCAGTTGCTCGGGATCGATGTCGATGCGGATGAGCTTGCCGGAAAGTTTGAGCGCGCTGTCAAAGAGGAGGGTGTCGGTCTCGCCCATCTCGGTGCCGATCGCCAGCACCACATCGGCAGCGGCGAGGGCATCGAGCACCGGGGGTTGCGGGATGGTGCTGCCCAGCGACAGGCGATGGCCGGGCGGCAGGATGCCCTTGCCGTTGATGGTGGTGACGGCCGGGGCGCCCAGCGTCTCGACCAGCCGGCGCGCCTCGGACGGACCGTCCTGCGCCCCGCCGCCCAGCCACACCATGGGCGACTTCGCAGCGCTCAACAGTTTGGCGGCGGCGCGGATGGCGTCCTTGTCGGCGGACGCCGCGGCGCGTGTCTTGGTGGTGGTGCGCGGCAGGTCATCGGCATTGGCGACGATCACATCGAGCGGGATCTCGATATGCACCGGCCGTGGCCGGGCGGAGTTGAAGACGCACTGGGCGCGTTCGAGGATGGCCGGCAGTTCGACCGGGCGCAGCAGGGTGTGGGAAAAGGCCGTGAGGCCCGCCATCAGGTTGCGCTGGCACGGCAGTTCGTGCAGCCGGCCTTCGCCCAGCGCCATCTCGTGGGTGTTGTTGACGCTGGAGATGACGAGGATGGGCACCGAGTCGGCATAGGCCTGGCCGAGCGCGGTGGCGATATTGGTGAGGCCGGGTCCGGTGATGATGAAGCAGGCGGCGGGCCGGCCGCTGGCGCGGGCATAGCCGTCGGCCATGAAGCCGGCACCCTGCTCGTGGCGCGGCGTGATGTGGCGAACCGGGGCATTCGGCAGGCCCCGGTAAAGTTCCACCGTATGGACGCCCGGGATGCCGAACACCGTGTCGATGCCGTGGGCCGCCAGGATTTGCACCAGATATTCGCCGCACGTCGCCATGCCAGCATCTCCCCCCGATATGCCGTTCTTATTGTTCGTCACCCGGTGCCGAGCAACGTCTCGATCAGCGCCATGGAAATCCGCCGGCTTTGCGCCGCGCCGGCAAGCCTCGGGTTCCACGCCGAAACCGATACCGCGACCACACTAGCGCTTCTGCTCAATTGCCGGAAGACTTGCGCCATCAGCTCAGCCGAGGGGCCGCCGGCCACCGGATAATTCTGGGCGGGGCTCTCAGCGGCATCGACGATGTCGGTGTCGAAATGCACATAGAGCGGTCCACCCGGCAGCGGCCGCTGCAGCAGGTCGGCCACATCGGCAATGTGGGTCATGCGCGAGGCGGCTACCGCCAGGCGCTCTTGCGGATCGAGGTCACGGGCATCGCTCAAGGTGATGCGCGCCTCATCGATGGGGCGCAGCCTGAGGGCTTCCACCAGTCGCAGGTCGCCGCGTCCCGCCGCCATGGCCAGCGGCATGCCGCCGAGAAAGCCGCTGGGGCTGGTTTCGGGGGTGTTGAAGTCGCCGTGGGCATCGAACCAC
Source organism: uncultured Rhizobiaceae bacterium (assembly GCA_964568825.1). Taxonomy (GTDB): domain Bacteria; phylum Pseudomonadota; class Alphaproteobacteria; order Rhizobiales; family Aestuariivirgaceae; genus CAVVDT01. The sequence goes on along the minus strand of CAZMSA010000054.1, from coordinate 11,801 downwards.
AAAAGGCTTGCATCGATGCCGGCCCGTTGCAGGCCGGCCATCACGGCGAGACTGGAAAGGCAATCGCCGGCGAGGCTGACCGGCCGCTCGCCGGCCGCCAGCACCGCCGCCACCCGGCTAGCCAGTTCACCGTAAAGGACGCCCATGCGCGCCATGGGATCATCGCCGCTCAACTCAGGCGAATTGACAATCCACGCCGGCGTGGCTGGATCGGCAAGGCCGGGTTCGGGCCGGGCAATGAAGAATGGTGAGCAGATCCAGCGGTCGGCGCCGCCGCTATCAGGTGGCATATTTCACACCGGGCAACACGCACAGCATCTCAAACAGCAGGTTGGCGCCGATCAGGGCGGTGTTGCCGCTCGGATCGTAGGGCGGTGAGACTTCCACCAGATCGCCGCCCACCAGATTGAGGCCCTTGGCGCCGCGAATGATCTCCAGCGCCTGCCAGGTGGTGAGGCCGGCGATCTCCACCGTCCCGGTGCCCGGCGCGAAAGCCGGATCGAGGCTGTCGATGTCGTAGGTGAGATAGGTGGGCTGATCGCCGATCCTGGCGCGCACCTTCTCCATCAGGGGAGAGAGCGACTTCCACCAGCATTCTTCCGCCGTCACCACGGTAAAGCCCTGCTTTCGCGGCCAGTCGAAGTCCTCCGGCGAATAGCCCGACCCGCGCAAGCCGATCTGGAACACCTTGTCGGCCTGCAACAGGCCTTCCTCCACGGCGCGGCGGAAAGGCGTGCCGTGGGCGATTTTCTCCCCGAACATCTCGTCATTGATGTCGGCGTGGGCATCCACATGGATGAGGGCAACAGGCCCGTGCTTTTTCTTCATCGCCCTGAGGATGGGCAGCGTCAGGGTATGGTCGCCGCCCAGCGTCAGGGGAATGCAGTCGTGGCCGAGGATGCGGTCAAAGGTCCGCTCGATGATCCTCACCGTTTTCTTGAGGTCGAAGGTGTTGATGGCCACATCGCCGATATCGGCCACCTGAAGTGAATCGAACGGCGCGGCGCGGGTGGCCATGTTGTAGGGCCTCAACATGCAGCTTTCTGCCCGGATCTGGCGCGGCCCGTGGCGGGTGCCGGAGCGGTTCGAGGTGCCGATATCCATGGGCACCCCGACGAAGCACGCATCGAGCCCGCGCGCGTTCGTCCGGGTCGGCAGCCGCATCATCGTTGCCGGCCCCGCAAACCGCGGCATCTGATTGCCACCCAGCGGCTGGTTGAAGGTCTCGGCCATGACATGTCCCCCTCGTTGATGTGAACGGCGCGATCGTGCCCCGAGCATAGCCGCCCGGCCCACCGGGTTGGAAGGGACTGCGCGCATCCTCCCCCGACGCCGTCACCGCATCGCAGACCCGCCGGCAACGGGCCAGCGGTGACACAAGGTCAGGTAGCCGGCGGCAAATTTGAAGCAAGTTTCCCGCAAATTGTCGTTCGTATATTTACTATATGTATACCCGTTAATCTGGTTAATGAAGTATTTATGATCCCTTCATGGTAATTATAATGTGAGTAACAACAGATAAAATGTGAATAAAAATTATAAAGCAATGAACAATACGGGGTGCGTTCGATGGAGCGATTGCTGAAGTTCACGGGTATCGGCATTTGCAGCTTATTGTTGCTGTGCTCCGCGGTGCAGGCAGGTGCGGGCGGATACAACCGATGGCAGGGGCACGGTCATCGCATCGGCCAGTCGCAGATCGGCATCGTCAAGCACGCCTCGAACCTTCATTCCCATGATCGGCGTGTTGCGGCCGCGCAGCGGACCCGGGCGCAAGCCGATGCGGTCGCTGCCATGCGCGCCGTCGCCGCCTCGATCCTGCCATGGGTGAACAGACTTGCCGCCTTTGCCGATCCCCGCGTGGTCGACAAGAGCTGCCTGGCCAGCGCGGTGTATTTCGAGGCCCGCTCGGAATCGCGCCGTGGGCAACTGGCAGTGGCGACGGTCATTCTCAACCGGGTGAAGGGTCGGGCCTTTCCGTCCTCGGTCTGCGCGGTGGTGTATCAGGGCGCCAGCCACCACAATGCCTGCCAGTTTTCCTTTGCCTGCGACGGCAAGTCCGATGCACCGCGGCCGGGCCGCGCCTGGGATACGGCAATTGCGGTCGCCGACGAGGCCATGAACGACAACCGCGTGATCGATGACGAGCGCCTCAAGGCCATCGCCACCGCCACCTTTTACCACGCCGACTACGTCGCCCCGTCCTGGTGCAGGTCACTCAACCGCCTCGCCAGGATCGGACATCACATCTTCTATTCGCAAAGCTGATCGGAGGTCACATGAAACGCCTGGTCGTACTGCTCGCTACCTGCATTGCCGTTAGCTCCACCGTTCAAGTAAAGGCCGATGAAGTTCGCCTCGATCCGGCCTCCATTCACAACCTGTTCCCCGGCTATTACCGGGCAGAAGTCTACGGCGGCTACACCTTGCTGATCGCCGCGCGGGCCAATGGCCGGCTCGACGGCAAGGTCTTCGGCCGCACCGACAAGGGCAGGTGGCAGATCGTCGGCGATCGCCTGTGCGTGTTGTGGCAGCATTGGACCAACGGGGCAGCGAAGTGCGGAAGCATCGTTGCGGCCGACGGCTGGTATGTCGCCTACGCCAAGGACCAAAGCGAGTTGCTGCGCTTCAAGGCCATCGGCTCCGACAGGTTCGAGAGCAGCATGGCCAGTGCATCGGCGCTGGATCGCAACTAGGGTCCTGGCCTCAGGGCCCTGACGCGAAGTCCGGATTGACTGCCCCAAGCATAGCGGACAATCTCCGCCTGGTCCGAATGCGGAGGCTGACATGATCCTGCCTGAAAAGATGCACGGCGTCGTTTTGACCGGCCATGGTGGACCTGAAATGCTGCAATGGCGCGATGATCTGACGGTTCCTGCGCCGCGCAAGGGCGATGTGGTGATCCGGGTCAGGGCCGCAAGCGTCAACAACACCGACATCAACACCCGCACCGGCTGGTACTCCAAGGGCGACGCCGCCGCCGCGGATGCGGCGTGGACCGGCACGCCGCTCGCCTTTCCCCTGATTCAAGGTGCCGATGTCTGCGGCGAGATCGTCGCTGTCGGCGAGGGGGTGGCATCTGCCCGCATCGGCGAACGGGTGCTGATCGAGCCGTGCCTGCGCGAGGCCGACGGGAGAATCCTGGAAGCACCCTGGTACCTGGGTTCGGAGTGCGATGGCGGCTTTGCGCAATACACGCGCGTTGCCGCGCGTCATGCCCATGCCATCAGGAGCACTCTGAGGGATGTCGAACTGGCTTCGTTTCCCTGTTCCTATTCCACGGCCGAAAACATGCTGACCCGGGCGGGCGTAGGGACGGGCGAGACGGTGTTGGTCACCGGCGCATCGGGCGGTGTGGGTTCGGCCACCGTGCAGCTTGCCCATGCGCGCGGTGCGCATGTCATTGCCGTGACAAGTCCGTCAAAGGCAAAGGCCCTGATGAACCTTGGGGCACAAAAGACACTTCACCGCGATGATGATTATGTCGCCAGGCTTGGCGCCAACAGCGTCGATGTCGTGGTCGATCTGGTGGCCGGCCCGAAATGGCCGTCCCTGCTTGACCTCCTCAGGTCCGGCGGGCGCTACGCCGTGGCCGGCGCCATCGGCGGTCCCATCGTTGCTCTGGACGTGCGCACGCTCTACCTCAAGGACCTGAGCTTTTTCGGCTGCACCGTGCTTGAGCCCGAAGTCTTCGCCACCCTGGTGAAACGCATCGAGAGTGGTGAGATAAGGCCGCTGGTGGCTGAAACCCATCCGCTCCGCGATATCGCCACGGCGCAGAAGGCTTTCGGTGAAAAGGGCTACATAGGCAAGATTGTCCTGCAAGTGGATTGAACGGGCGGCACCTCAACGATGACCGCAAGCGGCTTTCGCAATGCGGCTTCGGCGCCCCCGCTTTGTCCGTCTTGGCGATTGTCTTGCGGGTAAGGATCGGGCAGGCGGCCGCCACGCCGGCGCCACAAACCTTACGGAAACGCAATCCGGCTTTCAGCGAACTGTCATCTCGCGACCGCTAAATGTGTGGCCATCGCGTTCGATTGGAGACAGCCGAATGCGCTCTTACCGGGGGTATGCGCAATGACGCGGGTCCCCATAACAAATACGGAGAATGGAATGCTTCGCACTGTATCGACGATTGCCCTTGTTGCCGTGATGAGCGGTTCGGCCTTTGCGACCACCACCACCTGCAGCAAGGAGCCGGCGAGCAAGTTCGCGTCCAAGACGCATCTGATCGACATCCTCCACAAGGAGGGGCTGACGGTCCATCGCATCAAGACCGAAAACGGCTGCTATGAAATCTACGCTTCCAAGGCCGACGGCAGCAAGATCAACATTGCCGTCAATGCTGTTACCCTGCACCGAACCAAGAATCCTGAAGCCGGTGAGAATTGATCACTCCATGAGCGGTTACCAGAACGCGTGCCGTGCGATGGCATCGGTGCGCGTCTGGGACCCGTTCGTACGCCTGTTTCACTGGAGCCTCGCTGCAAGCATCGCCCTGGCGTGGCTCACCTCCACCTCGCGCGATACCATCCACAACGATTTCGGCTACGCGGCCGCCTCCCTGGTCGCGGTGCGATTGCTGTGGGGACTGTTCGGGCCCCGTTATGCCCGCTTTACGCATTTCTGCCGCCATCCCTTGCAGGTGCTGGGTTATCTGCGTGACATCGTGGCCGGCCGCGAGGCCCGCCATATCGGCCACAATCCGGCCGGCGGCGCCATGGTGGTGGTGCTGCTGACCATGATTTCCGTGACTGCCTTCACCGGCTGGATGATGACCACCGATGCCTATTTCGGCGTCGACTGGGTGCAGATCGTCCACAAGCTCAGCGCCGATACGGTGATCGCGCTGGTCGTGGTGCATGTCGCGGGCGTGGTGCTGGCAAGCCTCAGGCACCGCGAAAACCTGGTCAAGGCGATGGTCACAGGCCACAAGCGCCCGCCCGATGAGGGCGACGTGACCTGACGGCTGGGCGAAACCACACGACATTTGAGCGGCTCCCGCGCTATGATGGAAGAGTCATCCATTACGGAAGCCGCCAGCCATGCAGCTCAGTCCTGCCCAGATCGAAACCCTCGCTCGTGACGGTTTTCTCGTCCTGCCCGAACTCTTTACCCGCAACGAAATCGACATCCTGCGCGCCGAGGTGCCGCGCCTCATGGCGGAAATCTCGCCCGACAGCACGCGCGAGGCGAGCGGCACGGGCGTGCGCAACATGCTCGGCCTGCATCGCCGCAATGCCGTCTATGCGCGGCTCGCCCGTCATCCGCGCCTGCTCGAGCCCGCCCTGCAGGTGCTGGGCGAGGACGTCTACATGCAGCAGTGCAAGATCAACGTGAAGTCCGCCTTCCGCGGCGACGGCTTTGACTGGCACACCGACTTCGCCACCCATCACAGCCGCGACGGCGTGCCCGAGCCGCTGGCGCTCAACCTGCATGTGTTCCTCGACGACGTCACCGAGTTCAACGGCCCGATGTACTTCGCCCCCGGCTCGCACCTGATGGACGTCAAGGCGGAAAGAGGCATCGACGGCCTCAAATGGGAGCTGTGGACCATCCCCGATCGCGAGGTCGAGCGGGTGATCGGCGAAACCGGTCTCGGTCAAGGGCGGGCGCGGCACTGCCGTCATGTTCGGCGACAAGCTGCTGCATGCCTCACCGGAGAACATCTCGCCGTGGTCGCGCTGGATCTATTCGGCCATCGTCAACCCGGTATCGAACCGCTCGACCAAACCGGGCATTTCCAACACCCAGCACGAACAGGATTTCACCCCGTTGACGCCGTTGGGCGATCACTGCCTGCTCGACCTGGCGGCGTGATCTACCCGGCGAGCGCGGTGGCGATGCGGGCCTGGAACCAGGCGACGCCTTGTTCGTGGCGCGGGCTCAAGGGGCCCGGCCGATAGCCGCCCGAAGCATAGTTCTTGTGGGTCTCGAGGCAGATGCCGAAATCCTCGCGCACCACATCGAGATTACGCGCGATGGTATCGTCGCGCTTTTCCTTCGTCGCCGCGCTGAGGTCGGCGAAATAGAAATCGTAGATCAGTTCGGTCCGGTCGTGCGCCAGCGGGTTGATGCGCGATGTGTTCATGCCGCCCGAAAACAGCGACAGCGTCCAGTTGGGCCACATCCACAGCCATTTGCCGCGATAGAACAGGCCCTCGCGCGGCGGTGCCGTCATGCGCACCAGGTTGTCGAGCGCGGTGGTCTCGAAGCGCTCGAAGTCGATGGCCTTGAAGAACGCCGGATGGATGCCGGGAATGTGGTAGCCCTCGACGAAATTGTCGGTATAGACCTTCCAGTTGGCATCGAAGACCAGCCGCTCGCTACGATCATGGGCAAACGTCTCGATGGGTTCATCGGCCAGTTCGGCGATGGTGTCGCCAAGCTGCACCGCAAGCGACTGATCCGGCGAAACGGCCACGAACAGCAGCCCCCGCCATTCTTCCACCGATACCGGCTCCAGCGGCCAGTCGGCGAACTGGAAACCCGGCTCCTCGCCGAACCACGGCGCCTGCCTGAGCGTCCCGTCGAGATCGTAGGCCCAGTTGTGATAGGGGCAGCGAATGAGTTTGCAGGCCCCGGCGCCTTCTTCCAGCAACCGCGCGCCGCGATGGCGGCAGACATTGCGGAAGGCGCGTAACACGCCGTCGCGGCCGCGCACCGCCATGACCTTGGTGCCGGCCAGTTCAGCCGCCACATAGTGCCCGGGCTCGGCCACCCTGGACGCCGGTCCGAGAAGCTGCCAGGTGCGCTGGAAGATCGCTTCTCGTTCGCGGACGAAACTTTCCGGTGAGGTATAAAGGCCGGGGTCAAGGTTCAGCATGGGGCGACGCTAGTCCGCGGTCATCGATGTGCCAAGCCCCGGCTTCTCAATTGGCCGGGGTCAGGATTTCGGTGCCGGAGCCGGACTGGCCGGTGATGGTCCACACCCCGTCCAGCGACCCGTCGTCCATGATCTTGTATATCACCAGCCCGACGGCGCCGTTCATCTCGTAGCCGGCGGCGAAGGCATTGCCATAGCGCATGCAGATGCCATTCGAGGTGGTCGATCCGGTGACCCACTTGATCACGCAGGTCGTTTCAGAAGTAACGGTGATGGTGGCATCGCCCGAATAGGCCGAACCATCGAGGTTGGTGCCTTGCACCGTGTAGTCGCCACTGAAGTTGTCGGCCACGGCCGAAACCGTTATCGCTGCCAAAGCCATGGCGGCCAGCGAAATCACGCGCATTTTGGGAGATGTCCTTTGCGGTTCGATGCCTGTCTGCGCAATTGTATCCCCGGCGCCGCCGCCGCGATAGATAAAGTTACGGGGGCGTCAGGTGAATTTGCGGAACATGCGGGTCTTGTCGAACAGGCCCTCCAGGGTCTTCATGCGGTCCCTGGTCTGCGGCCAGTTGGTGCTTTCGACCGCGGCGATGAGCGCTTCGATGATGAACAAGATGACCACCGACGAATCCCATGCCGAGGGGGCCTCGATGCGGGCGCGAAAGGTATGGCTGGCGTATTTGGCGACCGGCGAGCCCCACTGGTCGGTGAAAAGCACGATCTTCACCCCCTTGGCGTTGGCCATGTCCGCCAGCCGGGCAATCTCGCGCTCATAGCGGCGGATGTCGAAGACCACCAGCACGGCGTCTTTTTCCATGTTGAGCACATAATGCGGCCAGCCGTTGGCATAGGGCGCGACCAGCGTGACACCGGAGCGGATGACCTGCATGTGGGTGAAGAAATAATCCGCCAGTGGCCGCGTGATGCGCCCGCCCACCAGATGGATGGCGCGGCCCGGATCGGCCAGCAGCGCCGTCACCGCGTTGAAGGCCCCGGCGTCGATCTGCCTCAGGGTCTGGCGCATGTTGTCCATGACCTGATCGGCGAAGCGGTTGAGGATGTGGGTGTCGGGCGCGTTGCCGGACCAGCGCTCGTGCTTGGCGATGGGATTGGAGATGGTCGCCTCGAGTTCGGCGCGCAAGGCGGCCTGCAATTCCGGAAAGCCCTTGAAACTCAGCTTCCTGGCCATGCGCACCACCGTCGGGGTGGAGACGCCCGATGCCTCGGCCAGCGTGGTGATGCTGCCAAGCCCGACCATCGGATAGTTTTCCAGAAGGGCGTTGGCGAGCTGCTTTTCGGCCCGCGTCAGGCTCTCGAAGCCGTCGCGCAAGCGCTCGGCCAAGGTCAGATTCTGTCTTGTGTCCATGCCCACAGGCGGTCCCGGGCCGCTGCATCGCATCGCATCGAGTCGATCGGATCATCCCTGTGCCGTCGGCCCGCAAAGGGCAATATTACCACAGAATAGCGCTTGACATCCCGTTTAATTCTGAAACGATAATTTCAACACCGAGGGAGGGGGCTCCTGTGCCCGTTGAGGCCAATACGGCGGCCAGCGACAGCCAAAGCGTCGTCGATGTCATCAATCCGCAAGGAAAGAGCGACATCGTTCTGGTGTGCGAGCATGCCTCAGCATTCATCCCGCCCGAGTTCCACGACCTCGGCCTCAGCCCGGCGGCGCGCTACAGCCACATCGCCTGGGACCCCGGGGCACTGGGCGTGGCGCAGGCGATGTCGGCCGGCCTCGATGCACCGCTGGTGGTGCAGCACGTCTCCCGCCTCGTCTACGATTGCAACCGTCCGCCGGACGCGCCCGGCGCGGTGCCCGAGGTGAGCGAGATATTCCCCGTGCCCGGCAACACCGGCCTGACGCCAACCCAGCGCCGTGACCGCGCCGAGCGCTTTTATGTGCCGTTCCGCGACACTACTGCCGCCTTCATTTCGGCACGCATCGCCGCCGGCCGTCCGCCGGTCATCGTCACCATTCATTCCTTCACCCCGGTTTACCAGGGCGTCTCGCGCGAGGTGGAAATCGGCATCCTGCACGATGCGGATTCGCTTCTGGCCGATGCCATGCTGGCGCCGCGGGCGGCGCACGCCGGCCATGTGGTGCGTCGCAACGATCCCTACGGGCCGGCCGACGGCGTTACCCACACGATCATCGTGCACGGCGTTTCGCGCGGGCTCCTCAACGTGATGATCGAGGTGCGCAACGATCTCATCTCCGATGCCCAGAGCCAGCAGCACTACGCTGACCTTCTGACCGGCTGGGTGACGGCGGCACTGGCCGATCTGCGGCCCGGCGGCTTCGGGCTGGCCGGCATGCAAACGGAGAAGTCCCGCCATGCCTGAATGGATCAAGGCCTATGTGCGCTTCGTCGAACGGATGAACTATTGGGTCGGCCGGTTCTCGATGTATCTGCTGTTCGTGCTGATGGCGATCCTTTTGTGGTCGTCGCTCACCAACATCACCCGCGCCAACTCGATCTGGACCCTGGAAATGGCCCAGTTCGTCATGGTCGCCTATTTCTTCCTCGGCGGGCCCTATTCGCTGCAACTGGACGCCAACGTCCGCATGGACCTCCTGTATCACCGCTGGTCCGATCGCACGCGCGCCTGGGTCGACGCCTTTTCGGTCTTTGCCTTGCTCTTCTATCTCAGCGTGCTGCTCTATGGCGCGGTCGAGAGCACCATGTATTCGCTCCAGTACGCCGAGCGCAGCGCCACCGCCTGGCGACCCTACATGGCCCCGATCAAGATCGTGACGGTGATCGGCACCTTCTTGATGATCCTCCAGGCAACCGCGTTTTTCTTCCGCGATGTCGCTCGTCTGCGCGGGGAGGAGATCTGATGTCCTATGACATGATCGCCATCCTCATGTTCTCTTCCATGATGCTGATGATGATCACCGGTCAGCGGGTGTTCGGCGCCATCGGGTTCGTGGCGGTGGCAGCGGCCATTCCGCTGTGGGGCATCGGCGGCTCGGACCTGGCCTTTTCCGCCGCCATGAAGCTTATGAAATGGTATCCGCTGCTCACCCTGCCGATGTTCATCTTCATGGGCTACGTGCTGTCGGAAAGCCGGCTGGCCGATGATCTCTATCACATGTTCCATGTCTGGATGGGCAACGTGCCGGGCGGCCTTGCCATCGGCACCATCGGTCTGATGGTGATCATTTCGGCCATGAACGGCCTGTCGGTGGCGGGCATGGCCATCGGCGCCACCATCGCGCTGCCGGAACTGCTCAAACGCAACTACGACAAGGTGATGGTGACCGGGGTCATCCAGGCAGGCTCCAGCCTGGGCATTCTCGTACCACCCTCGGTGGTTCTGGTCCTTTACGCCATGATCGCCCGCCAGCCGGTCAGCCAGCTTTGGCTCGCCGGCGTGTTTCCGGGCCTCATGATGGCGGCCATGTTTATCATCTATATCTGGCTGCGCTGCAAGATCACGCCCCGTCTGGGGCCGGTCCTGCCGCTCGAGGAACGTGAGGCCATTCCGTTCAGGGTTAAGCTCGGCATGCTGCGCGCCGGCGTCCTGCCGCTGGTCATTTTCGTCGCCATGATGGTGCCCTTCGTGCTCGGCTATACCAGCCTCGTCGAGAGCTCCGTTGTCGGCGCGCTCACCTCGGTTGCCGCTGCCATCATCAAGGGCCGCTTCACCCGAGAAGTCTTCGAAACTGCCACCCGCGAGACCCTGGCCATTTCGTGCATGTTCATGTGGATCATCCTGGCGGCCCTTGCCTTCGGCGCGGTGTTCGACGGGCTCGGCGCGGTGAGGGCGCTTGAAGGCTTCTTCGTCGACCGGCTCGGCCTGGCGCCCTGGGAGATCCTGCTGTTGATGCAGCTTTCCTATCTCATCATGGGGACATTCCTCGACGATACCGCCATGCTGGTGATCGTCGCGCCGCTCTATGTGCCGCTGGTGGGTCAGTTGGGTTACGATCTCATCTGGTACGGCGTGCTCTACACCATCACCTGCCAGATCGCCTACATGACGCCGCCGTTTGGCTACAACCTGTTCCTGATGCGGGCCATGGCGCCGCCGGAAATTAACATTCACGACATCTACCGCTCGATCATTCCGTTTGTCGGCGTGATGATCCTGGCGCTGGCGATAGTTTCGTTTTTCCCCGACATCGCGCTTTGGCTGCCCCATTATGTCAACGCGCGCTGAACCTAAAACGAGGAGGGGCGGGGACAACCACCTCCCAAACGGCGGCCCTTCGGGGCCACACACTGCCCGGCCATGTGGCCACCACACTGCAGGAGGTATGTCATGACGACTTCGAGACGGAAATTCCTCAAGACCGGCGCGCTCGCCGGCGCCGCCACGCTTGCCGCACCGGCCATTGTCACGGCCGCGGCGCCGATCAAATGGCGCCTTCAGACCTATGCCGGCCCGGCCCTGGGCGTTGAGGTCATCAATCAGTGCATCAAGGACTTCAATGAGATCGCCAAGGGCCAGATGGAGATCGAACTGTATTATGCCGATCAGCTTGTGCCGACCGGTGAACTGTTCCGTGCCATGCAGAAAGGCACCATCGACGCGGTGCAGTCCGATGACGACTCCATGGCCTCGCCGACCGAGGTGACGGTGTTCGGCGGGTATTTCCCGCTCGGCCTGCGCTACTCGCTCGACGTGCCGGCCCTGTTCAACCACTGGGGCCTAGATGCGATCTGGAAGGAAGAATACGCCAAGGTCGGCGTCAAGCACATCTCGGTCGGCTCGTGGGATCCGTGCAACTTCGCCACCCACAAGCCGATCACCAAGCTCGACGACCTGAAGGGTCTGAGGGTGTTCACCTTCCCCACCGCCGGCCGCTTCCTGGCGCGCTTCGGCGTCATTCCGGTGACCATCCCGTGGGAGGATGCCGAGGTGGCGTTACAGACCAAGGAGCTTGACGGCATTGCCTGGTCGGGCATCACCGAGGACTACACCTCCGGCTGGGCCAACGTGACCGAGTACTTCCTCA
>CAZMSA010000053.1:0-19981 GCA_964568825.1 uncultured Rhizobiaceae bacterium | reverse complement strand
GAGCCGGATCATCTCCTCGGCCCACCGCATCAACCAGGGGCAGATGCCTGACCTTGCCAAGCCAGAGGGCGATAGCGACTTCTATTTTGTGCAGGCCGATGAGCCCGAAACCGCTGTGACCCAGATCATAAACCTGGTGCGCACGCACATTCCGCGCCGGTTCGGTCTCGATCCCGTGCACGACATCCAAGTGTTGTGCCCCATGAACCGAGGCGGTGTTGGCGCGCGCTCGTTGAACATCGGACTGCAGGCTGCGCTCAATCCTGCCGGTGACCGCAAGGTCGAGCGCTTCGGCTGGACGTTTGCCCCAGGCGACAAGGTCATGCAGATCGAAAACGACTACGACAAGGAAGTCTACAACGGCGATATCGGGTTCATCGAGGATGTCGATCCTGACTCTGGCGAGCTGCGAGCTAGCTTCGATGGGCGCGACGTCGTCTACGGCTTTGGCGAACTCGACACGCTGGTGCCGGCCTATGCAGCCACTATCCATAAGAGCCAGGGATCAGAATATCCCGCGGTCGTCATTCCCGTCATGACGCAGCACTACACCATGCTGCAGCGCAATCTGCTTTACACCGGTGTCACGCGCGGCAAGCGCCTCGTCGTGCTGGTGGGCCAGAAGAAGGCGGTCGCCATCGCTGTGCGAAACGTGTCCGGCAGGCGGCGTTGGTCGAAGCTGCAGGAGTGGCTCAGTTCTGGACATTGAATGTTTGCGAACGGGCTTCTGCGCGACCACGAGAGATGGCGCTCGTCAGGCTGAAATAGGTCTCTGCCACGGCGGCGTGACAACGCGTACTGAGGCATCAGGCGACCATACAGATCGGCGAATTGGCTATAGGAAGGCCTTACCGACGTCTTGTAGGTCTGACAAAGCGGTAAGTGCACTGATCGGATGCGGATTTATCCGCGCCGAAATCAGAACATCGGCGGGGTGCAGGCGCAGGCGACCACGGCGACGGTCTTGCCGATATTGCGTAACGTATAGGGCTGCTTGCCGATGATATGATAGCCGCCGCCTTGCCGCAGGATCCGGGTCACATCTCCCACGCTCACCTCGACCATGCCACGCAAGACAACTGCGGCTGTCTCGCCATCATGCGAGATGGGGTCGTCGCCGGTGCCCGCGCCTGGCTGGTAGCGCTCAATGAACATCTGCAAGGTTTTGTCGCGCCGTTCGGCTGCAAGCACGCGCAGATCGGCCTCGCCGCGCACCACCACGGCCAGATCGTCACTATCGTAGAAGAGCACATTCTGCTGCGAAGTGGGCAGGGCGAAGAAATCGGCGATCGAAATAGGCACCGCAGACAGGATGCGGTGCAGCGAGGCCAACGACGGGGCGTGGGCCTCTTGTTCGATCAGGGACACCGTTGCATTGGTCACGCCTGCCCGTTTGGCAAGCTGGCGCTGTGACAGGCCTGCCCGTTCGCGCACTGCGCGCAGACGCGCGCCGATCTCCAGATCATTGGCCTCCTTGCGCGACCGAGGATTAGATTTGGCCTTTGACATGCCCTAGTCGCCAGCGTCCTGCATTGTGTTCAACTTCCGGCGCCTTCGCCAATGTCGATGGCTATGCCCGCGTAAATCCGGCTCGTCAATCGGGGTGCCGGGAAGGCTCCGTGGCGGCTTGCCACGTTAAAAATTCTATGACAGTGTGCAAAAAATACAAACATAATATCGTGGTCGGGAGATCGGACAGATGGCTACGCTGGAGACCTTTGCACAGCTTTCGGGCAAACTTTTCATGGGTGGGACCTATAAGGCAAGCGCGGCGAGCACGCATCTCGACGTGATTGAACCCGCGACCGAGGAACGGATTGGCCAGATTGCCGATGCAACCGACGCCGAGGTGGATGAAGCGATCGAGATCGCGCTGAAGGCCGGCCGGGGTTGGAACGCCGCAGACATGCGCAGCCGCGCGGTGGTGATGCATGAAATCGCTGCCGTCATGCGCCGCGACAAAGCACTTTATGCCGAATACATGACGCGCGAAGAGGGCAAGCCGTTCAAGGAATCGCTCGACGAGGTGTCGTGGTGCGCCACGGCGATGGACTATTACGCCGAAGTGGCGCGGCACGAGGCGGGCCGGATCGCGGGGGCGACCGTGCCTGGGCAGTTCCACTTTGCGGTCAAGGAGCCCCTGGGTACCGTCGTCATCATCCTACCCTTCAACTATCCGCTGGTGCTGCTGTGCTGGGAGGCCGCCGCCGCGCTGGCGGCGGGCAATGCGGTCATCGTGAAGCCGCATGAGCAGACGAGCATCACCACGCTGAAATTCATGGAGGTGTTCGCGGGCCTGCCCAAAGGACTCATTCAGGTCGTCACCGGGGCTGCGCGGGTGGCACAGCGGTTGGTGGCCAGCCGCAAGACTCATGGTGTGGCCTATACCGGGTCCGTTGCCGTGGGCCAGGCGGTGGCGCGTACCTGCGCCGAGACCTTCAAGCCTTGTCTTATCGAGGCATCGGGCAATGACCCCTTCATTGTCATGCCTTCCGCCCCGCTGGACATCGCGGCGCGGGGTGCTGCCTTTGCCGCCTATCTGAACTGCGGGCAAGTGTGCACGTCAGGAGAGCGCTTTTATGTCCATCAGGACATTCACGACGATTTCGTCGCCCTTCTGGTGGCCGAGGCCAAGAAGCTGCGCGTCGGCAACGGGTTGACCGAGGTGGACATGGGGCCGATGGCGACGGTCCGCCAGCGTGACCGGTTCGAGACTTTGATGGCCAACGCGCGCAAGCAGGGGGCCAAGGTCGCCACGGGTGGCGGGCGGCCTGCCGGACTCAACAAGGGCTGGTATGTGGAGCCGACCGTGCTGACGGGTGTGATGCCCGACATGGAGATCCTGCAGGGCGAATCCTTCGGCCCAGCGGCCCCGATCTGCAAGGTTTCCAGCTTTGATGAGGCGATTGAGCTGGCCAACCGCTCGGACTACGGGCTGGGGGCCAATCTCTACACCCGCGATACCGACGAAACCTTCCGCGCCGTGCGCGAGATCCAGTCCGGGATCCTGTGGATCAACGCGCCGCTTCTGGACAATGACGCGCTGCCCTTCGGCGGACGCAAGCTGTCGGGAAACGGGCGACAGCTGGGGCCGGAGGGGTTGTCGCAGTTCCAGAATACCAAGTTCGTGATGATCGATCCGAGCGCCAGTCGCCAGGATTTCTGGTGGTTCCCCTATGCCAAGGAAGAAAGCTTCCCTGGCACGCGGTAACGGCACGACCGATATAGCTATGGGGCCAGCATGGCGGAAAATATCCCAGGTCGGGCAGAGGCAGTCATCATCGGCGGCGGCATTGCCGGCTGCTCGATTGCCTACCATCTGACCAAGGTCGACATCACCGATGTCGTGCTGTGCGAGCGTAAACAGCTGACCTGCGGCACCACCTGGCATGCGGCGGGGCTGGTCACGCAACTGCGCGCGACACGGCAGATGACCGAGCTTGCCAAATATACCGGCGAGTTGTTCGGGCGGCTGGAGGAGGAAACCGGACAGGCTACCGGCTTCAAGCGCCGCGGCTCGTTGCGGGTGGCCAATACGCCAGCGCGCTATGAGGAACTGGCACGCGGAGCCTCGATGGGGCGCAACTTCGGCTTGCCGGTGGAACCCGTCAGCCCCGACGAGATCAAGGAACGCTGGACCCCGATCAATACCGACGGCATCGTCGGCGGGTTCTGGTTCCCGCAGGATGGGCAGGTGAACCCGGCCGATGTGACCATGGCCTATGCCAAAGGGGCGCGGATGGGTGGCGCACGTATCCTGGAGCATACGCCAGTTACGCAGATTCTGGTCGAGAATGGCCGCGCCGCCGGGGTGATGACCGACAAGGGGCCGATTCGCGCCAATACCGTGGTGATCTGCGGTGGCATGTGGTCGCGCGATCTGGCGGCCAGGATCGGTGTGACCCTGCCGCTGCACGCGGCCGAACATTTCTACATCGTGACCGAGCCGGTCGAGGGCCTGCCGCGCGACCTGCCGGTGCTGTTCCTGGGCGATGAGTGGGCCTATTACAAGGAAGATGCAGGCAAGCTGCTGGTCGGCTTCTTTGAACCCAATGCCAAGCCCTGGGGCCAGAAGGGCATTCCAGAAAGCTTCTGCTTCGATACACTGCCCGAAGACGTTGATCATATCGCGCCGCTGCTAGAGGCCGCCACACGCCGCGTGCCGGTGTTGGAACGCACCGGTGTGCAACTTTTCTTCAACGGGCCTGAAAGTTTCACCCCCGATGACCGCTATCTCCTGGGCGAGACCCCCGAAGTGCCGGGGCTGTTCTGCGCCACGGGGTTCAACTCGATTGGCATTCTGTCGTCGGGCGGGGTGGGCAAGGCGCTGGCCGACTGGATCCGCGATGGCCGCCCTCCGGTGGATCTGGCCGATGTCGATGTGCGGCGGGTGCAGAGCTTTCAGGGCAACCGAAAGTATCTGGAAGACCGCACCACCGAGACGCTGGGCCTGTTGTTTGACATGCACTGGCCCAATCGCCAGTTCGTCACCGCCCGCGACATCCGCCGCAGCCCGTTCCATGACCGGTTGCTCGCCGCCAACGCATTCATGACCGAAGCCGCGGGCTGGGAGCGCCCCGGCTTCTTTGCCCCTTCAGGCAGCAAAGCGGAAATCAGCTATTCCTACGGGCGCCAAAGCTGGTTTGACGCCTGTGGTGCGGAATGCCGAAACACAGCCGAGAACGTCACGCTGTTCGATCACAGCTGCTTTGTGAAATACGCCGTCGATGGCTGTGATGCGCTGCGCCTGCTGAACCGTGTCTGCGCCAATGACATCGACGTCGCGCCCGGCAGGGTCGTCTATACCCAGATGCTGAACGAGGCGGGCGGGATCGAGGCCGATGTCACTGTCACCCGACTGTCGGAAGCATCGTTTCTTGTGGTCAGCATTGCCGTCTCGCAGCGCCGCGACCTGGCATGGCTCACCCGCCACATCCCCGCAGGTGCGCATGTCTTCGTGCGCGACATCACCTCGGGCCTGCCGATATTGGCGCTGATGGGCCCCAAGGCGCGGACACTGTTGTCCACGCTCTCGCCCGACGATCTGTCGGGTGCGGCCCTCCCCTTCGGCACCAGCCGCGAGATCGACCTGGGCTATGCCCGCGTGCGCGCCAGCCGCCTGACCTATGTGGGCGAGCAGGGCTATGAGCTTTACATACCGGCCGAATTTGCGACCCACGTCTTTGACCGGATCGCCGCGGCCGGGCCCGCGTTCGGCCTGCGGATGGGCGGCTATTTCGCCATCAACTCCTTGCGGATGGAAAAGGGCTATCGTCACTGGGGCCATGACATCGGCGAGGAAGACACGCCCTATCAGGCGGGCTTGGGCTTCGCCGTGGCGCTGGACAAGTCGGGCGGCTTCATCGGGCGCGAGGCTCTTCTTCGGCAAAAGGCGCAAGAACCAATCCGGCGGCGGCTGGTGCAGCTGCGCCTGCCCACCGGGCCAGATGCGCCAATGCTCTACCATCAGGAACCGATCCTGCGCGACGGGGTGATCGTCGGCTCCGTCACATCCGGCGCCTATGGCTACCGCATCGGGGCCTCGCTGGGGATGGGCTATGTCGAATGCAACGAGGGGGTTAGCGACGACTGGCTCGCCTCGGGGCGAATGGAGGTGGAGGTGGCCTGGAAGCGCTATCCGGTGCAGGTGCAACTGCAGCCCTGGTACGACCCGAAGGGCGAGCGCGTTCGCCGATAGGAACAATCAAAGCAACTGCGAGGGCGGCTGCTCAGGACAAGATCAACAAGAGGCAACAGGAGGAAATGCGATTGCAACTGGAAGACTTGACCGCGAACCGGAACGGCGTCTCGCCGTGCTGGAATGGATGGACAGCCGAGACAGCGGCGTTGGTTCGGATGACTGGTCTTGGTTGACCCTTCCGGTCGTCATCTCAATGGACGTCGGAGTGACTTGTAATCGGAAATAACAACTGCATGGGAGAAGAGATATGTCTGCGCAAAGCCTGCATCCGGATCTCGAGCGCCGCATCGCGGAACTCGAGACCGAGGCAAATCAGGGCGCCGGGTTCACCGGCATTGACTGGATGTGGTTGATCCTGCTTGGGGTGGTCGGCCCCGTGCTGCTGCTGATCTGGGGGTGGATGTGATGAGCGCGACCGACAAAGGCATCGAACAATCCGGCTGGCCGCTTGCCAAGTCCGACCGCCACTGGACGCAACGCCAGCTTTTCGTGGTCCTGCTCGTCGCGGCCGCGGCGACCTGGTGCTACATCATCGGCGAATACGTCGGGTACTACCTCAACCTCAAGATGGGCTTCGCCGCCATGACGGCGGGCTCGATGATCGGCATGCTGATCGTGACGCTCGCGGTCGTGCCCGCGGCGACTCGCTATGGCATTGATTCCATCGCATCGGCCAAGCCGCAGTTCGGCGACCGCGGTTGGGTCATCACCGTGTTCCTGCAATACGTATCGATTATTGGCTGGAATTCCCTGCTGCTCATCTTCTTCGGCAAGTCGGTTGCGCAGCTTCTCATAACGCTTGGCGTTGCAAGCGCCGACACCGCGCCCATGCTGGTTCGAGGGGTCTCGGCCATTGCCTGCATTGTCGTGTTGCTCGTGCTCTTGCGCGGCGCGACCGGGCTCGAACGGGTGTCGAGCGTACTGTTCTTCTTCATTGTCGGTATCGGGTTGTGGATGGCGATCATACTTTTGATCAAACAGTCCGACGCGATCAACGCAGCCAAACCGGCCTATGCTTCGGGAAGCCTGCAATGGGATTACGTCACCGGCATAGAGATCGGCATCGTCAGCCTGCTCAGCTGGTGGCCTTATATCGGCGCTATGGTGCGCGAGGCCCCGGATGCCCATACTGCCACGCTTCCCTCAATGCTGGGGATGGGCCTTCCGGTACCATTTCTCAGTGTGGTCGGTCTTGCGGCCATCCTCGCGCTGCAAGTGTCGGATCCCGCGGCATGGCTGGTCAAACTCGGTGGCCCGACCTACGGCGTGATTGCTCTGCTGTTCGTGATCGCGGCCAATCTCGGTACGGCGATCGCGGGCGTCTATGCGACGGGCATTGGCCTGCGTCAGGTGCCATTCCTCGCAAACGCAAGCTGGCTCACCATTCTGCTTCTGGGACTCGTTCCGGTGGCCGCGATCGGCGTCTTCCTGCCGGATCTGTTCTTCACCAATTTTGGCACATTTCTCGCCTTCATCGGTGTTTTCTTTGCGCCGCTGTGCGCGATTCAGATCGTCGACTACTTCTTGCTCAGGAAGCAGCGGATCGATATCCGGGGGGTCTTCACCAGCGGCGAAGGCACCGCCTACCACTATTGGGGCGGATTCAATCCGGCTGCGATCCTCGGCATGATCGCCGGCTTCGCCACCTATCTCTACCTGCTGAACCCCGTGAGCTATGCTAGTCACTCACCGTATGAGTATCTCACGGCTTCGCTCCCAACCGCGGTCGTGGGTGGGCTTGTCTACTGGATCGCCACGTTGGCCATCGTAAAGCCGGCCGGCAAGGGCGACTATCGCTGACACGAAATCCGGGGCGGGTGCAAGGCACCCGCCGTTTGTGCCTGCGTTCTCCGCGGTCCGTATAGTCTGCACACCTCATTGAGATCGCAAAACGATGCGAGGTCAGCCGCCAATGTGTCTCATCACAAGCCGACGATGGCGACGGCGACCAAAACCATGGCGGCGAAGGGGGCAAGCGCTAGGGTCCAGCGGTAGGCATTGCGGGCGCGAAGACGGGGCTGCGGGGCGCTGATCGCGTGAGCATATCGCTCTAATCAGTTCGTCGTCGTCCATGTTGAATCTCCTTTGAGATGTTGTTTAGAACGGAACCTCATCGTCCAGTTCGCCAAGGATTGACTGCGCCCCTTCCGAGAGTGGATTCTCGTTCAGCGTATTCTCGAGGAACGCCATGCCCTCGTCTGCCGAGTTGCGGTGATAGACGTTTGACGTCGGTAGGTAAGGAGCGATGCCGTAGTCTTCGAAGTAATGCTTCGCGATCTCCGGGTCCCATCCGTTCTCGTGGAAATGCATAGCCAACTCGCGCACCAGCAAGAGCACGAGAAACGCTGCGCCGTGCCGTGTGGCGTTCGTACGCCCACCCAGAACCTCGTCGCCCTCCTTCTCGATGCTATCGCAAGTTTTAGAAAGAAGATTGAATGCCCGTTCTGCGAACGACTCCGTATCTTGGTCGTTCTCGATGTAGAAGTAGTCGGTATACCCTTGTTCGTCCGGATCGTCATGGTGCCTCCCTCAAAGTCGACGTCGTCCCACATCAGGGTCACGGTGTCGCTCAAGCGGATACCAGTCATGGCGGTGAAGAGCATCATCTGCCGATATGGTGCAGGCTCGTCGACGGCGACTGTGATCCATTCCTCAAGCGTGCACTTCGGTTCGCGATGTTTCGACTTCGTCATGTAGTCGGATCAGATCGCCTGTGGCATGCGCCGCCACTTGAAGACGACGTTGAGAACGTTTGCGAGCAAGGTTGCCGTCGACGGAGTCCGGGCGTGCACGCGGTCGAACAGTTCCCCTAAATCCTTGCGCGAGACGTGAGCGAGCGGCGTCTTCTGCAAATGCAACGGAACAAGGCGGTAGAAGAGACGGCGGTACTGGGCCGCAGTGCTGGCCGTGATCATCTTCTTCTTGCCGGGGATCGTCCATGTATTGCAATAGGCCTCAATCGCCTCCGCAAGCGTTTCAGCCGTGTCGACGATGAGGCCGTCAGTGTCCACCATCACGGCGATGCGGCGAGCGGCCTCTGCGGCCTCTTCGAGTTTGAGCGTGTAAGCGGAGCCCAACTTCTTCTTGCTGACCTTCCCGCGGCGGTGCAGAAATGACCAATAGGTTTTGCGCGTCTTGCCAACGGTCACCGTCAAGCCGAAGGTATGAGGGATTGTCACGAACATCGTCCGTTTGCCTTCCGGCAGCTTCAATGCGCGAATTGACTTCGTTGAGTAGCGAATTTTTTGGTACTTCCGACGTCACATGAGGTAATTTACATGCCATCAGTCACGTAAATTGTCACGCAAAACCAACATTTTAACGCCAAATCACGCTAATTTCAGAGGTGGGAGTTAACCCTTTCTTAAGCCCGAGGCTGCGCCGCGCGGCTGTTATGCTAAAGTCTCCTGCAACGGCACTGCGGCGGCAGGACGTGGCAGCGGCTGCATCAGGGGAAGCAAAAACTTTGAAGAATCCGCCCATCTACAAGGCTACCGCGGAGTACGGTGCCATGGCCGCCGAGGCCGAACCCAAGCAGCAGGCGCTGCGCTACATTCTCGATGCCTGGGAAGAAGCCATCTACGAAGGCATCGATCCCGACTGCATCGCCACCGCAGCAATCTTCGCCGCGCTTTCCGACATGATCGCCACCTATGGCGAGGAGCCGGTCGCCAAAATGACCGAGCGCCTGCCGGAACGCATCCGCACCGGCGAGTTCACCGTGGCGCGCACCACGCAGTAGCGCCCACGGCTCTCCTTTATCGTCACTCCGGCGCAGGTCGGGGCGCCAAGGGTGTCCTAGAGGTCGACCACCAGCCGGCCGCGGATTTTCCCCGCGAGGATGTCGGCGGCCGCCTTCTGCACATCGTCGAGGCCGATGTGGGTGGTCATGGCGTCCAGCTTGGCCATGTCGAGGTCGCGCGCCAGGCGCTGCCAGGCGGTGATGCGGCGGGGCTTGGGGCACATGACGGAATCGATGCCGATGAGTTTTGCCCCGCGCAGGATGAAGGGGGCGACCGAGGTGGGCAGGTCCATGCCCTGGGCGAGGCCGCAGGCAGCGACCGTGCCGCCATAGTTCATCTGCGACAAGACGTTGGCGAGCGTGGTGGAGCCCGCGACATCGACGGCGCCGGCCCAGCGCGAACGCGCCAGCGGCTTGACCGGGGTGGCGAATTCGGCCCGGTCGATGACCGTCGAAGCCCCCAACCCCTTGAGGTAGGCCTCCTCCGACGTCCGCCCGGTGGAGGCAACGACGGTAAAGCCGAGCTTTGCCAAGAGCGCCACGGCAACCGAGCCGACACCGCCGGCCGCCCCGGTCACCAGCACCTCGCCGGAGCCGGGCTCAACCCCTTGCTCCTCAAGCGCCATGACACACAGCATGGCGGTATAGCCGGCGGTGCCGATGGCCATGGCATGGGCGAGGTCGATGCCCTCGGGCAGCGGCACCAGCCAGTCGCCCTTGACCCGGGCGCGGCCCGCCAGGCCGCCGTTATGGCTTTCCCCGACGCCCCAGCCGTTGAGGACCACCTTGTCACCGGGCTTGATGCCGGCATGGGTGGAGGCGGTCACCGTGCCGGCGAAGTCGATGCCGGGGATGAGCGGAAACTTGCGCACCACCGGCGCCTTGCCGGTGATCGCCAGGCCGTCCTTGTAATTGACGGTGGAGTTGGCGACGGCGACGGTCACATCGCCTTCCATCAGGTCGTCCTCGGTGAGATCGACGATGGCAACGGTCTGGCAGGCGTCGGTCTTGTCTATCCTCAGGGCGCGAAAGGTATCGGTCATCGGGGGTATCCTTCTCAGTCGGTCGGTTCGAGGGTTTCCAGAAAGCGCACCGGGCGGCCGTGGGCTGCGCCAATGATCTCGCCTTGCCACATGACACGGCGGCCACGGATGACGGTGCCTAGCGGCCAGCCGGTCACCGTCATGCCGTCATAGGGGGTCCAGCCGCAACGGCTCTCGATCCACTGATCGGTGATGGTGCGCCGGGCCTTCATATCGACGATGGTCAGATCGGCGTCGTAGCCGCGGGCGATGCGACCCTTCGCCGCGATGCCGAACAGCCGCATGGGGCCATGGCTAGTGAGGTCGACGAAGCGTTCGATGCTGAGGCGCCCGGCATTGACGTGGTCGAGCATCACCGGGACCAGCGTCTGCACCCCCGGCATGCCGGAGGGGGAAGCGGGATAGTCCTTCGCCTTTTCCTCCAGCGTGTGGGGGGCATGGTCGGAACCCAAAACATCCACCAGCCCTGAAGCAAGCGCCCGCCACAGGGCCTGGCGGTGATGCTCGTCGCGGATCGGCGGGTTCATCTGGGCACGACTGCCGAGGCGCTCATAGGCCTCCGGCGCCGCCAGGGTCAGGTGCTGTGGCGTCACCTCCACCGAGGCGACATCGCGCGCTGCGGCCAGCAACTCCATTTCATCGGCGGTAGATATATGCAGCACATGCACCCGCTTGCCGGCACGGCGCGCCAGCCTCAGGAGACGCTCGGTGCACAGGCGCGCCGCCTCGACATCGCGCCATTCGGGATGGCTCGACGGATCGCCCGGACGGCGCAGGGGCTTGCGCTCTTCAAGGCGGAATTCATCCTCGGAATGGAAGGCGGCGCGGCGGGTGATGTGCTTGAGGATGTGCGCAATGCCTGCATCGTCATCGACCAGCAGTTCACCGGTAGAGGAGCCCATGAATACCTTCACGCCGGGGCAACCGGGCAGCCGCTCGGCTGATTTCAGCGTCTCGGCATTGTCGCGCGTGCCACCGAAGAAGAAGGCGAAATCGCATTGCATGCGGCCGGTGGCGCGGGCAATCTTGTCGGCGTGGGCTTCAGGCGTCACCGTCAGCGGTGACGTGTTGGGCATCTCGAAGACGGCGGTGACCCCGCCCATGACGGCGGCGCGCCCGCCGGTTGCGAGATCCTCCTTGTGCTCGGCGCCGGGTTCGCGCAAATGAACCTGGGTATCGATGACGCCGGGCAGGATATGCAGTCCGGTGCAGTCCACCACCTCGGCGGCGCTGCCGGCGTCGATCGAACCGATGGCGGCAATGCGGCCGCCCGTCACGGCAACATCGCGTTCGCCCACGCCATCGTGATTGACGAGGGTTCCATTTGCGAAGACGAGATCATATCTCTCAGGCATGGGCTGGCGTCTCCTTGCGGGGCGCACCCGGCTTACGTAAAACTTCAAGGCGAGGCAAGGCGTATCGACCACATGACCGCGACCCCTTCCATAACCCCATTGAGCGAACGCGCCGTTCTGTCGGTGGGGGGACCCGAGGCGCGGCGCTTTCTTCACAATCTGGTGACCGCCGACATCGAGCAACTGGGCGACGGCAAGGCGCGCTATTCGGCGCTGTTGACGCCGCAGGGCAAGATCCTTTTCGACTTCTTCATCCTGGCCGACGGGGACAGGTTCCTGATCGACTGCGCCGCCGCCGGGGCGGCGGCGCTGCTTCAACGCCTGACGCTTTACCGGCTGCGCGCCAACGTGGCGTTGAAGAAGGAGGAAGGCCTGGGCGTGGCCGCGGCCTGGGATGGCGACGTTGAGGGCGAAGGCATTGTGGCCTATGCGGATCCGCGGGTCGAAGGCTTCGGCACCCGCCTCATCGCCCCGCCCGGCGTCCTTCAGCCGCTCGCCACGTGCGATGAGGCGGCCTATCACGCGCGGCGGATCGTTGCGGGGCTGGCCGAGGCCCACGATATCGGTTCGGCCGAAGTCTTTCCGCATGAAGCCAATCTCGACCAGTTGGGGGCCTTGAGCTTTTCCAAGGGTTGCTATGTGGGCCAAGAAGTCGTCTCGCGCATGCAGCATCGCGGCACGGCGCGCTCGCGCATGGTGCCGGTCGGTCTCGACGGCGAGGCGGGGCCGGGCCTGGCGGTGACGGCGGGCGATCGCCCCATCGGCATGTTATTGTCGGTGGCCGGCAAGGACGGCCTTGCCCTAGTCCGGCTCGACCGGGCCGAAGCGGCGGGGCAGAACGGTGTCGCCATCATGGCGGGTACGGCGCGCCTTCATCTCAGGCGGCCAGACTGGGCGCACTGGAGCGTCACGGCAGAAAAAGGCGAATGAATGATGGCGGCGGCACATACGCTTATTACCCATGACGACGGATTGAAGCGCTGCGGCTGGCCGGGCGAAGACCCGCTCTATGTGGCCTATCACGATACCGAATGGGGGGTGCCGGAACGCAATGGGAGAGCGCTGTTTGAAAAGCTGCTGCTCGACGGTTTCCAGGCCGGCCTTGCGTGGATCACCATCCTCAGGAAGCGCGACAATTTCCGCGCCGCCTTTGCCGGGTTCAACCCCGAAATCATGGCGGGCTGGGGCACCGCCGACGTCGAGCGGCTGATGGGCGATGCCGGCATCGTGCGCAACCGCGCCAAGATCGAGGCGTCGATCACCAACGCCCGCGCCTTCCTCGACATCGAGGCGCGCGAAGGCTTTGCGGCCTACTTGTGGGGGTTCATCGACGGCGAAGCGGTGCAGAACCGCTTTTCGAGCGGCAGCGAGATACCCGCGGCCACACCGCTCGCCACGACCATCTCCAAGGACCTGAAGGCCAGGGGCTTTCGCTTTTGCGGACCGACCATCGTCTATGCCTTCATGCAGGCGGTGGGCATGGTCAACGACCACCTCATCGACTGCCACCGCCACGGCCCGTGCGCGGCGCTGGCGCACCCCAATGGCTGACAAGCCCCCGCGCGCCTGGCAACGCATGCTGTCGGGCCGGCGCCTCGACCTCATCGATCCCTCGCCGCTCGACATCGAGATCGAGGATATCGCCCATGGGCTGGCGCGGGTGGCACGCTGGAACGGTCAGACGCAAGGGCCGCATGCCTTTTCGGTGGCGCAGCATTCGCTGCTGGTCGAAGCCATCGCCGCAACCTTCAAGCCCGGCCTCGATGTGGCCTGGCGGCGGGCGGTGCTGTTGCACGATGCCCCCGAATATGTGGTGGGCGACATGATCTCGCCGTTCAAGGCGGCCATCGGCTATGACTACAAGGCCTTCGAAAACCGTCTCCTGGCGGCCATCCATGTGCGCTTTTCCCTGCCCTCGCACCTGCCCGAGGCCATAACGAAGCTGATCAAGCGGGCCGACAAGGCAGCGGCATTTCTCGAGGCCACGCAGCTTGCCGGCTTCGGGCACAAGGAGGCGGCAACCTTCTTCGGCCGGCCGACCGGCCTGAAGCCCGACATCCATGGCGGCTTCTTCACTCTCGAAGGACTGGCGCCGGAGCGGGCCAAGGCTGCCTTCATGAAGAAATTCCACCAGCTTTCATGATCCCCATTGCGCTCCAACGCCAGCGCACTAAGTTCAAGGTCATGATCATCGTCTGCCCGCAAAATGTCGTCGCCCGCCTCGCTGGCGAATATGGCGCCCGGCGGGTGATTGGCCTGCTGGGTCCGGAATTCGAGCATCCGGTCATCCCCGACCTGCCGCCGGAAGCGCACCTGAAGCTCACCTTCAACGACATCAGCGAGCCCACTGACGGCATGATCCTGCCGGGGCGGGCGCATGTGGAGCGGATCATCGACTTCATCGAGGACTGGGATTTTTCCGCGCCGATGATCGTGCATTGCTGGGCCGGCGTATCGCGCTCGACGGCGGCGGCCTATACCGCCATGTGCCTGCTCAACCCGCAAGAGGACGAGGCCGATCTCGCCCGTGAACTGAGGACCATCTCCCCGTCGGCCACCCCGAACAGGCGCATCATCGCGCTTGCCGACGATATCATGGGGCGGCGCGGCCGCATGGAGCGGGCTGTCGAGGCGATCGGACGCGGCGCCATGTGTTACGAGGGCAATTTCTTCGAATGGCCGGTAAAGCGATGAGCGATGCACCCCGCGCAAGCGGCGGCTGCCTGTGCGGGGCGGTGCGCTATGCGGTGCGCGGCAAGGTCAAGTGGACCGTCTATTGCCACTGCCACAGTTGCCGACGGGCGACCGCATCGCCGGTTGCCGCCTTTGCCGGGTTCGACGAAGCACAGTTCAGCTACACGGCCGGGGCGCCGCAGGTTTTCGAATCCTCGCCCGGCGTATGGCGCGCGTTCTGCGGGCGCTGCGGCACCCCGCTCACCTACCGGGCGAACAGGTATCCGGGCGAAATCCACGTCCACACCGGCAGCCTCGATGAGCCGGAAGGCTTTCAACCACGGGCTCATGTGTTTTTCGCGGAACGCGTTTGCTGGTTCGACACAACCGACGATGCCAAGCGCTTCGATGCCCTGTCGCCCGAAGCATGAAGTTGCTTGGGCTGAGCGTCTCGCCTATTTGCCGGCGTGGGCGAATTCCCAATAGAGCCCGCGGGCCTTGGCGGCGATGGGGCCGGGTTGCAATTCGCGCTCGTCGGTGCGGGTGATCGGCACCACCTTGGCAAAATTACCGGTGAAGAACACTTCATCGGCGGCCATCACCTCGTCCCATGAGATGGTGCGCTCGTGCACGGCGATGCCGGCCTTGCGCAGAAGCTGGATGGTGCGTTGGCGGGTAATGCCGTCAAGGAAAGTGCCGTTGGGTATGGGGGTGTGGGCGACGCCGTCGCGGGCATAGAAGATGTTGGCGATGGCCAGTTCGGCCACATGGCCCATGGGGTCGAGCATCACGGCGTTGTCAAAGCCCTTGGCCTTGGCTTCGCGCATGGCGCGGGCGGAATTGGGATAGTGGCACGCGGCCTTGGCGTCGGTGGGGAAGGTCTCGTAACTCGGACGGCGGAAGGTGGACAGGCATACCGAAAAGCTCGGGAGCTGCGGCAAGGGCGAATCGTGAACGGTGATCGAGAACTGGGTGCTGTCGGGCTCAGGGGCGACAAAACCCTCCTCGGCCCAGAACATCGGCCGAATATAGAGACCGGCGCCCTTGGGGAACTTTGCAATGCCGTCACGCGCCAGTTCCTCGATGGCAGCGGCCTGATACATGGGCTTCAAGCCGAAGGTTTCGGCCGAGCGCACGACCCGCTGGCAGTGCAGGTCGAGATCAGGGGCCACCCCCTCGAAGGACCGCGCCCCGTCGAAGACGCATGAGCCGAGCCACGGCGCGTGGGTCATGGGCCCCATGATCATCGGATTGCCTTCGTGCCATTCACCCTTGAAGAAAGTCCATGCGGTCATATGAGGGGCCCCTGTCCCTGTCGTTTGCAAATGTTATGGCGAAACCTTAGTGCGCTTGGCGGTGAAAGGAAACGGACCAAACGACCCAGGGTTTACAGCACTACATCATCCCGGGTCAGGCGTTCGGCTTCCGGCCGCCGCAGTTCGGCCTTGGCCTCGGTGAGGTAATCGCGGGTAAACGGCGCGGCATGCTGGAATTTCGCCAGCTGCAACTGCATGACGAACATACGGTCGTGCGAGAAGGCCGTTTCGGAAACCGCCAGATAGAATTCCCACATGCGGCAGAACCGTTCGTCGTAGATGCGCGCCGCCTCATCGCGATTTTGCATGAAGCGGCGGCGCCATTCCTTGAGCGTCCAGGCGTAGTGCATGGGCAAAATCTCGATGTCCTTGATGAGGAACCCGGCCTTCTGGATCGCCACTACCACCTCCGATACCGCCGGAATGTAACCGCCGGGAAAGATGTACTTCTCCTCAAAGGGCTTTGCGAGGGAACCGGCAGGGGGCGAGCGATGCAATGTACCACCATGACCCCCTTCTTTTGCAGCAGGTCGAAGGCCTTGCGAAAGAAAATGCGGTGGTTGCCCTTGCCCACATGCTCCAGCATGCCGATGGAGATGATGCGCTCGAAGCTGCCGGTCACATTGCGATAGTTCTGCAAGCGGAATTCGGTCTGCGCGGCCAATCCGCGCGCCACGGCCCGGCGCTGCGCCATCGCGACCTGTTCCTCGCTGAGGGTGACGCCGGTCACATGCGCACCGGTCAATTCAGCGACATAGAGCGCCAGCCCGCCCCACCCGCAACCGATATCCAGCACCCGCTCTCCCGGCCGCGCCATCAGCTTGGCAGTAACGTGCCGCTTCTTGGCAAGCTGGGCCTCCTCCAGGGTCATCGTCTCGTTCTCGTAGAGGGCGCAGGAATATTGCCAGTCCTTGTCGAGGAACAGCCGGAACAGGCGCCCGTCGAGATCATAGTGGTGAGCGACCTGGCGCTGCTCGGCGGCGGCGCGCAAGCGGTTGCGAAATCCGCGCGCCAGATGCGGCAGGAAGCCGATCAGCGCGAAGATCCTCGGCATGTAGCGACGAAAGCCGTTCACCTTCATGATGGCGATGAAGTCGAAGACGCTGCCCTCGTCGATGACGAAACGGCCATCCATGTACATTTCGCCGAACGCCAGGGGTGGATTGAGCATCATCGCCCATTCGGCCCCATTGTCGCTGAAACGCACAGCCACCGGGTTGCCGGTACCGTCACCGAGGCTTTGGATGCGGCCCGAGGCGTAGGTGATGGTGAGCGTCCCGGTCTTGACCACCCGCGCAAAATATCCGCTGATCAGGCTCTCGGGGGTCATCAAGGCCTCCGTGGCAATTCGAGCGGGCGAGCGGGATCGGCGCTTGCAGGTAAATCGGGGCGCTGCGGGTTACGACCGGGCAGTGCCCGTTCTGCGCTCATGGCGCATTGCCGCAAGGCAAGCGTGATTAACGCTGCGCGATACGGCCTAGCTGTCGGAATAGAAGATATGGTGGCCGATCTTGATCAGGCGGTTGAGGCTGTCGGACCAGCGCGGCTTGACGTAATCGGCGTGATAATGCGTGGCGGTGGAAATGATCTGCACCTTGTCTTCGCCGTTCATGGCGTTGGCGGCGACTGTCTTGGCCTCGGTCCAGGCATCGCCCGGCTTGGGCGTATCGGGTGCCCCGTCACAGGCGAAAGAGAACTGGCAGGAATTCCTGTGGTCCGAACCCTGGTAAACCACGTCGCAGATGCTGTTGGGATAATTCGGGTCCCTGACCCGGTTGAGGATCACCTGGGCGACGGCGTACTGGCCGAGCGGTGTTTCCGAGCGCGCTTCGAAATAAACCGCCCGTGCCAGGCAATCCTTCTGGGCGAGGCGCTTGCGGCGCATTGAGAGAATCTTCTGCTTCTGCTCCTTGCCGAGCAGCCAGGTCTGCTCGATCTTCGATACCGAGGGCGAAATCACTAGGGTATCAAGACGGTCGGACTGGTCGGTCGGGTTGGTCACCAGACTGTCATCGACCAGCATGTCGGCCTTGGCCGATACCAGAACCGCCTGCTGGCGGGCCTGCGGCTCGATCATCAGATCGCTGGAGGGGGGCGATGTAATAAGCGAAGACTTGCGCATCAGATTGGTGGCCGGGGCAACGACGTCGACCCAATCGCTGTTCGATACGCTGCGGGCATTGGCATTCTTGCCCATTTCCAGCCCAGCGAACGCAAATGCGCCGACCAGCGCCATGCCGGCCAGCGTGTAGGACAAAACCTGGGAGAAACCGGCGGACTTACCCTCGTCCTCGAAAAGCTGCTTACCCCGAGCTCCCCCCGGCTTCCGTCGATTGCTTCGCATCACGGCCACGTTCCCGACTCAATGGGCCTTACAGACTGCTAATCGGCTGAAGTCTAGTGAAATAGCGTTTAGCATAGGTTAACCATACCGACAACCTGAGAATAGGTATATCCACCCCCTGAAACGGTATCCTGAAGAAAGGGTTAACAGACTGTTTCAACAAGGCAAATTCTACCCCTGCGGCAATCTGTAGTCATCCTGACGGAATCAGGCCGATTGCCGTGACGCCGGTAATTCAAGGTGAATCGAACGGCGCCGGTCATTGCCGGTCCCCGGCCACGGCGAGGGCGGCTTGGGCGGCTGCCAGCCGGGCGATCGGCACGCGGAACGGCGAGCAGGACACATAATTGAGCCCAACCTCGTCACAAAACCGGATGGAGGCCGGATCTCCGCCATGCTCGCCGCAGATGCCGAGCTTGAGATCGGGCCTTGTGGCCCGGCCGCGCTCGGTGCCGATCTTCACCAGTTCGCCCACCCCTTCGGTGTCGATGGAGACAAAGGGGTCGATGGGCAGGATGCCCTTGGCGGTGTATTCGCCGAGGAAGCGGGCGGCATCGTCACGCGAGATGCCAAGGCAGGTCTGGGTGAGGTCGTTGGTGCCGAAGGAAAAAAACTCCGCCGTCGCGGCGATCTCGGCGGCCATCAGACAAGCGCGCGGCAATTCGATCATGGTGCCCACCAGATAGGCAATCTGCCGGCCGGATTCCTTTTCGACGGCCTTGGCCTGGGCGTCGATGCGATCCTTGATGAGGTCGAACTCAGCGCGCGAGAAGATGAGGGGGACCATCACTTCGGGGATCGGCGGCTCACCGGTGCGCTTCGCCACCTCTACGACGGCCTCGAAGATGGCGCGCGCCTGCATCTCGGCGATCTCGGGGAAGGAGATGGCGAGGCGGCAGCCGCGATGCCCGAGCATGGGGTTGAACTCGTGCAGTTCGGCGATGCGGGCGCGCAGGGTCTCCGGGTCGGCGCCGGTCGCCTCGGCCACCTCGTCGATCTCATCCTCGCCGGACGGCAGAAACTCGTGCAGTGGCGGATCGAGCAGGCGGATGGTGACCGGCAGGCCGGTCATGATCTCGAACAGTTCGATGAAGTCGTCGCGCTGCATGGGCAATATCTTGGCAAGCGCTACCCGCCTGCCCTTTTCGTCGCCCGCGAGGATCATCTCGCGCACCGCGATGATGCGGTCGGCATCGAAGAACATGTGCTCGGTGCGCACCAGCCCGATACCCTCGGCGCCGAAGTCGCGAGCATGGCGGGCATCGGCGGGGGTGTCGGCATTGGCCCTGACACCAAGCCGCCGGATGTCGTCGGCCCAGCCCATGATGGTGCCGAAATCGCCCGACAATTCCGGCTGGATGGTGGGTATGGCCCCCTTCATCACCTGACCGGTACCGCCGTCGATGGTGATCACAGCGCCCTTCTGGAAGACCTCGCCCATGGCGGTCATGCGCTGGTTGGCATAATCCACATACAGCGAGCCGGCGCCCGAAACGCACGGCTTGCCCATGCCACGGGCGACCACGGCGGCGTGCGAGGTCATGCCGCCGCGGGTGGTGAGGATGCCCTCGGCGGCGTGCATGCCGTGGATGTCCTCGGGGCTGGTCTCGACCCTGACCAGGATAACCTTGCGGCCAGCGACTTTGAGCGCATCTGCCTCATCGGCATCGAACACGATCTCGCCCGAGGCCGCGCCCGGCGAGGCCGGCAGGCCGGTGGCGATGATGTGGCGTTCGGCTTTCGGATCGAGGGTGGGGTGCAGCAACTGGTCGAGAGTGTGCGGTTCGACCCGCTGGAGCGCTTCTTC
>CAZMSA010000052.1:0-19993 GCA_964568825.1 uncultured Rhizobiaceae bacterium | reverse complement strand
CGTTGATGAGCTTGCCCGATGCCCCGCATCGCGCGGCGCTCATCGCCTAGCCGAGCGGGCTGATTTGGCGCCATCAAATGGTCCTATCTGATCGGCGGATGCTCTAGAGCAGCCGGTGATAGAGGTTGGTGCATGGCGATGTCCTGCGACTCAGGTATAGCTTCATGGGGCAGGCCCGCTTTCGGGCCATGCCGGCGGGATGGTGCGGTTCGTTGCGCCGCGACCGCCCAACGGGACGAGGCCGATGGTCAAGCGCAAGTTGCACCGCAAGCGCGCCTCAGCCGGCGCACCGCCCGGCACCCTGGTGGCCGACCCGTTGTCGTCGCCGACGGCCATGGACTACATCACCTATGACGAGACGGGATGTACCGAGAATGCCTCGGCCGAGGTTGGCGGACTCGCCAAGGTGGTCGGCAAAAGGGCCGTCACCTGGATCAATGTTGTCGGCCTGGCCGACATCGCGCTGATCGAGGCGCTCGGCAAGCAGTTCGACCTGCACCGGCTGGCGCTCGAGGACGTCATCAACGTGCACCAGCGTCCCAAGTTGGAAGAATACGGCGCGCATCTGTTCATCGTCACCCGCATGGCGGCCGATCCCGCGTCAAGGGAGACCGAGCAGGTCTCCATGTTTCTCTGCAAGGGCCTTCTCATCACTTTTCAGGAGCGGCCGGGCGATGTTTTCGAGCCGGTACGCGAGCGGCTGCGCCGCGGCGGCGGCCAGATCCGCAAGCTGGGGGCCGACTATCTGGCCTATGCCCTGATCGATGCGGTCATCGACGGCTATTTCCCGGTCCTGGAGCGTCGCGGCGAGGAGGTCGAGCACCTGGAGGATCTGGTGGTGAAGAAGCCGCGGGAGACGCTGTTGAGCGTCATTCACGAGACCAAGCGCGACCTGCTGGACCTGCGCCGCGCGGTGTGGCCGCAGCGCGAGATGCTGAGCGCCCTGATGCGCGAGGAAGGCGACTTCATCGAGGATCGGACCAAGATCTACCTGCGCGACTGCTACGACCATGTGATCCAGCTCATCGACATCATCGAGACCTACCGCGAGATCTGCTCCGGCCTGGTGGAGACCTATCTTTCGAGCCTCTCCAACCGCATGAACGAGATCATGAAGGTCTTGACCATCATGGCGACGGTGTTCATCCCGTTGAGCTTCATCGCCGGGCTCTATGGCATGAACTTCGATCCCAGGGTGTCTCCCTGGAACATGCCCGAGCTGGGCTGGAAATATGGCTACCCCTATGCCCTTACGCTGATGGCGGCCGTCGCGGGCGGGCTCATGTGGTGGTTCTGGCGGCGTGGCTGGATCGGCGGATCGGGCGACCACGACTAGAGCATGATGCCGAAAAGTGGAAACCACTTTTCGGATAACATCATGCTCAACATATTGGAATCGATCAGCTTTTATGCAATTGGGTGATTCCACCCAATTGCATGCTGATCTAGGCGCTACCATCCAGGGCATTGGCCCGATTCAGAGTGCGGAGGACTGACATGCATCTTGAAGGATCGTGTTATTGCGGAGCGGTGCGATTCTCGCTGCAGGCTTACGCACCCGTACCCTATTTGCGTTGCTACTGCTCGATCTGCCGCAAGACCGCCGGCGGCGGGGGCTATGCCATCAACCTGGGCGGCAGCTGCAACAGCCTTTCGGTGACGGGCGAGGAGGCAATAAGCTTGTTTCACGCCGTCATCGACGGAGTGGAAAGCCCCGGCGAACGGCGCTTTTGTTCGCGCTGCGGTTCAGCCTTGTGGGTGTGGGACCTGCGCTGGCCCGATCTTGTGCATCCCTTCGCCAGCGCCATCGACACACCGCTGCCGGAGCCGCCGGAAGCGGTCCATATCATGCTGGAGTCAAAACCCGGCTGGGTGAGGTTGGAAGGCCCCGAAAGCGAAGAACGTGACGACCTCTACCCTTCGGAATCGCTTGAAGACTGGCACCGGCGGCACGGCTTGCTGAACGGCGGCGATTGAGAGGGGATCTGGCCGCCCCGGGCGGAAGTCAGATCGAGAAGGCGCCGGGCTTTCGGGCAAAGGCGCCCTCCAGCACGTGCCCCTCGAAGCCCCACGGCGATTTGCCGGCGATCGCATAGTAATAGACTGCGGCCACGTAAATGCCTCTGAGCGCCGTGCCCACCAGCACGGTGACGGCAAAGAACAGACCGGTGGCGACCATGATCCCTATGGCAAGTGTCGGGTAGCCCCTGACATCGAGCGCCATGCCGATCAACAGTCCCACCATCACGATGCCGCCCCCGATCGTCGACATGGCGAGCGAGATGCCGACGTTGCCGATCAGGTTCTCGCCCCAGGTCTTGCGCAGCAGGCGGGCGCTTTCCTCAATCGCTGCCAGCGGCCCGACATTCTCCGCCGCCATGACGGGAACGACAAGAAACGTCGTCACTGTCCAGGCGATATTGAGGCCGGACCCGGCGAGGCGGCCCAGCACCCCGGAGATGCGTTCCACGACGAAGGCGATGAACACCCCGACGGTTGCCGAGATGACTGCGTAGCCGAAGATCGAGCCGATGCGCTCGAGCGCCAGGGCAAGTGATGAACCGACCGTCGGGTTGCCGCCATCGAGCCTTTGCAGCGCCGCCCCGACCAGTGCCGTGTTGAAGAAGAAGATCACGAAATAGGTCAGGAGATAGTAGACGAACAGCCAGCCATACAGCACCGGACTGGCGTTCAATGCCTGTGCGGCCTCGCCGCCATGCGCATGCGGCAGATCGATGCCGAACACCCGCAGGAACACCACGCAGGCATAGAGAACAAAGAGCAGCGAAACGAAGGACAAAAGCGGCAGGAACAGCAATTCGCGATCCGAGCGCAACACGGCCCAACTGGCCCCGGCGAGCTGCAAACTGCGGGTAAAACGGTCCATCGGGGTTTCCCTCCTCGCTGCCTCCGGGTTGCGGCGCCCGGGCCTGACCTGCCGGTGACGGCCTCAAGCGGCCATCGGCATGACCGTTACACCCGGTGTGGTATCAGTGCGGTAAACAACCGTGCAGGATCACCAACGGCTGCGACAGTCGACCCGCTGCGGGGCCGCCAAAAATCCTGTCACGCCGGCAGTCCGGCCTTCGCCAGATCCTCCTTCCAGCGCGCCATGTCCTCCGGGCGCTGAAAGTTTGTCGCTTCGTGAATATTGGAAATGCGCAATTCCGGATTGATCCCGCGCACATGCGCCATGGCTTTCTTGGCATCGTCCATCCTGCCGAGCCGCACCGCGCTGGCCGCCATCGTACAGGCGGCAAAGTAGAAAATCGGTTGCTCGCGCAAGGCGGCTTCGCCCATCTATAGGCTTCTTCGTAGTTCCCCGTCATATAGTGGCCCATGCCGACAACCGCCTTCATGGCGAATGTCTGCAGGTCCTGGGGGCTCAGCCGCAAGGCGCGCGTTCCCCGCTCCACAACCAGTTCCGGGGCCCCCATCAGCGCCTTCGACCAGGCGCTCATGTTCCAGGCTGTGGCCAGATTGGGATTGACCGCCAGTGCCCGGTCGATTAGCGCATCACCTTCGGCGACCTCGCCGAACATCACCAGCGCAAACCCCGCAGCGGTCAACGCGATGGCGTCGTCACGGCCGAGACGGGCTGCCTTGCGGGCGAGAAGCACCGCTTCCGCGCGGTCTGCCGCGGCCTCGGAGGTCAGGCCGAGGCCCTTGCGTTGGGCGTGAGCGCGCGCCGCCATGCCATAGGCAGCGGCATAGTCGGGATCGAGTTCGAAGGCCCGGGAAAAGAGTTTCACCGCCTCCCGGTTAGCCGTGCGGTTGAGTTGATGAAAGGCCGCCATGCCGCGCAGATAGTAGTCGTAGGCATCGAGGCTTTCGGTCGGCTTGCGTCTGGCGCGGTCGATCTCGGCCTGCTCCAGTTTCGGCTCGATGGTGCCGACCACGCTTTGCGTCACCCGGTCCTGGAGATCGAAGATGTTGGCCAGCTCGCCGTCGAACCTGTCGGCCCACAGATGCGCGCCCGTCGCGGTATCGATAAGCTGGCCGGTGATGCGAATCCTTTGGCCGGCCTTGCGCACGCTGCCTTCGAGCACGTAACGCACCCCGAGCTCGCGCCCCACCTGCTTGATGTCGACAGCCTTGCCCTTGTAGGTGAAGCTGGAATTGCGCGCGATGACGAACAGCCATTTGATGCGCGAGAACGCCGTGATGATGTCCTCGACGATGCCGTCGGCGAAATAGTCCTGTTCCGGATCGCCCGACATGTTGTCGAAGGGCAGTACGGCAATGGAGGGCTTGCTCGGCAAATCAAGCGCCGGCGCGGTCGCTGTTGGTTGTCGCGCCCCGGCATCGGGCTGCCAATGCCACACCCGGATGGGTCGCGCGATGTTCTTCACATGATGCTTGCCGGCATCTTCGAAATCGGCCTCGATGCGGTTGCCGAGGCTTTCATGCACCACGCTCGAAATGCAGATGCCGCCAGGGGTGGCCAGCGTTTCGAGGCGGGCGGCGACATTGACACCGTCGCCGTAGATGTCCTCGCCATCGATGATGATATCGCCGAGGTTGATGCCGATGCGCAACCTGATCGGGCCGTTGCTGGCCGCCAGTGACGTCTGGATGGCGAGCGCGCATTCGGCCGCGTCAACGACGGAGGAAAACTCCACCAGCGCCCCGTCGCCCATCAGCTTGACGATGCGGCCGTTGTGCCTGGCCGTTTCGGGATCGAACAGCTCGGCGCGATGTGCCTTGAGCGCAGCAAGCGTGCCCGCTTCATCTTCTGCCATGAGCTTGGAATAGCCCACCACGTCGGCGGCCAGAATTGCAGCTAATCGGCGTACCACCCCTTCGGTCTCCTTCGGGGGGTCAAACTAGAGCATGATGCCGAAAAGTGGAAACCACTTTTCGGATAACATCATGCTCAACTTCCTGGAATCGATCAGGTTTATGACTTTGGATCGATTCGATCCAAAGTCATCCTGATCTAGTGTCAAATAACCGGTGAGGCTACGATTTATTGGCACCCGCTGGCGTTCTCACTCGCGCGGCACCGCTTGCGGCCGGCGCGCCGCCATGGTGGCGGCGTAAAGACCCCACAAGAGCCCCAGGAGCAGGTAGAAATGCCGCCAGTGGTCGGTGTCGATCTGTACGCCTTGCAGCATGGTGAAGATTAGCGGACAGGCGACAGCAATGGCGTGATACTGCCACGGCGAGGCGGTGAATATCACCCGCCAGGCGATCGCGAAGGTGGCAAGCGTCAGCACCAGGAAGCTGAAGCCTCCAACCCACCCATAGGAGGCAAAGGCGTTGAGGTAGACGTTGTGGGTGTCCTTGCCGAAATAGTAGTGATATTGCAGCGGCCCGAAGCCGTTGGGGCGATCGAGCAGCATGGGGATCGACAGGAGCTGGTCGCCGAAGCGGCCGGTGACGCCGGCATCGTAAGGCTGCAGAAGCACGGCACGGATCTCGAAGATCGAACGCACCTTCTCGAACGACAGCGCAAAGCTGATGAGGCTCACCGTTGCGATGGCGCAGGCGATTGCGATGAAGATGACCCGGCTGCGCGCCTTGAGGCTGGGCGAAACGATGAAGGTCAGGAAGAACAGGAACAGGACAGACGCCGCCGCGTTGGCCCAGGCGCCGCGCGAAAAGGCCAGGAACACGCCGGCGAGGATGATGAGCAGGGCTACGATCGATGCAAGCCGCCACCTGGCCTTTGCCAGCAGGAAGTCCTGGATGATGAAGACGGCTGGCGGAATGAGGTAGGTGGACAAGACGTTGGGGTCCTTGAAGGTGCCCTGCGCCCGGCTGAGCGGCGCCCACGCCTCGCCCATGCCGTGAATGTTGAAATAGCCCACCATGCCGGTGATGGCGGCGATCACCCCCGACCATATCCAGGCGTTGCGGATCGTCTGCATGTGACGCAAGGGGTCGCTGGCGATCAGCATGGCAAAGAAGATGCCGGTGACGCCCATGTAGAAGGAGACCTCCATGAAGCGAACGGCTGCGTGGTCCGACAGAACCGGCAGCAGCGCCACCGCGCCGCTCAGGTTGTAGGCGAGGAGAAAGATCACCATGGGGGAAATGACCGGCACCGCCGTGAGCCCGGCGGGCAGGAACAGCACCGCCGTCACCACAAAGAACAATTCATAAGGCGCCGGCTCGATGATCACGAACCAGCCGGAAAAGATCAGCACCCACAAGGCGACCGTCTGCAGCGCCCCCAGTCTCAGCGGCGATGACCGGGAACCGGCGGCCTGGAAGGGCAGGCTGGTCAATAGGCTGTCTCCGGATCGATGAGGACGAAGGGCGTCTTGGCAAGAATGTACAGGTCGAGGAACAGCGACCAGTTCTCGATGTAGAAGAGATCGTGTTCAACGCGCCTTTGGATCTTCTCAGCGGTGTCCGTCTCACCGCGCCAGCCGTTGATTTGGGCCCATCCGGTGATGCCGGGCTTCACCCGGTGGCGGGCGAAATAGCTCTCGACCACTTCATCGTAAAGCTGTTCGTGGGCCTTGGCCTGGGTCGCATGCGGGCGCGGGCCGACCAGCGACAGCGAGCCTTTCAGCACGTTGAAGAACTGCGGCAGTTCGTCAAGGCTGGTGCGGCGGATGAAACGTCCTACCCGTGTGACGCGCGGATCGTCGCGAGTCACCAGCTTGCGGGCGTCGACATCGGCCTTGTCGACATACATGGAGCGGAACTTGTAGACCTCGATGAGCTCGTTGTTGAAGCCATAGCGCTTCTGCCTGAAGATGACGGGCCCGCGGCTGTCGAGCTTGATGGCGAGTGCCACCAGGGCCATGACCGGCGACAGGGCGACGATGGCGAGGCTGGCAATGACCTTGTCCTCGACCGCCTTGAGAAAGGCGCCCCAGCCGGACAGCGGCTTGTCGAAGGCATCGAGGAAGGGCACGTTGCCGATCCATGAATAGGCCCTTGGGCGATAGCGCAGCTTCTGGCTGTAGGCGCTGAGGCGAATATCGGCCGGCAGCACCCACAACTGCTTGAGCACCTGAAGCAGGCGGGTTTCGGCGGTCAACGGCAAGGTGACGATCAACAGGTCGACGCGGCGGGTGCGAGCAAATTTGAGCAGCCCGGCCACCGAGCCGATCTTGCGCAAGCCCGCCACCATGGGCGGTGAGCGATCATTGCCGCGGTCGTCGAAAAGACCGACGATCGAAATATCCTTGTTTCTGGTCGCCGCCAGCGCCTCCACCAGATCGGCCGCCGGCTGTCCACCGCCGACGATCACCGCACGGCGGTCGAGCCGCCCGTCGGCATTCCATCGGCGCACCAGATGCGACACGATCAGCCGATAGATGAACATGGCGGAAAGGCCACCCAGGAACCACGAAGCGAGCCATAGCCGCGAGAAGGCCTCGCCGGCCTTGTCGAAGAACACCACCGCGAAAATGCCGGCGAACAGGATCGACCACACGACGCTGACCCGGGTCATCTGGTCGGTGGTGCGCAACAGGGCGCGGACGCTGTAGAGGCCGGCGGTTTGCATCATCACCGGCAAGGCACAGCCCACCGCCAGCGTCAGGGCGCCGTAGCGCAACAATTCGTCCAGCCCGAAGGCTTCGACGTACTGCACGGCGATGACGAGAGACAAGCTCATGATCAGCACGGACTCACCCAATCGTACCAATCCGGCAATGACGGCAGGTGAAATCAGTTGGGCCCGCAAATGTGGGGCATCTGCCTCGACCGCCGGGATGTCGACGGCGGCCTTGGGCTCGGCGACGGTGGCCAGATTGTCGATTTCGCTGGCATCGACGATGCGGCCCTTGCGATAGTTTTCATGACGCATGATAGGTGCTTCGATCTGGAACAGTTGTTGTTGTCAGGCGTCATTCAGCAAGCAGGATGCCTCACCGCAGCTTCTTCACCATAGTGTGAAGTGTCGGTTAAGGGAGTCTTACCGGACTGCACCGCTTCGAGACCAATCACCCGGAATCTGCCCCTCAGGCGACATTTTCGCTGTAGAATTTGGTGATCGCGGCACCCATCGCCGTTGCGTCGAAGCGAATTCGGGCCTCTTCCATCCGGCGCTTGGCGGCACGCTGTGCCGAAGCGGGATCGCCAAGCAAAAAAAGCAGTCTTTCGGCCAGGGCAATGGGGTCCTCCGGCGGCACCAGGGCATCTTCGTCCAACGCCTCGCCGATGCCGCCGACATTACTGGCGATCAGCGGCAGCCCCGCGGCGATGGCTTCGAGGACCACATAGGGAAACGACTCGGCCCGCGATGGAATGACCATTGTGTGCCCGAGAGGAAAGGCTACGGCCGCCGGCATGGCGCCGAGAAACCGGATGCTGGATTGCAGGCCCGCCTGGCGCGTCGCCGCTTCCAATGCCGCCCGGTCGGGACCGTCACCGACGATATTGGCCGTGACCGCCCGGCCGCGCCGCGCACCGGCCTCGGCCACAGCGGCGATGAGCACGTCTATGCCCTTGAGATGCCGCAGTTCGCCGACGAACAGGACATCAGCGGCGTTCCCGGCGGCAACTGCGGCGGTATAATCCTCTGGCCACAGGCCATTGTGCACCACCCGGGCCGGACGCCCGCCAAGCCCGACCTTTTGCGCAAAAGTCGCCCGCTCGTACTCACAGACGAAAATCAGCCCCGCCGTGCGCGACAACAGCATCTTCTCGGTCATCAGAAAAAGAGCCCCGGCCGGCGAGCCCCAGGCATAGTGCAGAACCCCGCCATGCGGGGTGTAAAAGGCGCTGGCACCGACCCGTGCCGCCGTCAGGCGGGCATACAGTCCACCCTTGGCGCCATGGCCGTGCAGGATGGTGGGGCGGATCTTCTCAAGCACGGTAGCGATGCGCGCAATGGCCGCCATGTCGCCGGGGCCGGGCAGGCGGGACATGACCACACGATGGATACCCAGTGTGCAATGCGCCTGAAGGTCTGCAAGAGCCTGTTCGGCGCTATCGCCGCCGGTGCCCGCATCCGCCACGATGCCGACCTGATGTCCGGCCAGCGCTTGCGCCCTGGCAAGGTCGCGGACATGGCGAAACAAGCCACCGACCGGCGCTCTCAGGACATGCATGATGGAAAGTCTTGCCGGCATCGCGGCAATCAGAACCAGCGTTCCCGGATATAGACGATGTCACCGGGGTAGAGCTGCGTGGTTACCGGTGCCTCGAAGCTGTGGGTGCCGTCGGCCATCTTGCGGGTGATCAGGACCTTGCCCTGGTTGGCACGCGATGAATAGCCGCCGGCGATGGCCACGGCATTCTGCACGGTCATGCCGGAGCGATAAGGAAAGCTGCCGGCCTGGTTGACCTGGCCCAGGATATAGAAGGGCCGCAATTCGGTAACCTGCACGGTGACGTCGGGATTGCGCAGAAAGCCCTTGCGTAGCCTGGCAGCGATGGTCCGGCCAGCCTGCGCGGCCGTCATGCCGGCGATGCTCACCGTGTTGATCAGGGGAAACGAGATGGTGCCGGAGCCGTCCACAAGGTAGTCGTTTGAGAGGTCGGGTTGACCGACCACGCGGATCGTCAGGCGATCGCCGGCACCGATGCGATAGCCGGTGCCGTATTCATAGGCGGCCGCCAATCCCTGGCTGCCATAGGGTGGCACGGTGCCCTTGTGGTTGACGACGGGTGCGCGGGTGATGCTGGACACAATGTCGCTGCCCTGGACGATGGATCCGTCTTCGAGGACCGACACGCCGCTCGGCGCTGCCACCGGCGGATTTTGGTCCCATGAATTGCCGCACGCCGAAAGTGTCAGCGCCATGGCGAGGAAGATGAAGAACCGGATACCCACAATCTTGCCACCTGATGCAAACTGGACAGGAGGCAAAGCCTAGAGCGCTATGGTTAGCAAGTGCTTAAGCATGTGGTTCAAGGGGTGGTCGCACTGCGGTCAATGTTAAGGGAATGGTTACCATGAGTACCCATTGTCACTCCGCAGGCCACACGGAAAACGGCGGGATTCGCAGGCGGACATGCCAAACCAGGAACTGAGAGCAGAGTCTGCACCGGCGCGCCGACTGCCAGGAGATGTTCAGGTCATCTCCATGGATTTTCGCGACGTCCTTTCCGGCATCTGGCGTCGGCGCTGGTCGATCATGCTGGTCACTGTCGCTTGCGGCCTATTGGCCTACGCCGTCGCTATCACGTCAACGCCCAAATACACCACCGAAGCGCAAGTGCTGGTCGACAATCTGGAGACGCCCTTCAACCGGGCGCAACCCAACGAAAGTGCCGCCAACCGGCAACAGATCGGGCCCGCCGACGTGCAGAGCCAGGTCGAGGTCATGCAGTCGCGCGATATCGCCAAGCGGGTGATCGACGAATTGCATCTCATCGACAATCCCGAATTCAATGCCACACCGGTCCACTTGGGGCTGCTGAAACGGATTGCCGTGGCACTGGGTTTCAAGGCCGACCCGCGGCGCCAGAGCCCGGAGCAGCGTGCCCTAGCGGCCTATTACAGCAAGGTGAAGGCCTACCAGATCCCTTCATCCAAGGTCATCGTGGTCGAAGCCTCCTCGCTCGATCCGGGCATGGCCGCGGCATTGGCCAATGCGACGACCAGAACCTACGTGAACGCGACCCGCGAGGTTCAGTCCGAAGAGACCAAAAGGGCGCGCGCCTGGCTTTCCGAGCAGATCGAGAGTTTGCGCAGGAAGGTGGTGGCCTCCGAGGCCGCGGTCGAGGAATTCCGCGCCAAGGCCGGCCTGTTGAAAGGCGGCAGCACATCGACCCTCACCGGCCAGCAGCTTTCCGAGCTGTCGACGCAGATCGTCGTCGCCGAGACCCAGCACTCCGAGGCACAGACCAAGGCTCAGGCGATCCGCGACCTCCTGGCCAGCACCGGCACCGTCGACAACTCCATCGACGTCTTGAACTCGCCGCTCATCCAGCGATTGCGCGAGCAACAGATCGCGCTGAAGCGCTCGCTGGCCGACCTGTCGACCGTCTATCTCGCCAATCATCCCAGGATCATTGGCGTAAAGAGCCAATTGGCCGATCTCAACCGGCAGATCAGGGCCGAGGCGCTGAAGGTTGTCCAGAGCTTGGAGCAGCAGGCCAAGCTCGCCGCCGCCCGCGAAGCCTCGTTGCGCAAAAGCCTCGCCGAAATGAAGAAGACGGCCTCCGTCGACAATCAGGACGAGGTCAAGCTCAGGGCGCTGGAGCGCGAGGCCGCAGCCAACCGCACCCTGCTTGAAACCTTCCTCGGCCGCTTTTCCGATGCCAGCACCCGCATTGCCCTCGATGCCCAGCCGGGACTGGCCCGGGTCATCGCCCGCGCCGATCCGCCGGCCCAGCCTTCCTATCCCAAGGTCGGCCCGATGGTGGCCATTGGCCTGGTGGGCGGGTTGATTCTGGCGCTCGGCATCGCCTTCCTTGCCGAAGTCATGCGGGCAGCGAACCACATCTTCGACTCAATGACTGCCGAGGCGGCACCGGCAGCCCTCGCTGGTCGCACATTGCCCGATGGCCTCCTCGATGTGCCCGCCGGGCCGGCCGGATCCCGGCCGCCGGCAAAGCGATTGTCCGGGTTCACCCTTGCCCGCGAGGAGCTTGCAGCCCGGCGGCAGACGGTTGCTCATGCAGCCGTAGGCCCGCTCGCCTCGTGGCTGGTCGACCAGCATCGCAGTCACGACATCAAGCGCTTCGGGACAGCATGTGATGGCGGCACCGACGCGGTTGCCACGCAGGCCGTCGTCGAGCTGGCACGCGCTGTGGCAGGCGAGGGCGCCAGGATCATCGTCATTGACGCCGGCGACCGCCAGTGGCCGCTCGCCAAGCCCTTTGCAGTGACCCCCGGCAAGGGCCTCTCCGAGTTGCTGGCCGGAAAGGCGTCGTTTTCGGAAGTTATCGTGGGCGATAGCCAATCCAACGCCCATGTCCTGACAGCGGGCATGGAACCGGGCAGCAGGCCGACCGGCCACCGCCTGGACATGGTTCTGGAGGCCTTGGAACAAGCCTACGACATCGTGCTGCTGCACGTTGGTGCCGTTACACAGGACGATCTCGCTCCCGGCGGCCTGATCACCAGATGCCAGGGAATCCTGCTTTTTGCGCCTGCCAATCGCTCCCAGGATGCCAGCGTCATCCTCCAGCACCTGCGCGGACTCGGTGTTCTTGCCACCCGGTTCATCAAGATCGGCGCCCCCACTTCGGTCTCCGGCAAGCCAAAGACCGCACGCGCGGCCGCCAACGCCTGACATTCAAGAGCCGCTAACGCTGGCAGCGACTTTTGTTGCGCATCTGCAAGCCATCGTAAATTTTTTGCCGCTAGGGTGAGGTTGATCCGCAGCCTTTTTTCCTTCGGTGGACTGACCATGGGCAAGACCGCGATCCTGCGCACCAGCATGGATCTTCTGTATTTTTCCGGCACTTCGAAACTCCTGGGAGCGCCGTTCCGCGGCGTTGGCGCCATCTTCATGCTGCATCATGTGCGCCCCGGTGGGGGCTCGGGCGAGGGTTTTGCGCCCA
This sequence comes from uncultured Rhizobiaceae bacterium, assembly GCA_964568825.1. GTDB lineage: Bacteria > Pseudomonadota > Alphaproteobacteria > Rhizobiales > Aestuariivirgaceae > CAVVDT01. The sequence goes on along the minus strand of CAZMSA010000052.1, from coordinate 7,570 downwards.
ATGCCGGTCTTGAGGTGACGCCGGAATTCCTCGACGAGGTCATCGACTTCGTGAAGACGCGTAACTACGAGCTGTTGTCGCTGGGCGAGGCGGCCGACCGGCTCAAGGCGGGCGAGGTGGGCGAACGCCCGTTTGCCGTCTTCACCATCGATGACGGTTACCGCGACAACCTCGATCACGCCTGGCCGATCTTCAAGGACCACCAGTGCCCCTTCACCATCTTCATTGCCCCGGCCATTACCGATGGGCGCTGCGAGTTGTGGTGGCGCGGCCTCGAGGCGCTGATCGCCGACAGCCATTCCATCCATACCCGCCTGGACGGCGAAGACATCGTGCTGGTGACCGAGACCGATGCCCACAAGCAGGCCGCCTTCGAACGGCTCTACTGGCCGCTCAGGCAGATGCCGGACGAGATGCAGCGCACCTGGATCAACGAGGTCTGCGCCGCCCACGGCATCAACCTGCACGCCATGTGCCGGGCCGACGCCATGGACTGGGACGAAGTGCGCCAGATCGCCGATGATCCCCTGTGCTCGATCGGCGCCCATACCGTCCATCACTATGCCTTGGCCAAGCTGTCGCACGACATGGCCGTGGCCGAAGCCGTGCAGTCGAGCGACCGCATCGAGCGCGAGATCGGCCGGCGGCCGGATGTGTTCTCCTACCCATACGGCGATGCCACGTCCGCCGGCCCGCGCGACTTCGACCTCATCGCCGAGGCCGGCTTCAAAGCCGCCGTCACCACCCGCAAGGGTCTCGTCTACCGCGCTCATGGCGACCACCTGACGGCGCTGCCGCGGGTATCGCTCAACGGCGGCTACCAGAAATTGCGCTACGTCGACGTGTTGTTGTCAGGCGCCGCTTTTGCCTTGTGGAACGGCTTTCGCAAGATCGACGCGGCCTGAAACTCAGGTTTTCTCGGGCGGCCGTGACATCCAGCGGATGATCACCATCACCGGCGGCAGCCAGGCAAGCCCGGCGGCGATATAGTAGGCCAGTTGCAGCCAGGCCGGCCCGGGGCCGAGCCACACCGCGCCCACCGCCATCGCCACCAGCGAATAAACGATCATGAACACGACGGTGGCGATGACCCCGACGAATTTGCGCGTGCGCAGGCCCATGACTTCGGTCAATACAGGCTCGGCCCATCGGCTGCAATGCTCGAGCATGATGCCGAAAAGTGGACACCGCTTTTCGGATAACATGATGCTCAACGTGTCAACCGGTGCGGCGGATGGCTCATTTGCCGCCGCCGCCGATGCTGCTAAACGAAGGGCCCTCGAAAGGGAATGAGCCGAAATGACCACATACGCCGCCGCCCCACGAGCGGTTGATCGTTCTAACAAGCTGGTGCGCACCTGGCTGTTCGCCGTGGCGGCCCTGGTTTTCACCATGGTGATCGTCGGCGGCGCCACACGGCTCACCCATTCCGGGCTGTCGATTACCCAATGGCAACCGATCATGGGTGTCATACCGCCGCTGAACGCCGCTGACTGGCACGATGCCTTCAACCGGTACCAGGCCATTCCCGAATACCAGCTCCTCAACAAGGGCATGACGCTGGCCCAGTTCCAGTCGATCTACTGGTGGGAATGGTCGCACCGGCTGCTTGGCCGCTTCATCGGCCTGGCCTTCATCGTGCCGATGGGGCTGTTGTGGTTCACCGGCCATATCGAGCGCGCCATGCTGCCGCGCTTTATCGGGCTGTTCATTCTCGGCGGCCTGCAAGGGGCGTTGGGCTGGTTCATGGTGAAGTCGGGCCTCATCGACCGCACCGATGTGAGCCAGTACCGGCTCGCCGCCCATCTGAGCGTCGCCGCCCTTATCTATGTCGCTCTCATCTGGACCGGTCTGGGCATCGGCCAGCCGCGCCGCAGTCTCGGCGCCAGCCGCGCCGGCATCATGGCGCTGGTCATCGTCTGCCTCATCTTGATGCAGCTGGCTGCCGGCGCCTTCGTCGCCGGGCTGGACGCCGGCATGGCCTATAACACCTGGCCGCTGATGGAGGGACGCATGGTGCCGCATGGGCTGTTGGCGATTGAGCCCATCTGGCACAATTTCTTCGAGAACGCCCTGACCGTGCAGTTCGACCACCGCACCCTTGCCTACGTGATAGCGCTGGCTGTCGCCGTCCACGCGGCGCGCGTCGTGACGTTGGGCGGACCGCCGCGCCACGCCCGTTCGGCGGTTCTGTTGCTGGGGTTGGTTCTGGCGCAGGTCTCGCTGGGGATCGCCACGCTGTTATCCCATGTGCCCATCGATCTGGGTCTGGCGCATCAGGGCGGCGCGCTGATCGTGCTGGCGGCCGCCCTGTGGCACCTTCACAACGTTACTTCCCCATGGCCTGATCCAGGTCGGCGATGATGTCTGCCACATCCTCGATGCCGATCGACAGGCGCACCACGTCGGGGGCGGCGCCCGCCTGTTCGAGCTGCTTGGGCGACAGCTGCGAATGGGTGGTGGAAGCCGGATGGATGATCAGCGAGCGGGTGTCGCCCACATTGGCCAGATGCGACAGCAGCTTGACGTTGGACACCGTGTGCACGCCCGCGTCGTAGCCGCCCTTGAGGCCGAAGGTAAACACCGCACCCGCCCCCTTGGGACAGTATTTCTGCGCCAGCTTGTGCTGCCGGTCGCTGGCCAGTCCCGCATAGTTCACCCATGCGACGCGAGGATCCTTCGACAGCCACTCGGCCACCTTCAGCGCATTGTCGCAATGCCGCTGCATGCGCAGGGAAAGCGTTTCCATGCCGGTGAGGATGAGGAAGGCATTGAACGGGGCAATCGCCGGTCCGAAATCGCGCAGGCCCATGACCCGCGCAGTGATGGCGAAGGCGATGTTGCCGAACGTCTCGTGCATCACCATGCCGTTATAGGAGGGATTGGGTTCCGACAGCATCGGGTACTTGCCCGATTTCGACCAGTCGAAGTTGCCGCCGTCGACAATGACGCCGCCCATGGAGTTGCCGTGGCCGCCCATGAACTTGGTGAGCGAGTGCACCACGATGTTGGCGCCGTGCTCGAAGGGCCGGCACAGGTAGGGCGAAGCGAAGGTGTTGTCGACGACGAGAGGCACGCCCGCCTTTGCGGCCACCTTGGCCACCGCGTCGAGATCGCAGATGCGCCCGCCCGGATTGGCGATAGATTCGCAGAAGATGGCCTTGGTCCTGGGGGAGACGGCTTTCTCGATGCTCGCGATGTCCTCCATGTCGGCCCACACCACGTTCCAGCCGAACGACTTGAAGGAATGGTTGAACTGGTTGATGGAGCCGCCGTAGAGCTGCCGCACCGCCACGAATTCATCGCCCGGCTGCATCATGCAATGAAAGATGATGAACTGCGCGGCATGGCCCGAGGCCACCGCCAGCGCCGCCGTGCCGCCCTCTAGCGCCGCCACCTTGGCCTCCAGCACCGCCTGGGTCGGGTTCATGATGCGGGTATAGATGTTGCCGAAGGCCCTGAGCGCAAACAGGTCGGCCGCATGCTGGGTGTCCTCGAAGACATAGGACGTGGTCTGGTAGATGGGTGTGGCGCGCGCACCGGTCGCGGGATCGGGCTGGGCGCCGGCATGAATGGCGAGCGTGTCGAAACCGTGGGGCTGTTCGCTCATGTCTTTTTCCTCCTTTATGCAAACTTGAAAGGGTCATATGGGCCGTATGATGAGGACAGATCAAGTGGCCGGTCGATGCCTGCGGTCATTTCCGTGAAGGGGCAAGGCCGAGGCTTTGCAGCTTGCCGGAGGCGTGCAGCGTCTGGCGCTTCGATGACACGATGCCGGAATTGCCGCCCACCCAGCCCCATTCCCCCGACTGCTTGCCGTATTCCATCTTGGGGCAGCGGTTCATCACCACCTTGAGGCCCATCGCCTCGGCACGGGCCGCGGCATCATCGTTACGCACCGTGAGCTGCATCCAGATGACGCGGGGCAGGGGACTAAGGCTCAGCGCCTCATCGACGATGGCACCGGCGGCTTCGGAATTGCGAAAGATGTCCACCATGTCGATGGTAACCGGAATGCCCTTGAGGCTGGCGTGGACGGGGCGCCCGAGGATTTCCTTGCCGGCCATGCCGGGATTGACGGGAAAGACCTCGTAGCCCTTGTCCAGCAGGTATTTCAGCACGAAGAAGGACGGACGCACCGTGTTGGCCGAAGCCCCCACCAGCGCGATCGATTTCACCGAGGTGAGGACGTGGCGGATGTAGTCGGCGGAATAATTGTCATGGTCCATCTGTGTCAGGCGTCCCGCCAGTGGGCCCTGCGCTTCTCCAGAAAGGCGCAGATGCCTTCTTGCGCGTCTTCCATCATCATATTCTCGACGATCACCCGCGAGGTGTGGCGGTAGGCCTCGTCCAGCGGCATGGAAAGTTGCTCGTAAAAGGCCTTCTTGCCCAGCGCCAATACGGCGCGCGACTTGCGCGCCAGGGCCGCAGCGATATCGCGCGCGGCGTCCTGCAGCGCATCGGTGGCCACCACCTGGTTGATCAGCCCGCCGGCGAGCGCTTCTTCCGGCGACATCAAACGCCCCAGGGTCAGCATTTCGATGGCCTTCTTGCGCCCCAGGTTGCGCGACAGGGCGACCATGGGGGTGGTGCAGAACAGCCCCGAATCGACGCCGTTGCCGCCAAACCGCGCCGCCGAACTGGCCACCGCCAGATCGCAGGTGGCGACAAGCTGGCAGCCGGCGGCGGTGGCGATGCCCTGCACTTCGGCCACGAACACCTTTGGCGAGCGGACGATCGACAGCATCAACGCCGAGCAGGTCTCGAACAGTTTTTCGTAATAGCCGCGCCCACCGTCGGCATCGCCGCGGTGATCGGTCATCTCGCGCAGATCGTGGCCGCCGCAGAATCCCGGGCCGTTGGCGGCGATGATGACGGAGCGAACCTCATCGTCGGCCGAAACGGCGGCGATTTCGGCGAGGAGCCGCTCGAGCATCGTCTGGTTGAGGGCATTGCGCTGGGCGGGCCGGTTGAGCACCAGCCGCGCGATGCCGTCGGCATCTTCGCGCAGCACGGTGGGCTCGGCAGTGGCGGTTTCGGCGGCGGCGTGGATCGGCATGGCTCTCACTTATTCATAGACGGCAAGCAGTGCAAGCTTGTCGCGGTAGAGGGGATCGAGAATGAGCTGACGTACGATGATCTTGTTGTTCTCCGAAGGCAACTGGGCTTTCAGGTTGGCGATCATGCGCGCGCGTTTCCCCGGGCTAATGGTTTTGTCCTGCGCAACCCGCGAGATCTGGGCAAGAATGTCCCGCTCGGTATTGTCGACCATGGCATCGAGGGCATAGCCGATGGAGACGATGACGCTATTCCATTCGCCCACGCCTGAAAAGCCGTACGAGACGATGTCGGCGGCAAAACGCCGTCCCTGCGGACTGGCTGCCGCAAAGGCCTCCAGCGTCGGGTAATGGTCGAGATCATCGCCGATATAGCGTTCGCGCACCGCCGCATAGGCATCGAGCGCCCGGCGCGCGGCAGCAAGGGTCAGTTCGACGCTACGCTCCACCGGCATGTCGGTATAGGGGATGGGGGCAGGTTCGTCGCCATTGTCGCTGGCCCCCATGAAATCCGACTTGCCGTGCTCCGGGTCGCCGGGAACCGACAGTGACGTCGTCACAACGGCAAACATCACGCCGCCGTCATGTTGTCCCTTACCGGGCAGCAAGGGCGACGGGGCCTTCAGGGGTATCGCCAGCGTCTTCGAAACAGGGATTGCGCCAGTGAGAGCCATGAGGCACAAGCCCAAGACAATCCGTGCCGCCCTTGACCGCATGCGGGCCGTCTCCGGTATCGCGCCACCCCGTACGGGCAATAATTGCAGGTGAAGGCGCATCCGGCAACCGGGGTTTGCCCGTAGCGGCAATAGTCGAGCTGAGAGGCCATGAGCAAGCGACTGAAATGGAATGCCGAGGAGATTTTTGCCTTCCTCACCGTCGAATTTCCCCAGGCCTTCGACGATCCCGGCAAGTATGTCATCGACGACATCACCGAAACCTCGATTACTGTACGCCAGAGGACCGATGATGCCCACCTGAGGCCCGGCGGCACGGTCTCGGGGCCGACGCTGATGGAACTGGTGGATGTCTCGGCCTATTTCATGCTGCTGGCCCTGCACGGCTCAGCGGCGCGGCTGTGCGTCACTTCCAACCTGCAGATATCGTTTCTCAGGAAGCCCAAGGCCGGCGATCTGGTGTGTGCGGTGGATCTCCTCAAGCATGGGCGCGTGCTGTCGGTCATTGATGCCCGCATTTCCTCCGATGACGGGCGCCTGGTCGCCCACGCACAGACGACCTATTACATGTCACCGGAAATCGAGTGGGAATGAGGTATTTGGATACCGCAAACGTAAAACTTTGCAATCATTGCTGAATTTTCGTCATTCCTGGAAGTTATTGGCTTGACGGCGGCGGGCCCTCGCGCTAGGAGACCGCCGACTGCCGCACCATACGGTTCCCGGACGGCGGTGTGACGTTCTTCAAACCCTGGACAGGACTCTTCGATGAAAACCTATTCCGCGCGGTCCGCCGAGATCGACAAGAAATGGGTGCTGATCGACGCCGAGGGGCTGGTTGTCGGCCGCGCCGCCGCGCTCATCGCCACCCGCCTTCGCGGCAAGCACAAGCCGATCTACACTCCCCACGTCGATTGCGGTGACAATGTCATTGTGATCAACGCCGAAAAAGTCGTGCTCACCGGCGCCAAGCGCCAGAACAAGACTTATTACTGGCATACCGGCTTTCCCGGTGGCATCAAGGAGAGGAAGGCCGAGCAGATCCTCGACGGGCGCTTTCCCGAACGCGTCCTCGAAGCCGCCGTCCGGCGCATGATGCCGGGCGGTCCGCTCACCCGCGCCCAGCTTTCCAACCTGCGCATCTATGCCGGCACCGAGCATCCCCATGCCGCCCAGCAGCCCGAAAAGCTGGACATCGCCGCGCTTAATCCCAAGAACACCCTGAGGGACTGACACCATGGCCGAAGAAACCACTTCCATGGAAGACCTGGGCACTGCCATGGGGATCACCCCCGAGGCAGCTCTGCCGGAACCCAAGATCGACGCCCAGGGCCGCGCCTATGCCACCGGCAAGCGCAAGAACGCCATTGCCCGCGTGTGGATCAAGCGCGGCAACGGCCGCTTCACCATCAACGGGCGCGAGGCCGATATCTATTTCGCCCGCCCCGTGCTGCGCATGATCATCCAGCAGCCGCTTGTGGCAGCCGAGCGCGCGACGGAATTCGACGTGGTGTGCACCGTCTCCGGCGGCGGCCTGTCGGGTCAGGCGGGTGCCGTGCGCCACGGCGTCTCCAAGGCGCTCACCTATTTCGAGCCGACCCTCAGGCCAGTGCTCAAGAAAGGTGGCTTTCTCACCCGCGACAGCCGCGTGGTGGAGCGCAAGAAATACGGCCGCGCCAAGGCCCGCCGCAGCTTCCAGTTCTCCAAGCGCTAAATCAAATCTATATAAAATTATTTTTTATCAATGGGTTGCGCTCAAACGCAACCCATTTTTGTTATTGACAAAGCGTTGACAAGCGATTGAAAGAAAAGAGACGCTAGAGCGGATTCGGCTTAATC
>CAZMSA010000051.1:0-20356 GCA_964568825.1 uncultured Rhizobiaceae bacterium | reverse complement strand
GCCATGGGCGATGCGGTGGCGCTGTGCCCGCCGCTCATCATCACCGAGGCCGAGACCCACGAGATGTTCGACATGGTGGAAAAGGCCATCGACCAGACCGAGGCGTGGGTCAGCAAGGAAGGCTTGCGGGCGGCCTGAGGCTGGACACAAGAGGTGTCATCGTCGGGCCTGACCCGACGACCCAGGGGCCAATGCTCAGGCGGGGGCCGTGGGTCCTCGGGTCAAGCCCGAGGATGACACCATCGAGGTTCAGCCCAGTGCCTGCTCCAGGTCGGCGATCAGGTCTTCCACCGCCTCGATGCCCACGGAAATCCGCAACAGGTTGTCGGGCACCGGGCTTGAGGGGCTCTCGATGAGCTTTCTGTGCTCGATGAGCGATTCCACACCGCCCAGCGAGGTGGCGGGGGTGAACACCTTCAGGCGCTTGAGGACGGCAGTGGTGTCGGCCAGGTTGCCGCGCACCAATAGCGACATCATGCCACCAAAGCCGTCGGTCATCTGGCGGCGGGCGATCTCGTGACCGGGATGTCCCTGCAGGCCCGGATAGAGCACCGCTTCCAGCCCTTTGTGGCTGTCGAAATGGCGGGCCAGGCTGAGCGCATTGGCCGAGGCCTGGCGGAAGCGCACGAAAAGTGTGCGCAGGCCGCGGATCAACAGCCAGCTCTCGAACGGGGCGAGCGGTGAGCCCAACTGGGTGCGCAGGGCCTTCACCTCATTCCAGCGGTCGTTGACTTCAGCGGTCACCAGGACACCGGCCAGCACGTCGGAATGGCCGTTGAGATACTTGGTGGCGGAATGGAAGACGATATCGGCCCCGAGCGTCAGGGGATGGGTGGTCACCGCCCCGGCGGTGGTTGAATCGACCGCCAGAATGGCTCCGGCGGCGTGGGCAAGACGGGCGGTTTGCGCAATATCGATCACGTCCCAGGTGGGGTTGGCCGGGGTTTCGACCCATACCAGATCGGTCTTGCCGCCCGCGATGGCGCGCTCAAGGGCGCCTGCCTCACCCGCCTTGAAGGTCGAGACACTCAGGCGGCCCTTTGCCTCCTGGCGTTTCAGCCAGTCGCGGGTGCCGTAATAGACGATCTCCGGCATCACCACATGGGCGCCCTGCGGCACCGTCTCTACAAGGGCCACCAGCGCTGCCATGCCGGAAGAAAAAAGTTGCGCCTCGGCGCCCTTTTCCAGCGCCGTTATGATGCGTTCGGCCTGCCACAGCGTGGGGTGGCCGTTGCGCTGATAGCTCGACGCCATGCGCAGGCCATAGTCGGCATCGCGGGCGAAGGTGGTGGCGGCATGCAAGGGGGGCACCACCGCGCCGGTTGCCGGGTCATACGCCTCCAGCGCGTGGGCGGCGACGGTTTCCGGCCGCAAGTCGGTCTCAGACATGCTGGCCGCCGTTGATATGCAGTTCAGCCCCGCTCACGTAGCTGGAGGCATCGGTGCACAGGAAGTAGATGGCCTTTGCCACCTCCTCGGGCTGGCCAAGGCGGCGCAAGGGGATCTGCGGGATGATCTTTTCGGTTCCCGGCGACAGGATGGATGTTTCAATCTCGCCCGGCGAGATAGCGTTCACGCGGATGCCGAAGGGACCGAAGTCGGCGGCCATCTCGCGCGTCAACGAGGCCAGCGCCGCCTTGGAGGTGGCATAGGCCGAGCCGGCGAACGGGTGGACGCTGGAGCCGGCGATGGAGGTGACGTTCACCACCGAGCCCTTGGCGGCCTTCAGTTGCTCGACAAGACCGCGGGCCAGCATGATGGGGGCATAGAAATTCACCTGGAAGATGGTCTTCCAGTCGCCAACCGCGGTCTCCAGAGTGTTCATGCGCCCGCCTCCCGGCAGCTTGGGGGAGACGGCGGCATTGTTGACAAGGGCATGCAGGCGGCTACCTTGCGCCTTCAGCCGCGCGCCGATCTCGCCGATGGCGCGGTCGACATCGGCGATGTCGGCCAGATCGACCTGGATATGGTCGTCGGGACCGGCCTCCCAGGGGCAGTCCTCGGGGAAGGGATGGCGCGAACAGGTGATGACCCGCCAGCCGGCGGTGGAAAAGCGCTTGACCGTGGCATGGCCGATGCCGCGCGAGGCGCCGGTCAAAAGCAGTGTCTTGCGCTCAGCGTCAGGTGTCTGGTTCATGGCTTCGACTTTCACGGATAGAGACGCACCTTGGACCACGGTCCTTCAGGTGTCTCGCGAAAAAACCGCACCCGGTCGTGCAGCCGGAACGGCCGGTCGTGCCAGAATTCGATGGCAACGGGGCGGATGCGAAAGCCCGACCAGTAAGGCGGGCGCGGCACCTCGCCGATGGCGAAGCGTGCGGCAAATTTCGCTACCGCCTTTTCCAGCGCAAAGCGGCTCTCCAGCGGGCGCGACTGCTGCGAGGCCCAGGCACCGATGCGGCTCTCGCGGTGGCGGGAGGCAAAATATTGATCCGCCTCCTGGCTGCTAACCTGCTCTACGGGCCCGCGCACCCTCACCTGGCGGCGCAGCGACTTCCAGTGGAAGCACAGGGCGGCCTTGGGATTTTGCAGGATCTCGCGGCCCTTGGCGCTTTCGTAGTTGGTGTAAAAGACGAAGCCTGCTTCATCGAAGCCCTTGAGGAGCACCATGCGGGCATCGGGCAGGCCGTCGGCATCGACGGTGGCCAGGCAAACGCCGTTGGGATCGCTGGGCTCGGATTTCTCGGCATCGGCCATCCATTCGCCGAACAGCGCCAAGGGATCGTCACGCTCGGTAAAACCCGAGGCGGCGGTGATGATGGAGAGTGTATCTAATACGTTGAACATGGGGCTGGTTGGCGCACTTTGGGAAAATTCTTGCCTTTACATAGTCGATCAACCGCAATTGTGCCACGCCTCAAGGCTGCGTTTGCCGCTTTCTGGTGGACCGGGCGGGCAATTTATGTAAATTGCACCCCGCCCCAGCGGGCATCAATGCCGAATTCGAGACTTTGAGAGGAATATCATGAGCGAACCCGGACCGCTTATGGCCGGTAAGCGCGGGCTTATCATGGGCGTGGCCAACAGCCGCTCCATCGCCTGGGGCATCGCTCAGTCGCTGGCCCGGCATGGCGCCGAACTGGCATTCACCTTCCAGGGCGATGCGCTCAAGAAGCGGGTCGAGCCGCTGGCCGCCAGCATCGGCTCGAAGATCGTTCTGCCGTGCGACGTGACCGATGACGCCTCGCTCGATGCCGCCTTTGAGGTCTTGAAAAAGACCTGGGGCAAGCTCGACTTCGTGGTGCATGCCATCGCCTTTTCCGACAAGGACCAGCTCGACGGACGTTATGTCGACACCACGGCGGACAATTTCCACAAGACCTTGTTCATCTCCTGCTACAGCTTCACCGCCGTGGCGCAGCGGGCCGAAAAGCTGATGAACGAGGGGGGATCGCTCCTCACCCTCACCTATTACGGCGCCGAAAAGTGGATGCCTCACTACAATGTGATGGGCGTCGCCAAGGCGGCGCTGGAGGCTTCGGTGCGCTATCTGGCGGCCGATCTGGGCGAAAGGAACATCCGCGTCAACGCCATTTCAGCCGGCCCGATCAAGACGTTGGCTGCCTCAGGGATCGGCGATTTCCGCTATATCCTCAAGTGGAACGAACTGAATTCGCCGTTGCGGCGCACCGTCACCACCGACGAGGTCGGCGACACCGGGCTTTATCTGCTCTCCGACCTGGGTCGCGGGGTGACGGGCGAAATCCTGCATGTGGATGCGGGCTACCATATCGTCGGCATGAAAAACCCGGCCGCCCCCGACATTTCGGTCGTTGGCGACGGTGATTGATCCATCAAGGCTGCCGCCGATCTATCTTCTGCGGCACGGTGAGACCGACTGGAACCTGAAGCGCCGCATCCAGGGCCAGACGGACATTTCGCTCAACGCCACGGGACGCGAGCAGGCCCGCCGCATGGCTGGAAAACTGGCCGAGATCCTGCCCTCGCCCAAAGGGTTCGGATTTATTTCAAGCCCCCTCGCCCGCGCCCGCCAGACCATGGCGGCGGTCATCGACGCCTATGGCCTTGGCGAACAGGCGGTGCGGATGGATGAGCGGTTGCGCGAACTGTCGTTCGGCGAGGTCGAGGGCTCGGCGTGGGCCGATGTACATGCGCTCGGCGTCAACCCGGAGGTTGATCCCGAGCACTATCACGACTGGCGCCCGGCTGGTGGCGAGAGCTATGACGATGCCCGCCAGCGGGTGGGGGAATGGCTGGCGAGCCTCGATCAACCCGCCATCGTGGTGGCCCACGGCGGCATCAGCCGCATCGTGCGCGGCCTCGTCTTCGATCTTCCCAAGTACCAGATCGTGCAGCTCAAGGTGCCGCAGGACCGGTTTTTCCGCATTGTCGATGGCGGACTCGATTGGTTTGACGCGCGGGGCCGGGACACGTAATAGCTTCACCAGCAATTCTGTCTCTCCGCCAGGACGCGCCATGTCCCACAACACCTTCGGCCATATGCTGCGCATGACGACCTTTGGCGAAAGCCACGGGATCGCCATCGGCTGCGTCCTCGACGGCTGCCCGCCGGGCATCCCCCTCACCGAGGCCGACATCCAGCACCACCTCGATCGCCGCCGGCCCGGCCAGTCGCGCTTCACCACCCAGCGCCGCGAACCGGACACCGTGCGCATCGTGTCGGGCACGTTTGGCGATGAGCGCATGGCTCAGCCTGTTACCACCGGCACGCCCATCTGCTTGATTATCGACAACGTCGACCAGCGCTCCAAGGACTATTCCGACATCCGCGACAAATATCGCCCCGGCCATGCCGATTTCACCTACATGGCGAAATACGGGGTACGCGACTATCGCGGCGGCGGGCGTTCCTCGGCGCGCGAGACGGCCTCGCGGGTGGCGGCGGGCGCGGTGGCGCGCAAGATCATTGCGGGCGTGGAAATTCGCGGGTGCGTCGTGCAGATGGGCGAACACAAGGTCGATCGCGGCCGTTGGGACTGGGCGGAGGTGGAGCGCAACCCGCTGTTCTGCCCCGATGCCAAGGCTGCCGAATTGTGGGCGGATTATCTCGACAGCATCCGCAAGAAAGGGTCATCGGTGGGGGCCGTCATCGAGGTTGTGGCCTCGGGGGTTCCGGCCGGCTGGGGGGCGCCCATTTATGGCAAGCTCGACCAGGACCTGGCTGCGGCGATGATGAGCATCAACGCGGTGAAGGGTGTGGAGATCGGCGCGGGGTTTGCCGCAGCGGCGCTCAGCGGCGAGGAAAACGCTGATGAAATCCGCCTTGACGGCAATGCGCCAAAATTCCTCTCCAACCACGCCGGCGGCATCCTCGGCGGCATTTCCTCGGGCCAGGACGTGGTGGTGCGTTTTGCCGTCAAACCCACCTCTTCCATCCTCTCGCCGCGGCGCACCATCACCGCTTCGGCTGAAGAAACCGAGATCGTGACCAAGGGCCGCCATGACCCTTGCGTCGGCATCCGGGCGGTGCCGGTGGGCGAGGCGATGATGGCGCTGGTGCTGGCGGACCATTATCTGCGCCATCGCGGCCAGACAGGGCTGACCGGCTGATGGCCGATATCGCTGCCTTGTTCTTCGATGTCTTCGGCACCGTCGTCGACTGGCGCACATCAGTGGCGCGCGGCCTTGAAAGCTACGGTACCAGCAGGGGGATCGAAGCCGACTGGGGACGGTTGGCAGACGCCTGGCGGTCCTTCTATGACCCCTACATGGAAGAGGTGCGCGCCGGCCGCCGCGCCTGGACCAAGCTCGATCAGTTGCAAACGGAAAATGTGGCCGATGCCTTCGAGGCCCTGGGGCTGCCGGTACCGGACGAAATGGAGCGCCGGGAACTCGCCCAATGCTGGCACCGGCTCGATCCATGGCCCGACGCGGTGGACGGTCTCAGGAAGATTAAAAAACGTTACGTTGTGGCGCCGGTCTCCAACGGGCATATCCGACTGATGGTGGATATCGCCAGACACGCCGGACTGCCATGGGACACCGTCCTCGGGGCGGAAATCGCCCACACCTACAAGCCCAAGCCGCAAGTCTATCTGGCTTCGGCGGCTGCCCTCGATCTGCCGCCCGAGCGCTGTATGATGGTGGCAGCCCACGCGGGCGACCTCGCGGCAGCGGGCGCATCGGGCCTCAGGACCGCCTTTGTCGCCCGCCCGCTCGAATTCGGGCCCGGCGGCAAAACCGACTCAAAGCCGGCCAACGCCGACCTGGCGGCTGGCGACTTCATCGACCTGGCCCGCCAACTCGGTTGCTGACGGCGGCGCATCTTCACAAGAGGACTTTCCCCCATGTTCCGTTCGTTCTTTCTCAATCGCCAATGGTGGCCGTGGTCGATCGCCGGCAGCGCCCTCATCCTCGTCGCCACCTGGTACCAGGTGGAGCTGGATGTGCAGATCAACGAATGGTTCGGGACATTCTACAACCTGGTGCAGAAAGCCCTCGGCAAGCCGGGCGCGGTGACCTTCCACGCGTTCCTGGCCCAGCTCATGACTTTCGGGCGGATTGCCGGCGTCTACATCCTGATCGCCACTGTGCTGGGCTTTTTCATCAAGCATTATATCTTCCGCTGGCGCACAGCGATGAACGCCTACTACATCGATCATTGGGAGACGGTGCGCCATATCGAAGGTGCCGCCCAGCGGGTGCAGGAAGACACCATGCGCTTTGCCAGCATCATGGAGGACCTGGGCGTCAGCTTCATGCGCTCGCTGATGACCCTTTTCGCGTTCCTGCCCATCTTGTGGGTGCTCTCCGACAAGGTGACGCAATTGCCGTGGATCGGTGCCGTACCCAAGTCGCTGGTGTGGGTGGCCATCGGGTTTGCGCTGTGCGGGACGGTGGCGTTGGCGCTGGTGGGCATCCGATTGCCGCACCTGGAGTTTCAGAACCAGCTGGTGGAGGCCGCCTACCGCAAGGAACTGGTGTATGGCGAGGACGATGCCAAGCGAGCCGAGCCGATGACGGTAGCCGACCTCTTCAGCCATATCCGCCACAACTATTTCCGGCTGTTCCTCAACTTTCTCTATTTCGACGTGGCACGCTATTCCTACCTGCAGTTCGGGGTGCTGGTGCCCTATATCGCGCTCGGCCCCACCATCGTCTCGGGCGTCATCACGCTCGGAGTGATGCAACAGATCGTACGCGCCTTCGGACGGGTGGAAGACTCGTTCCAGTACCTGGTCAACGCCTGGTCAACCATTGTCGTGCTGATTTCGATCTTCAAGCGCCTCAGGGCCTTCGAGGCGCAGATCACCGCGCGCGGGACCAGTGGCGGCAGGGTGGCAACCGAAAAGGCCTGATCTTCAGGCGGGCTTGTCGGCGACCACCAGCTTGGAGAGGAACACCGGTTCACTCGACACCGCCTGAAGTCCCGCCCCTGCGAACAGGGCGGCCAGGTCCTCGCGGGTATAGGTGGCGTAATAGGGCTCGTGGAAATTCAGCGGGAACGACTGCAGCATGCCGTCATAGGCCGGCACGTCTCCTTGCTGCAGGGAATCCATGAAGATCAGCCGGCCGCTGGGCTTCAGCACCCGGGCGAATTCGGCGGCGATGACGCGGCGCACCTTGGGCGGCACCTCGTGGAACAGATAGATCGAGGTGACGACATCGAATGACCGATCGGCAAAGGGCAGCCTTTCGGCATTGGCCATGACGAAATTGCACGCCCTGTAGGACGCCAGATGGCGGCGGGCCTCGCTCAGATAGCTTTCCGACAGGTCGCTGCCGATGAGCCCCAGGCGCGGGTAGGCCTGACGCACGGTGGCGAGAAAACGCCCGGTGCCACAGGCGACATCAAGCAGCGCCATGTGGCGCTGGTCCTTGCCATGCATGAAGGCGGCAAGCGGCACCAGGCATTGGCGGCGCATGGCGCTGGCCGATCCCGAAAACAGGATTTCGACCTGCATGTCGTAAAGCCCGGCCGATTCCTCGGTCAGGTAGCCACCGGTC
Organism: uncultured Rhizobiaceae bacterium; assembly: GCA_964568825.1. Taxonomy (GTDB): domain Bacteria; phylum Pseudomonadota; class Alphaproteobacteria; order Rhizobiales; family Aestuariivirgaceae; genus CAVVDT01. Next base: position 12,427 of record CAZMSA010000051.1, on the reverse strand, counting down.
TGGAAATGGAAATTCTGCAGGAAATAGGCCGGTAGCTTTTGGCGCAACTCAGGGCTCATGACCTCGCTGCCGCGCCGCTCGGCCTTGCGTTCGGCCGCCGCCGGTAAATCGGCGAAATAGGCGCGCGAGCGGGCAAGCAATTCCGCCAGCGTCCCGTCGCGGTCGCGCGGCATGGGGTAATGGCCGGCTGCGACATTGGCCAGATCGCGCTCGAACAGGCGGGCGAGATCAGCCAGCACGCGGTTGGTGCCGGGGCCGGGCGCGCGCGGCTTCTGGCGCCGCACATCGGTGTCGTCGCGGGCCTTGTGATAGCGCTGCGAGGCGAAATAGTGCCCCATGTACCAGGCGACACGGGTGCCCTGGCGCGCCACGTAGGCCAAACGGTCGAGCGGGCTCAACATGTCATCAAGATTGGCCGCCGCACCGGGCTTTTTCAAAGCTTTTGCGCATGGATGAGGAATTCACGGTTACCGTCGCCGCCTTCGAGCGGCGAGGGCATGAGGCCGAGAACCTGCCAGCCCTGATCGCTCTCCAGCCAATGCGAGGTCATCGCGCACACCTCCTCATGCACCGTTTGATCGCGCACCACGCCGCCCTTGCCCAGCTTTGAGCGGCCGGCCTCGAACTGCGGCTTGATCAGGGCGACAAGCAGCGCGCCCGATGGCGCCAGCGAAAGCACCGCCGGCAGGGCAAGACGCAAGGAAATGAAGCTCACGTCGACGACCACCAATTGGGGCAAATACGCCAGGTCGCCGGCCTTCAGGTCGCGGGCATTCACCCCTTCCAGAACGCCGACGCGGGGATCGCTGCGCAAGGCAGGCGCCAGTTGACCATGACCGACATCGAGGGCGATCACGTGGGTGGCGCCGCGATCCAGCAGCACCTGGGTAAAGCCGCCGGTCGAGGCGCCGATATCGAGGGCCTTGAGGCCGCTTGCGTCGATGGCGAAGTGATCGAGGGCGGCGATCAGTTTCAGGCCGCCGCGCGAGACCAGGTGGCGCGCCGGATCGTCGACGCCGATTGAAACGTCGGCGGCCACCAGATCGCCGGGCTTGTTCGCCACCCGGCCGGCAATTCGCACGGCACCGCGCCTCACCGCTTCGCTTGCCCGCGAGCGCGAGGCATAGAGGCCGCGCGCCACCAGTTCGGCGTCAAGCCGGCGGCGGCTCAACCGACATCCAGCGGCTCAGTGCCTCCCGCCGAGCCGTCCGCCTTCAGGGTGATCTTCTCGATACGGGCCTCGGCGTCGCGCAGCAGTTTCTCGCAATGGCCTTTCAGCTTCTCGCCGCGCTCGTAGATGGCGATGGAATCGGCCAGGTCGACCTTGCCGGCCTCAAGCCGGTCAACGATGCCTTCCAGTTCGGCGAGCGCGGCCTCGAACGACATCTTTTCGATGTCGGCATGGGCTTCAGCAGTCATGTCGCCTCCTCAAGGTCCACCTTATCACCAATGCCCGTGCCGCGCATGAGGGCCTGGACATGTACTGCCGTCGAGCCGGCAAGGCCCTTCAGGTCATAGCCGCCTTCCAGCAGCGACACCAGCCGGCCGCCGCAATGGCGGTCTGCCACGTCCATCAGTTCCAGCGTCACCCAGGCAAAGTCGGCCTCCACCAGTTCAAGCCCGCCGAGGGGATCGTCGCGGTGGGCATCGAAGCCGGCCGAGACCAGCAGCAGATCGGGGCGAAAATCCTCCAGCGCCGGCAGGATGCGCCCGGTCATCGCCTGGCGGAACGCCTCGGACCCGTCGCCGTCCCGCAAGGGGGCGTTAAAGATGTTGCCGACGCCGGTTTCCGATATCGCGCCGGTGCCGGGATACCATGGCGACTGGTGGGTGGAGGCATAAAGCACGTCCTTGTCCGACCAGAAGATATCCTGGGTGCCGTTGCCGTGATGGACATCGAAGTCGACGATGGCCACCCGCTGCATTCCGTGACGGGCCATGGCATGGCGGGCGGCAACGGCAACCGAATTGAACAGGCAAAAGCCCATGGCGCGGGTTTTCTCGGCATGGTGGCCGGGGGGACGGATGGCGCAGAAGGCATTGGTCGCCTCACCGGCAACCACGGCGTCGACGGCGCGCGTCGCCGCACCCACCGCATGCAGGCCGGCGGATAGACTCCCCGGTCCCATCCAGGTATCGGGATCGAGCGGCACCAGGCCGTCGTCGGCCTCGACACCTTTTTCCTCGATCATGTTGACATAGGATTCGGGATGGGCACGCAGGATGGCCTCGCGCGCGCCCAGCGGGGCCTCCTCGCGCCTGAGCGCCTTGAAGGCCTCATGGGCGAGGACCGCGTTGACGGCGCGCAGCCGATCGGGCCGATCGGGGTGGCCTTGCGGCGGGGCGTGGGCGATGCAGTCGGGATGGGTCAGCAAGAGTGTGGTCATTTGAGAGCTTTCAGGCTTTCAGGCGCCGGCGATGCATCCGGCACGAAGAAATCGGGGGCGAGATCGCGGGTTGCATCCACGCGGTAGCGACTGAAATCGCTGACGCCGATGGAGGCAAGGAATGTATCGTCGATAAGGAAGTTGCCAGAAAAGTCCACCCCCCGCGTCAGGATGGCGTGGGCGGCATCGGCGATGATCTCGGGCGAACGCGAGCGGGCCATCATCTCGTCACCGCCCAGGAGGTTGCGGATTGCGGCAGTGGCGATGGTAGTGCGCGGCCACAGGGCATTCACCGCCACCCGACCCTTGAACTCTGCCGCCAACCCCAGGGCGATGAGGCTCATCTGGTATTTTGCCATGGTGTAGGCGACATGCGGACCGAACCAGCGTGGGGCAAGATCGAGCGGCGGCGACAACATCAGGATATGCGGGTTTTGGGCCTTCAGGAGAAGCGGCAGACAGGCCCGCGAAGTGGCAAAGGTGCCGCGCCCGTTGACCCCGTGCATCAGGTCGTAGCGCCGCATCTCGGTTTCGAGCGTGCCGGTCAACTGGATGGCGGAGGCATTGTTGATGCAGATGTCGATGCCGCCAAAGGCCTTGACGGTTTCTGCGACGCCGGCCTCGATGCTCGCCTCGTCACGCACGTCGACGATGAGCGGCAAGGCGCGCCCGCCGGCTTCCTCGATTTCGGCGGCGGCGGTGTGGATGGTGCCTTCGAGTCTCGGATGCGGCCGATCGGTCTTGGCGGCAATGGCGATATTGGCGCCATCGCTTGCCGCCCTGAGGGCAATGGCGAGGCCGATGCCGCGGCTGGCGCCGGTGATGAACAAGGTCTTGCCCTTGAGGCTGGTCATGCCGGTTCTCCCGTCAGCCGTTGCCGGCGAGGAGGCCGGCGCCGGCGCCCAGGGCATCGCCGCCGCCGGTGACGATGCGGGCAAGGCCGCCCGCCAGCGGCAAGTGATTGGCCGCGAAATAGCGCGCCCGCCACAAGCGCCGGTCACCAGGTGCCACGTCATTGCGGGCAAGGGCGGCCAACGCCCCGCGGCCCAGCCCATCGGCCCCCGCCACCAACGCGAAGAGACGCAGGTAAGGCGTGGCCCCGGCCAGCGCCCGCTGATCGCCCGCAGCCAGCCAGTCCGTCATCTGTCCCGTCGTCTCTTCCAGCAACATCAGCGCCGAGGCCAGTTCGGCGGCAACATCGGCGGTCTCGGCATGGCCCTTGAGGGAGCCAAGCGTCTGCTTCACGCCGGCCGACCAGCGGGCAAAGGTCTTACCCCCCTCCATCGGCAGCTTGCGGGTCACCAGATCGATGGCATGGATGCCGTTGGTGCCTTCGTATATTTGGCAGATGCGGGCATCGCGCAAATGCTGGGCAGCGCCGGTTTCCTCGATATAGCCCATGCCGCCATGCACCTGGACCCCGAGCGAGGCGACCTCGGAACCGGTATCGGTGCCGTAGGCCTTGGAGACGGGGGTCAAGAGGGCAGCCAGCCCGTTATTGTCGGCGCGTTGTTCCTCGCTGGCGGCATGCCGCGACAAATCGAGTGCCCGGGCCGTGGCGTAACAGATGGCGCGGGCGCTCTGAGTCTTCACTTCCATGTCGGCCAGCATCCGCTGCACGTCGGGGTGATGCACGATGGTGACCACCTCGCCTGCCTCCTTGCCCTGGCGGCGCTCGCGGGCAAAGGCGACGGCCTGCTGGGTCGCCCGCTCGGCCACCGCCACGCCCTGCATGCCGACATGCAGGCGGGCGTTGTTCATCATGGTGAACATGCAATTGAGGCCGCGGTTTACCTCACCGATCAGCCAGCCCACGGCCCCTCCTTCGTCGCCGAATTGCAGGGTGCAGGTGGGCGAACCGTGAATACCGAGCTTTTCTTCAAGGCCGATGCACTTCACATCGTTGCGCTGGGCCGGTTCGCCCGCGTCATCCAGCAGGAATTTCGGCACCAGGAAGAGCGAGATGCCGCGCGTACCCTCTGGCGCGCCGACAAGCCGCGCCAGCACCAGATGCACGATGTTGTCGGTCAAGTCGTGCTCGCCGTAGGTGATGAAGATCTTGGTGCCGGTGATGCGGTAGGTGCCGTCGCCCGCCGGCTCGGCCCTGGTGCGGATGGCGGATAAGTCCGATCCCGCCTGCGGCTCGGTGAGGTTCATGGTGCCGGTCCAGCGCCCGGAGACCATGTTGGGCAGCCAGGTGGCGCGCAACGTCTCGCTGCCGTGGGCCTCGATCGCCTCGCTGGCGCCTTGGGTAAGCAGCGTACCGATGCCGTAGGCCGAAGCCGCGGTATTCCAGAGTTCCTGCACCGCCAGCCCCATGAGGATGGGCAGGCCCTGGCCGCCGTGTTCGGGCGGGCACGGCAGGGCCGCCCAGCCCGCCTCGCACCATTGCCGGTAAGCCTCGCGCCAGCCTGGCGCGGTGGTGACGGCATGGGTCGAGGTATCGAGGCTGCAGCCCACCTTGTCACCCTCGCGGTTGAGGGGCGCCAGCACCTCGGCGGCGAAGCGCCCGGCCTCGGTGAGAACGGCATCGACCAGATCGGCACTGAGATCGGGGAACAGACCGGCCTCGATGAGACCGGAAAGCCCCGCCACATCTTCTAGCGTCGCCCTGAGATCGTCGACTTGGGGTTCAAACATTGGTGCTCACCTGTGGCTTGACGGTTGACAGGCGCGCCCCTAAGCCGCCACAGCCAATCGTCTCAATGGTTCCGGGGGCACTGTAGCCCCCGAGCCATGAACGTCAATCACGCTGGGGGCCGGTTTGCCCGATACTTTGCTGACCCGCGATGTCGCCGTTGCCGCCGCCATTATCAGGCGCGGCGGACTGGTGGCGTTTGCAACCGAGACCGTCTACGGCCTCGGTGCCAACGCGCTCGACGACAAGGCCGTGGCCTCGGTGTTTGCCGCCAAGGGCCGGCCGCAGTTCAACCCGCTCATCACCCACGTGGAAAGCATCGAGGCGGCGCGGGCACTGGCCGAATTCTCCCCCCTTGCGATGCGTCTTGCCAAACACTTCTGGCCGGGACCGCTGACGCTGGTGCTGGAGCGCAAAGAGAGCTGTCCGGTCAGCCTCTTGGCGAGCGCCGGGCTTTCCTCCATCGCGCTGCGCGTGCCGGCCCATCCGCTGGCGCTCGACCTGATCCGGGCCGCAGGCGTCCCCGTGGTCGCGCCCAGCGCCAATCGCTCCGGCGCCATCAGCCCGACAACCCCGGCGCATGTGCTCGCCAGCCTCGGCGGGCGCATCGATGCCATTCTCGATGGCGGCCCATCGACGGTAGGGGTCGAATCGACGGTGGTCTCGTGCCTCGGGGCCGAGCCGGTCATCCTGAGGCCCGGCGGGCTGGCACGTTGCCGCATCGAAGAGGCCCTGGGGATGACGTTGCGTTTGGCCGAGGCCACCCCCGGTGCGCTCTTGTCGCCCGGCCAGCTTGAAAGTCATTATGCCCCGCACGCCCCGTTGCGGCTCGCTGCCACATCAGCCGGACCCAATGAGGCACTGCTGGCCTTCGGCGCCGACATTCCTGCCCATGCCGGAGCGATGGAAAACCTGTCGCCTGGCGGCGATACGGGCGAGGCGGCGGCCAACCTGTTTGCCGCCCTGCACCGGCTGGATGCTCTCCAGCCCGCCGCCATCGCCGTGATGCCGATACCCGATGAGGGTCTCGGCGAAGCCATCAACGACCGCCTGCGCCGCGCCGCCGCGCCGCGCCGCCATCCTACAGGTGCCAAATGAACGCCCCGCTCAAGGCCCCCTCACCCGACCTCATCGCCCGTTTTGCCGCGCTGGTGGGCACCACCCACGCCATCGTCGATGAAGCTGACATGGCCGCCTATCTCAGCGAGCCGCGCGATTTGTACCGCGGCCGCGCCGCCGCCATCCTCAGGCCCGGTACGGTCGATGAGGTGCGAAAGATCATGGCGCTCGCCAATGACACCCTCACCGGCATCGTGCCGCAGACCGGCAACACCGGACTGGTGGGCGGCCAGATCCCGTCGGCAAGCGGCAATGAGATCGTGCTCTCACTCGATCGCCTCAACCGCGTCCGCAACGTGGATGCCGTCGACAACACCATAACCGTCGAAGCCGGCGTCACCCTCAAGGGCGTGCAGGATGCGGCAAGCGAGGTGGACAGGCTGTTCCCTTTGAGCCTTGCCTCGGAAGGAAGCTGCCGCATCGGCGGCAATCTCGCCACCAATGCCGGCGGCGTCGGCGTGATCGCCTATGGCAATGCCCGCGAATTGTGCCTCGGGCTCGAAGTGGTGATGGCCGACGGGCGACTATGGTCGGGCCTGAGAAGGCTGCGCAAGGACAATACCGGCTATGACCTGAGAGACCTGTTCATAGGCTCGGAAGGAACGCTGGGGATCATCACCGCGGCGGTGATGAAGCTTTTTCCGCCGCCGCGCGAGACCGCCACCGCGTGGATCGGCCTCGCCAGCCCTGGCGACGCTCTCGCGCTGCTAGCCCTGGCGCGGCAATTGAGCGGCGATCGGGTGACGGCCATCGAACTGGTGCCACGCATCGGGGTCGAGTTCACCATGCGCCATGCCGGCACCCGCGACCCACTCACCAGTACTCACCCCTGGTACGTGCTGCTGGAGATTTCGGGCCCCACCGGCGACATGGAGCACATCCTCGGGCAGGCGATGGAGGGCGGGTTGATCGAAGACGCGGCGATTGCCGCCAACAGCGTACAGGCCGGCGATTTCTGGCGCCTGCGCGAAACCCTGTCGGAAGTGCAGCGGCGCGAGGGGGGATCGATCAAGCAAGATGTTTCGGTACCGGTGTCGCGTGTGGCGGAATTCATCGAGCGGGCATCGGCGACCACCACCGCCATGATCCCCGGCTCGCGCGTCATCGCCTTCGGCCACGTCGGCGACGGCAACGTGCATTTCAACCTGGCGCAGCCCGTCGACGCCGACAAGGACAAGTTCCTTGCCCGCTGGGACGAGGTGAACGAAGCGGTGCATGCCATCGTGCACGACCTCGACGGCTCGATCAGCGCCGAACACGGCATCGGGGTGATGAAGCGCGATCTCATGCCGGTGGTGAAATCGCCGCTGGAGCTTGAACTGATGCGCGGCATCAAGCGCCTGTGCGATCCCAACGGCATCCTCAATCCCGGCAAGCTGTTGCCGCCGGAGGGAAAATGACCGGCCCTCTCGTCTTCCGGCCCATCGGCGATGACGATGTCGAGGCAACGATTGCGCTGTGGTCGGCCTGCGGCCTCGTCAGGCCGTGGAACGATCCGGCAAAGGACATCGCGTTTGCCCGCGGCAAGCCCAATTCCGAGGTGCTGGTGGCGCTGCTCGATGAGCGTCTGGTGGCCTCGGTGATGGTCGGCCACGACGGCCACCGCGGCATCGCCTATTACGTCAGCGTCGATCCGGCGATACAGGGCCGGGGGTACGGGCGTCAGGTGATGGCGGCAGCGGAGGGCTGGCTGAAGGCCCACGGCATCTGGAAGCTCAACCTGCTGGTGAGGCCGGAAAATGACGCGGTACGCGGCTTTTACGAGAGCCTCGGCTACGAAGTGGAACCGCGATTGAGCATGGCGCGCAAGCTGATCGCACCTTGAGGCTCAGAGCCTCGACGTCGATCTGTGCGCCGCCGGACTGCCGGAATGATCCGGGGCGCGTCCTCGCGGTGCGGCTTTTGTAGGCATTTTAGTTACCCTCTCGGCCTATAGTCGATGGGATTTGGCAAAAGATCATAGCTTTGGCGGACGACGCAAATGAGCGAACCCCAGGCCCACGAGCTTGACGAACAGCATGAGGCCGCCAGTAGCGGTCCGGTGCAACATGACCGATCCAAGCACCGGATTCTCCTTGCAGATGACAGCGTAGCGGCCCGTGTTCTCACATCCGCGCTGATCAGGCGCATGGGTTTCGACGTTCATACCGTGGCGAATGGCGAAGAGGCCTTGAACAGCGCGCGCGCAACCGCCTACGACATGGTGATCCTCGATATCGACATGCCGGTCATTGACGGGATTTCGACGGCACGTGACCTCAAAACGATCCGGGATATGGGCGGCAAGCCGCTGATCGTCGCCATGTCGGCTTACCTGAATGAATTTTCAGGGGCTGACGACTGGCAGGGACTGTTTGATGCCACCATCGCCAAGCCGGTCAGTCGCCACCAATTGCTTGAAGCGATCGTCGGCTTGTTGCCAGCATCGCAACTGGTCAAGCGGTCGAACATGGTGGATGAGCGCTATCGCGAGTGCCCTGTCGTCAATACGCCGATGTTGGAATTGCAGCGAGACAAGGCCGAAAGCGAAGCCTGGATCGCCCTTGTCAGCGATACAACACGTCAATTGCGCGAAATCGCCACCAATCTGGATCAAGCAATCGCCGCTGGCGACAAAGACTTCATGATCCGCGTCAAGGCCCTAATCGACGTATTGCCACTCGCGTCGGTCACCACGCAACTTGCCCGTCGCGCTGCTGCCTTCGACGTCGCCGCCAATACGCTGCCCGCCAGTGCACTGGCCGACCAAGCGCAACGTCTGGTCGGGTGCGCTCTTTCGACAGTTGTGCAACTCAACCGCCATTTAACCCCGATCGGCAAACCGCCGGAAGCCGAGACGGAAGAAACCTGACCTACCACGGCGGGTCCGTCAGAGCAGATTCATCTGCCCACCGTCCGCCTTGGGCGACTCAACCGGTCGGGGCGGCGGCGCGCTGCGCTTGATGGTGGTCTTTTCCATTACAAAATAGCTATCCGGGGTCGGCACCAGCAGGGCGGCGGCCTCGTCTGCCTTGACGTTGTCGGTGTCGAGCCACAGGGCAAAGGCTTCAGGGTTGATGACCACCGGCATGCGGTCGTGAATGGCGGCGATCGAGCGGTTGGCCGCCGTGGTTATGATGCAGGCGGTCTCCAGTTCGCTGCCGTCGGCACCCATCCATTCCTCCCAGATGCCGGCAAAGGCGAAGACGGCGTTGTCGGGCCGGTGAATGTGCCAGGGCTGCTTCCTGCCCGGTTGATCGCCCGACCATTCGTAAAATCCATCAGCCGGTATCAGGCAGCGACGGCGGCGCATGGCGTTGCGGAAGGAGGGTTTGCGGGTGACCGTTTCGCTACGCGCATTGATCAGCGGCTTGGCCGCCTTCACCTCCTTCATCCACGACGGCACCAGCCCCCAGCGCACCCACGCCAGCCGCAGGCCCGCCCGTTCGACGCGCACTATGGCCATGGGTCCCGCTGGTGTGACATAGTCGCGGGGGCCAAGGACGGCTTCGCCGCCGTAGCCGAAGGTGGCGCGGACTTCTGCCTCACTCTTGCGCAGGCTGTAGAGACCACACATCGCTTCATCTCCTCGAAAATCCCATCATCCTGCCATGACCAGGCCTGCCGACAAAACCCCAAGCCCTCCCGGACCGGTTGCCGGGGTGAGCGCCCTCGTGGTGCGCGATGGCAAGGTGCTGCTGGTCAAGCGCGCCAAGCCGCCAGCTGGCCTGTGGAGCCTGCCCGGCGGGCATGTGGAACTGGGCGAGACGCTGCGCCAGGCGGCCTTGCGTGAACTGGCGGAGGAGACCGGCATCGAGGCCGAAATCACCGGCCTCATCGATTGTATCGACATCATCAACAAGTCCCGGCATGGGGACCTGGAGTATCATTACGTCATCAGCATTTTCGGCGCCCGCTGGACCGGCGGCGAGGCGGTGGCGGGCGATGACGCCGCGGCTGTGATGTGGGCGTCTGCCGGCGAGCTGACGGAGCTTGCCATGACCCCCGGCACCGCCGATTTCATAGCCCGCGTGCTGGCCCGCTGAAATCAATTCAATTGCATGCGCTTGCGTTAACCCTTTCTATTCGCGCGAATGGCCTTTTTATGCGGTATTGCGCGATAGTTTTGGTACATTTTCATTTGTGCGTTGGCTTGACGCCACGTTCTTTCGTGAGAGCAGCTACGCACTTTGAATCCTGATGATTGCGCACCTTGCCGTCTTAGCCAAGACCACCTTGCGGAACGCGCTCCAGAGTGGACGAAACTTCGGTAGTAGGCTTCTGCGAATGTTCGACCTTCGCCACAAAGTCGCACATGTGGACCTTGACGTCTCCCACGGCGTTATCACCTTCGTTCATCCAAACCATCCTTCTCCCGTCGACAAGATGGTTCGCACCTCCAAGAGGTGCCGATGTTTGCGTGAAAGTTAGGAAGCCGAAAAACACTCTAGTATGCCAATAAAATAAGCAATTTCAAATAGTTAAATATAGTTTCGCCTCTATCGGCTATACATAGGTGCCCACGCTCTCGCCCTCATCCAAGCCAACCTTCTGGCTGCCGTCGACAGGGTGGCGATGCGTCAATCGTTGATGGCCTGATATTCCGCGATCTCCCCGGCACGTTGGCCAGCATCTCCATTGACCATTCGGACGCGAACGACCAGCATCGCTGCTTCTAGAATCTAGTGATCAGACGTCGATCCAGTCTGCAGTAGCGCCGCGCCCAGAAGATTGAGACAGGGCTCGGGCGCAAGCTTCTGGAAGTTGGTAGCCCATGAAGCATCAGCCCGAACAGTCAACCAGCGAAGTCCTCGCCGGCTCTGTTGAACGGGTCACGTTTCACAACGCGGATAACGGCTTTTGCGTGCTGCGGGTGAAGGCGCGGGGCCATCGTGACCTGATCACGGTCGTCGGGCACGCGGCGACCATCTCGGCCGGCGAATGGATCACGGCGTCCGGCGAATGGGTCAATGACCGAACCCATGGTCAGCAGTTCCGAGCACGGTTTGTGCGGACCTCGGCCCCGACCACCACCGACGGCATCGAGCGCTATCTCGCCTCAGGCATGATCCGCGGCATCGGACCAGTCTACGCCAAGAAGCTCGTGAAGGGCTTTGGCGACAAGGTTTTCGACGTCATCGAGAACGCCCCTGACCGCCTGCATGAGGTTAGTGGCATTGGTCCTGTACGCGCCCGTCGCATCACCGAGGCCTGGGCAGAACAGAAGGTCGTGCGGGAGATCATGGTCTTCCTGCATAGCCACGGCGTGGGCACAGCGAGGGCAGTTCGCATCTTCAAGACCTATGGTGCCGATGCCGTACAGGTGATGAGCGAGAACCCCTATCGGCTTGCCAGGGACATCCGTGGTATCGGCTTCAGGACGGCCGACGCCATCGCCATGAAGCTCGGCATCGAAAAGACCGCCATGGTTCGGGTGCGCGCCGGCATCTCCTACGCGCTGTCAGAAGCCATGAACGATGGGCACTGCGGCTTGCCAACGGACGAACTCAGCTCGCTGGCGGTCGAATTGCTGGAGGTTCCCCAAGAGCTGGTTCAGACTGCGCGCGAACTCGAGCTGGCGGACGGCAGCATCGTCGCTGACACTGTTGGCGAGACCCAATGCGTCTTCCTGGCTGGTCTGTATCGCGCCGAGATCAACATCGCTGAGCGCATCCATCGCCTGGTGAACGGCACCTTGCCATGGTCCTATATCGAACCCGATAAGGCTTTGCCTTGGATCGAGCAGCAGACCGGGCTCTCCCTTGCCGAAAGCCAGACCGCGGCGGTACGGCTGGCGCTCATCTCCAAGGTGCTGGTAATCACCGGTGGTCCCGGGGTGGGAAAGACGACAATCGTTAATTCCATCCTGCGCATCCTGACCGTGAAGGGGGTCAAGCTCAAGCTATGCGCCCCCACCGGCCGTGCGGCAAAGCGCATGAGCGAGGCAACCGGACTTGAGGCCATGACCATCCATAGACTGCTGGAAGTCGATCCCCGACGCGGATCGTTCAAGCGGGATGGCGATAATCCAATCGACTGCGATTTGCTGGTGGTCGACGAAGCATCCATGGTGGACGTACTGCTGATGCAGTCCCTGCTCAAGGCAGTCCCAAACCATGCTGCCCTGCTGATCGTCGGCGATATTGACCAGCTTCCCTCGGTTGGTCCCGGCCAGGTGCTGGCCGACATCATCACCTCCGGTGCGGTACCGGTTGTAAGGTTGACCGAGGTGTTCCGTCAGGCTTCCCTGAGCCGGATCATCTCCTCGGCCCACCGCATCAACCAGGGGCAGATGCCTGACCTT
>CAZMSA010000050.1:5207-20491 GCA_964568825.1 uncultured Rhizobiaceae bacterium | reverse complement strand
CGTGCCCGTATAGGCAACCGGCTTGAGATGGGCGATGGCCTCGATCTGCTGCTCGCTGTTGCCGACACCGCCCGGCACCACGGCGCACCCCAGCGCCCGCGCGCCGTGATCGAGAATGAACCCGCCGGGGGTAAGATGGTAGGAAAACGCATTGTGGATGAGATCGCCCGGCCTAAAGCCGGCCGCATAGAGGCTGCGCGCCCCGCGCCAAGGGTCGGCATCGCCGCCCATGGGCTCGAAGATCGGCCCCGGCGACATGAACACCCGGCCCATGTCCTTTGCCTCACCGATCTGCAATCCGCCGAACGGCGGCGCCTTGGCCTGCATATCCTTCAGCTCCGACTTGCGCAGCACCGGCAACCTCGCCAGGCCGGCCCGGTCGGTGACGTCGGCGGCCTTCATGGCGCCCAGGTGAGCCCGCCACCCCGGCGCGTCGGTCAGCGCCCGTTCGAGAGTGCGCTGCAACGCAGCCATCAACTGGGCTTCGCGTTTGGCGGGTTGACGTGTTTCGAGACTGTCGAAGTGTTCGTTCATGCCTTTTTAACCACCTCAGGAATTGAGCGCTGCCAGTTAATTACACGGCAAAAAGGGGCCACTAAACTTCAGGCAACGCATACTGGCTTTGATGGCGGGCAGATTAAGGGCCGCGGGAATGGAAGCAAGACTTGTGCCCCTAAAACTTACTGGCGTTCCTGAAACAGCGGTCGATCTGGCCTATGCCGACCTGGCGGCACTGCCCGACGTCGACATGGCCGAGGTCTATCACCGGGCGCCCTTGAACGACCTGAGCAGGGCCGCGCCATGGCTCCTGGGCGTCAACATGCTGATCGCCCTGGTGTTCGCGTGGCTTGGCTATGGTCTGTTGTCGACCGCGCCGTTGTTGTGGTGGCTCGGCGCGGCTGTTGCAGCCTGCCTGTGGGCGATCCAATCCGGTTACCAGCAGCGAAAAAGGGCCAGCACAGCAAGCGTTGCCGAGGCGCGCTCGCACGCCATATTCATCGCTTCCCTGGTCGGTGGACCATGGGCTGCCTGCCCTGCCCTCTTCCTCGCCGATGCCTCTGCCGACTTCCGCATTGTCATCGTCGCCATGACCATGGGTGCGGCGGGTCTTGGGGCCATAGCCCTCGCCCGCCTGCCTTGGGTGGCCTTGACCTATTCGTCGCTGTTGACGGCATCGCTGTCGCTCACCTTGCTTCCCTTGTCGATGAAGTCGGCCATCATTGTCCTGGCCTACGGCATCGCCGTCGCGCTGGTCGTCACGCTGTCCTACCGGCGCGAATACAAATATGCCGGCCAACTCATGGAATCCAGCCGCCAGGCCGAGATCATCGCCCTGTTGCTGCGCGAGTTCGAGGCAGGCTCCAGCGACTGGATTTGGGAAACCGGTCCCGACGGCCGCCTCTCCTACGTCTCCGATCGCATGGCGCAGGTCCTCGAGCGCGAGCGCGATCGGCTGCTGGGGGCCACGCTGATGCAGGCCGCAGGCCGCGCCCGGCGCGCTGGGACGTGGCGGCAGATGGCTCAGAAGATGGCCGCCCAGGAGATCCTGCGCGAGATCCTGGTGCCGGTATCGACCCGCAACGGCGCCATGTGGTGGCAGATCACCGCCCGCCCCCTGTTTGCCGCCGATGGCAGTTTCCGCGGCTATCGCGGCGTCGGCAAGGACGTAACGGTGCGCCGTCAGAGCGAGATCAATGTGTTGAAGGCCAAGCAGGCGGCCGAGCGCGAGAGCAAGACCAAGTCGGAATTCCTCGCCGTCATGAGCCACGAACTGCGTACCCCCCTAAATTCCATCGTCGGCTTCTCGGAAATTCTGGCCGAGGAAAGGCAGGGCCCGCACGCCAATCCGGACTATGCCGAATATGCCAAGTCGATCCACCAGAGCGGCCGCCACCTGACCTCGCTGATCAACGACATTCTCGACATCACCCGCTTCGAGCGCGGTTCGATGTCGCTGGTCGAGCAAGAAGTCGACATCGTCGAACTGGCCGAGGTTTGCCTGAAGATGTGCCGTCAGGCAGCCGAGGAGACGCGTGTCGGGCTGGTCGAAAACCACGCCTTCACACAGCTTGAGGTCGTGGGCGACATCACCCGCCTCAGGCAGGTTCTCATCAACCTGATGACCAACGCCATCAAGTTCTCGCCACCCGACAGCAGCGTCGAGGTAAAGGTCGAACGCTTCGCCGACGGGCGTGTCGCCGTCGCGGTGATCGATACCGGTATCGGCATCGAAGCGGCCAAGCTGGAGCGCATTTTCGAGCCCTTCGCCCAAGTCGACGGCGGACTGTCGCGCAGCTTTGGCGGTCTCGGTCTCGGGCTTGCCGTTGCCCGGCGCATGGCCCGGCTGCACGGCGGTGATGTCGTCATTACCTCGCGGCCCGGCGTCGGCACCACCGCCCGGCTGGTACTACCGGCCAACCGCGTCCTCGCCGCCACGCCGCGCCGGGACTCGGCCGGGCAGGCGGCATGAGATCTGACAGATACCGGGCTCAGGCCAGCCAGCGCTTGCGTCGCTTGTAGGCCTTGACGTTACGGAATGACTTGCGTTCGGGGCCAGTGACACCGAGGTAGAATTCCTTGACGTCTTCGTTGTCACGTAGCGCGGCGGCATCGCCATCCAGCACCACCCGGCCATTCTCCAGGATATAGCCGTACTTGGCGTATCTGAGCGCGATGTTGGTATTCTGCTCGGCCAACAGGAAGCTCACGCCCTGATCCTCGTTGAGTTGCTTGACGATCTCGAAGATCTCTTCGACCAGTTGCGGCGCCAATCCCATGGACGGCTCGTCCAGAAGGATCATGGTGGGCCGTGACATCAAGGCGCGCCCGATGGCGCACATCTGCTGCTCGCCACCCGATGTATACCCGGCGATGCTCGAGCAACGTTCCTTGAGCCGAGGAAAATAGCGATAGACCATCTCAATGTCGGCGGCGATGGCCTGGCGGCCGTCGCGGCGGGTGAAGGCGCCGGTGAGCAGGTTCTCCTCGACGGTCAGGTGGCCGAAGCAGTGACGCCCCTCCATCACCTGGATGCAGCCGCGGCGCACCAGTTCATTAGGCGTCAGACGGTCGACACGCTCACCCTTGAAATGGATGGTGCCCTTGGTGACGTCGCCGCGCTCGGCCCTGAGCAGGTTGGAAACCGCCTTGAGCGTCGTTGTCTTGCCGGCCCCGTTGGCGCCCAGCAGCGCCGTGATGCCGCCCGCCGGCACGTCCAGCGACACGCCCTTCAGCACCAGGATGACGTGGTTGTAGATCACCTCGATATTGTTGACCGAGAGGACGTTGCTTACCGCGTTCATGGCTTTAAGGACCCGGCTGGTTGAGGAAGGCAATGCACGGGAGCGGCCGCGCGCCGGCCGCTCCCGCTTCGCGTTCACATGATCACTTGCAGGTCTGCGTCTTCCAGTCCGGCTTGTCCTTGATGTAGTCGGCGGCAGCGGACTCCAGCATCGGCCACACCACGTCGTACATGGGCTTGACGGTGGCGATACGCTTCCAGCCGGAGCCGGTCCACTGCTGGATGAACATCGGGCTGTCACCGCCGTCGTGATGCTTGCAGGTCACATGGATCGGGATGGAGAAGTCCTTGAGACCGATTTGTGCCAGCCGGTCCTCTGTCAGGTTGAGGTTCTCCAGGCCTTCGCGCATATCGCTGGCATTGATCACCTTCTTGCCCGACATTTGCTGGGCCGTGCGAATGGCTTCGGCTACCACCACGGCGTTCATGACGCCGCGGTCATAGAAGTTCGCATCGGTGGTCTTGAAATCCTTGAGCTGGCTCATGCCCTTGTCGATGACGTACTTCTTGATGTCCTGCATGGCAGGCCAGTCGAAGCCGGTGCCGTGGAAGTTGGTCGACTTGTAGCCGGTCGCCGCGTCGCCGCTGCCGGAGACGTCGGAATTGGCGCCCGACCACCACACGCCGATGAAGTGCGACATGTCGAAGCCGGAATTGACGGCCTCCTTGACGGCGGTCGGGTTCATGGCGCCCCAGCCCCACATGACCATGTAGTCAGGGTTGTCGCGCTGCACGTTCAGCCACACCGACCCCTGGTTCTGCATCTCCTTGCCGGCAACCGGATAGAGAAACAGCTTGAAGCCGTATTTCGTCTCGAACTGCTTCAGAAGCGGGATCGGCTCCCTGCCGTACCCGACATCAAGATAGATGAAGCCGATTTTCTTGCCCTTGAGCTTGTCGAGCCCGCCCTCCTGCTCGGAGATATAGCGGATGATCGCCGAAGCCTGGCTCCAGTAGGTGGCCGGAACGTTGAAGATCCACGGGAACGTTTCGCCCACGGCGGCGGCCGACAGGCCGTAGCCCATGGAGAGCACCGGGATATGGTCGACCGAGGCTTTGGGTATCAGTTGCAGAGTGATGCCGGTGGAATAGGGATTGTAGACCAGCGCGCCCTTGCCCTTGGTGCCTTCATAGCACTCGACGCCCTTGGCCGGGTTGTAGCCCGTCTCACATTCCTCGACATTGAGCTTGACGCCGCCAATGCCGCCGTCGCGCTCATTCAGCATGGTGAAGTAGTCATGCATGCCATTGGCGATGGGAATGCCCGAATTGGCGAATGCGCCGGTGCGATAGGTGAGCAGCGGGATGTAGAGGCTGTCTTCGGCCATCGCCATGGACGTCATTGCGGGCACCGCCACCGCTGCGGCCATTACGCCGCCGAGAAGCAAGGTTCTGAGTTTCATTCCAGTTTTCCTCCCTGGTTTAGTTTTTCCCCGGACTGTGCCGGAGGATGGCAAACGCACACACCGCAAAGCGCGCGTTCATTCTTCTTGTCTCGTTGCTCTTCTGTCATATCAGCATCTCAGTAGGGAAATGGCCAGACCCGGAGCTTTTGCTTGCCGATCTGCCACAGTCGGGCAACGCCGTGCGGCTCGAGGATCAAAAACGCGATGATGAGGCCGCCCACGACCATTTGCGAGATCTGCTCGACCTTGGCCGACTCGATGGAAAAGCCGATGAGGTCGGGAACGTCGCGGAACAGCACTGGCAGGCACCAGATGAAGGCCGCCCCCATGTAAGAACCGATGAGGCTGCCGAGGCCGCCGATGATCACCATGAACAGCACCCGGAACGACATGTTGATGTCGTAGGCCGAGGGCTCGGCCGCGCCGAGAAAGAAGAACACCCACATGGCCCCGGCGACACCGCAGTAGAAGCTCGACACCGCAAACGCCAGGAGCTTGGTGTTGAGCATCTTGATGCCCATGAGCTCGGCGGCGATGTCCATGTCGCGCACCATCATCCAGCTGCGCCCGATGCGCCCGCGGATGAGGTTGGAGGCCAGCCACGTCATGCCGACGACGATGCCGAGGCAGACATAGTAGCGCGCGAAGGGCGTTGCTGCCGGTCCGGTTATGTTGATGCCGAGGATGTCGCGCGTGGGCACCTCAATGGCGCCGGAGATGTTGTTGTTGTAGAGCCACGGGATGCGGATGAAGCACCACTCGAGGAAGAACTGCGCCGCCAGCGTCGCCACCGCCAGGTAAAAGCCCTTGATGCGCAACGACGGCAAGCCGAAGATCACCCCCACGGCTGCGGCGAAGAACCCCGAAAGCAGGATATGAACGACTATGTTCACCTCGGGAAAAATGCTGGTGAGCTTGTAGCAGGCGTATGCCCCCACCCCCATGAAGGCGCCGGTGCCGAGCGACAGCTGGCCGGCATAGCCGGTGAGGATGTTGAGGCCGATCGCCGCCAGGGTGAAGATGAAGAACGGAATCATGATCGAGGCGAGGAAGTCGTTGCTCGCCACGAAGGGAATGAGCAGCGCGACGGCGGCGATGACGGCAAGCCCCACGCGGTCTTGCATGATGGGGAAGATCGCCTCATCGGCGGCATAGGTCGTCTTGAACTGCCCGACTTCGCGGTAAAGCATCGCCTAAACCCTCTCGATGATCTTTTCGCCGAACAGGCCCTGTGGCCGGAACAGCAGGAAGGCAAGCGCGATGAAATAGGCGAGCCAGGCATCGATGCCGCCGCCCAGGAGCCGCCCCCAGTAGAGTTCGCCCAGCTTCTCGCCCACGCCGATGATGAGCCCGCCGACGATGGCGCCTGGTATCGAAGTGAGCCCGCCGAGGATGAGCACCGGCAAGGCTTTCAGCGCCACGATCTCAAGAGCGAACGAGACATCGGACTTGGCCGACCACATGATGCCGGTTACCAACGCCACCAGCCCGGCGGCAAACCACACGATGACCCAGATCTGGTTGAGCGAGATCCCCACCGAGAGCGCCGCCTGATGGTCGTCGGCTACCGCCCTGAGAGCGCGTCCGATGCGGGTCTTGTTGAAGAAGATGGCCAGCCCCGTCACCATGATAACGGCGATAATCGCCGCGACGACGTCGAGCTTTTGCACGATCAGTATCTTGTGCATGAGGTGGAAGCGGTAGATGCCGTGCGGCAGGCCGAGATCGTTGGTGATCATCTGCTTGGGATCGCCGCCAAAAACGAACTCTCCGAACCCGACCAGGAAATAGGTGAGCCCGATGGTTGCCATGAACAAGATGATGTCGGGCTGGTTGACGAGGGGGCGCAACACCAGCCGCTCCACCCCGAGCGCAAGCACGTACATGACCGCGATGGTGAGCAACAGCGCCACATACGCCGGCAGGCCGAGCGCATGCAGCCCAACGAGCGTCAGGGCAGCGAACACCACCATGATTCCTTGCGCGAAGTTGAACACGCTCGAGGCCTTGAAGATGAGCACGAAGCCGAGCGCGATGAGGGCATATAGCATGCCCGCGACGAGCCCCTCCCACACGACCTTGAGGAAGAACACCGGGTTGCTGGCCATCTGCGCGAAGGGATCGATGAAGATAGCAGAGAAGATGTCCATATCTCTCGCCCCTAGTGCGCCACGCCGAGGTACGCGTCGATGACATTCTGGTTGGCCTTGACCTCGTCGGGCGTTCCGTCGGCGATCTTCTCGCCGTGGTCGAGCACCACCACGCGGTGCGACAGGTCCATCACCACGCCCATGTCATGCTCGATGAGGGCGATGGTGGTGCCGAACTGCTCGTTGACGTCGATGACGAAGCGCGACATGTCCTCCTTTTCCTCGAGGTTCATGCCGGCCATCGGTTCATCCAGCAGCAACAGATCGGGCTCGGCCGCCAGCGCCCGGCCCAGTTCCACCCGTTTCTGCAGGCCGTAGGGAAGCTGGCCCACCGGCACCTTGCGGATATGCTGGATCTCCAGGAAATCGATGATCTCCTCTACCTTGGCGCGGTGCTCCATTTCCTCGTTGCGGGCCGGGCCGTAATAGAAGAGCTGCCAGATGAAGTTCACGTTCATCTTGAGGTTGCGCCCCGACATGATGTTGTCGAGGGTCGACATGCCTGAGAACAGGGCGATGTTCTGGAAGGTACGCGAAATGCCCTGGGCCGCCGCGCGATCGGGTCGCATGTTGGTGCGCCTGACGCCCTTGAAGGTGATGGTGCCTTCCTGGGGATGGTAGAAGCCGTTGATGCAGTTGAGCATCGAGGTCTTGCCGGCGCCGTTGGGACCAATGATGGCGCGGATCTCGCCCTTGCGGATATCGAAGCTCACGTTCCTGATGGCCTGCACGCCGCCGAACGCCAGCGACACGTTCTCGATTTCGAGCAGCACGTCGAGCCGCGAGGCCGGCTTCATCGCCAAGCTGGAGGCCTGCATGTTCATTCTGCCGCTTCCCTGAACGCTCGACCGGGGCCGAAGACCTTGACGTCGCGGATCTCCACATCGCCCTCGATCACGCCCTTGCGCCCGTCCTCGTAGGTCACTTCGGTGCGGATATGCTGGTGCGTTCGCGCCCGATCGTAGAGCGCCTCGATGAGGAGCGCATAGCGCTCGTTGATGAGGGTGCGGCGCACCTTGGACGTGCGGGTGATTTCGCCGTCGTCGGGGTCGAGTTCCTTGTGCAGGATTAAGAAGCGGTGGATCTGGGCGCCGGCGACGCGCTCCTCGCTCGCCAGCTCCCGGTTCACCTCCTCCACGTGCGCCTCGATCATCTCGTAGACTTCCGGGTGGCCGGCCAGTTCCTGGTAGCTAGCATAGACGATATTGTTCCGCTCCGCCCACGAGCCGACCGAAACCAGATCGATGTTAACGAAACAGGCCACGTAGTCGCGCTTGTCGCCGAAGGCCACGGCCTCCTTGATGTTGGGGTAGAATTTCAGCTTGTTCTCGATGTATTTAGGCGGGAACAGCGTGCCGTCATTGAGATGGCCGACGTCCTTTGCCCGATCGATGATCTTGAGCTGGCCGGTTGCGTCGAAGAGCCCGGCATCGCCGGAATGCACCCAGCCGTCGGCGGTCTTGGCGGCGACGGTCGCTTCGGGATTCTTGTAGTATTCCTTGAACACGCCGGGCGAGCGGTAGAGCACCTCGCCGGTCTCGCCGATCTTGACCTCGACGCCCTCAAGCGGGCGCCCGACGGCATCGGCGTAGATCTCGGCATCGGGCTGGTTGGTGATGTAGACCGAGGCCTCGGTCTGGCCGTAGAGCTGCTTGAGGTTGATGCCCAGCGAACGGAAGAAGCGGAACACCTCCGGCCCTATGGCCTCGCCCGCGGTGTAGGAGACGCGGATGTTGGAGAGCCCGAAGCGGTTCTTGAGCGGCCCGTAGACCAGGATATCGCCCAGCCAGTAAAGCGCCCGGTCCTTGAAGCTGACCGGCTTGCCGTCGAGTATCGGCTCGCCCACCCGCTTGGCGACGGCGAGGAAATAATCGAACATCGCCTTCTTGAGGCGACCGGCGTCCTCCATCCTGACCATGGTCCGGGTGATGACGCTTTCGTAGATGCTGGGTGGTGCGAAGGCGTAGGTGGTGCCGATCTCGCGCCGGTCGTCGATGATCGTCTCGCGGTTCTCGGGACAGTTGATGCAATAGCCCGCCGCGAACGACTGGGCATAGGAGAGCACATGGTCGCCCACCCAAGCCATGGGCAGATAGGCGATCACGTTCTCGGTCTCATCGAGCTTGTCGAAGTTGTTGCCGGCCTCGGCCGCCCACACGACAGCCCCCATGGTGAGCACGACGCCTTTCGGCTGCCCGGTGGTGCCCGAGGTATAGAGCATGATGGCGGTATCGCCGGCCGCCCCCTTGGCGACCTCGCCCAGCCACCACGCCTCGCCTTCGCGCTGCAGCCGTTCGGCGCCTCGCTTCTGCACCTCGTCGAACGATATCAGGCCCTCGACCTGGTAGTTCTTCAGGCCGCGCGGCTCGTCATAGACGATGTGGGAAATGCCCTTGTAGGTCTCGGCGATCTCCAGCAGCTTGTCGACCTGCTCCTGGTCCTCCACCACCGCGAAGGTGACTTCGGCGTGGGCCAGCACGAAGCCCATCTCGGTGGCCACCGCGTCCTGATAGACCGGCACCGGAATGGCGCCCAGCGACTGGGCCGCGCACATGGTCCAGTAAAGGCGCGGGCGATTGTCGCCGACGATCGCCACCTTTTCGCCGCGCTTGAGGCCAAGCTCGGCCAGACCGAGCGCCAGGCTGCGCACCTGCGAAAGCACATCCTTCCACGACCACACCTGCCAGATGCCGAGATCCTTCTCGCGCATGGCCGGCCGATCCGCATATATTCTGGCATTGCGCAGCAGCAGCTTGGGAAACGTGTCCTCGCGGCGGCCGTCAGCCCCTCCCGTCACCAACTCGGGCGTCCTCCAACTCCCAATGGGTCGAAACGCGTCGTTCTGGAGAAACGCCTCTTCGACCCTCACCCTTCGCCGCAACCGTCATTGCGGTGCCGATGCGAAGCCCTTTTTGCCTGCCGCGTCTTATGGCGCGATCTTGACGTCGAAACCATAAGACCTAAGTGGCAGCGAGGGAAGCCACATTCACGCAAGGCTTTGAAGGATGGACGGTGCTGGGCTTTACTCAGCGGCAATATAGACCGGTGCCCGCTTCTTTCCGGCCCGATAGGCATCCAGAAGGCTGGCCTCGCGGGCTTTTGCCTGGGCGAGATTGCGTTCCTTGACATGCCCGAAGCCACGGATGGCCAGCGGGATCTCGGCGATCTCGACCGCCAGTCCGCGGTTGGCCGGCTGCAGGCCGGCAAGGACCTGATCGATCGTCTTGCGGTACTCACCGATCAACGCCCGTTCGGTGCGCCGCTCCCGGGTCCGTCCGAAGGGATCGAGCCGGGTGCCGCGCAAGCGCTTGAACTTTGCCAGCACGCCAAAGGCGGTCATCATCCACGGCCCGTACGTGGCCTTTCGCAACTCGCCGGTCTCGGGATCGCGCGCTGCCATCAGCGGCGGCGCCAAGTGGAAGTTGAGGCGATAATCACCGCTGAATTTCTGCCGCACCGCCTCATCGAAGCTGCCGTCGGTATAGAGCCGCGCCACTTCATACTCGTCCTTGTAGGACATCAGCTTGAACAGCGACTTGGCCACCGCCCGCGAAAGCTCCTCCTTGCCCGGCGCCTTTTCGGCCTCGGCCATGCGCACCGCCTGAAGGTAATCGCGGTAGGTCTGGGCCCATTCGGCATTCTGGTAATTCTCGAGGAAGCGTGCCCGGCGCTCGACCATCTCATCGAGGCTTTCGCGCAACGGCGCCTCTTCGGCACTACGCCCGATGATCGCTTCGACCGCCTTCAGGTCGTGGGCGGCGCGCCTGCCCCACAGGAAAGCCTGGCGGTTCATCTTCACCGCCACGCCGTTGATCTCGATGGCCCGCTCGATGGCCTCTGCCGTGAGGGGAATAAGGCCACGCTGCCAGGCATAACCGAGGGTGAACAGATTGGCGGCGATCGAATCGCCCATCAGCGCCGTCGCCAGTCGCGTGGCATCGATGAAGTCGGCGGAATTGGCTATGGTGCGCGCACCGATCTGCACCCGCATGGCCTCGCCCGGCAAGCGGAAGTCGGCATCGCGGGTAAACTGGGCCGGCATCACCTCGTGATTGTTGACGACGGCGCGGGTACGCTCGCGCGAGGCGGTGGCCAGCACCCGTTCCGCCGCTGTGGTGACCAGATCGCATCCCAGGATCAGATCGGCCCCGCCCGCCGCGATGCGGATAGCGGCGATGTCGTCGGGCTTGCGGGCGATCTTCAGATAGGTGACGACGGCGCCGTTCTTCTGCGACAGGCCGGCCATGTCGATGATGCCGGCGCCTTTTCCTTCCAGATGCGCCGCCATGCCGAGCAGCGCCCCGATGGTCACCACGCCGGTGCCGCCGATGCCCGTCACCATGATCGCCCACGGCCGCGAAAGCGCCGGCAGCTCAGGCTCCGGCAATACCGGGAACGGCACCTTGTCGAGCGCCACGTTGAGCCCCCTGACGCCCTTGACGAGTTCGCCGCCCTCGACCGTCACGAAGCTCGGGCAAAAGCCCTTCAGGCAGGAAAAGTCCTTGTTGCAAACCGACTGGTCGATCTGCCGCTTGCGCCCAAACGGGGTCTCCGCCGGTACGATGGCAACGCAATTGGACTTCACCCCGCAGTCGCCGCAGCCCTCGCACACCAGTTCGTTGATGAACACCCGCCGGGCGGGATCGGGAAAGGCGCCGCGCTTGCGCCGCCGGCGCTTTTCGGCCGCGCAGGTCTGGTCGTAAATGAGGGCGGTCACCCCCTCGGTGCCCATCAGTTCGGTTTGCACCGACTGGATATCGTCGCGATGATCGAAGGTGATGTGCGCCGGAAAATCGGCGCCCGGCGGATATTTCGCTGGCTCGTCGGAGACAATGGCGATGTGTTCGATGCCCTCGGCGCGCAACTGCCGGGCGATCATCGGGACGCTCAGATGCCCTTCATGGGCCTGTCCGCCGGTCATCGCGACAGCATCGTTGTAGAGCACCTTGAAGGTGATGTTGACGCCCGCCGCCACGGCAGCGCGGACGGCCAGGATACCGGAATGGTTGTAGGTGCCGTCGCCGAGATTCTGGAACACGTGGGCGCGTTTGGAAAACGGCGCTTCGCCGATCCAGTTGGCCCCCTCGCCGCCCATGTGGGTGGCACCTTCGGTGTGGCGCTCGGGGATGAACTGCACCATCCAGTGACAGCCGATGCCGGCATAACCGCGCCCGCCCTCGGGGATCACGGTGGAGGAATTGTGCGGGCAGCCGGCGCAGAAATACGGGATGCGGGCGGCAAGATCGCCGGAGTTGCGCACATTGGCTTGCGCCCCCTCGATGGCGATGAGCCGGTCAGTGACGCTGGACGGCAGGCCGCGCTTGCCGGCGAGAAGGCCAAGGCGCTTTGCCAGCGTCACCGCGATCTGGTTGGGCTCCAGCGTCCCGAAGGCGGGGAACAGATGCTGGCCCTCCTCGTCCTTCTTGCCGATGACGGTGGGGCGCTTCTTGGCATTGTAGAGCTGCTCGCGGATCTGCGTCTCGATGAGGGAGCGCTTCTCCTCCACCACGATGATCAGATCGAGTCCTTCAGCGAACTTCTTGACGAACTGCACATCGAGCGGCCACACCAGCGCCAGCTTGGCCAGCCTCACCCCCAGCTTGGCCGCCATCGCCTCGTCGATGCCGAGGTCTTCCAGCGCTTGGCGCACATCGAGATAGCTCTTGCCGGTTGAGACGATGCCGACCTTCGGCTTCTTGCCGCCGGCCATGACGATGCGGTCCAGTCCGTTGGCACGGGCAAAGGCAACGGCGGCGAAGCGCTTGTGGACATGGGTGCGCTTTTCCTGGTCGAACCGGTCATCCGACGGGCGGATGTTGAGGCCCCCTTGCGGCATTTCGAAGTCTTTCGGGTAGGCGATCTTGATGCGGTTCGGATCGCCGTCGACGATGGCCGTGGATTCCACGTTGTCATGCACGCATTTGAGCCCCACCCAGCAGCCCGAATAGCGCGACATGGCTAGCCCGTAGATGCCGTAATCGAGCAGTTCCTGCACGCCTGCCGGATGCAGGACCGGCATCATGGCATCCATCAGGGCGAATTCGCTCTGGTGGGGAACGGTGGAGGATTCCGCCCCGTGATCATCGCCCATCAGCACCAGCACGCCGCCGTGCCTGGACGATCCGGCCGCATTGGCATGGCGGAACACGTCGCCCGAGCGGTCGACCCCGGGGCCCTTGCCGTACCACATGCCGAAAACCCCGTCGAAGGCCCCGTCGCCGCGCATCTCGGCCTGCTGCGAGCCCCACAGCGCGGTCGCCGCCAGATCCTCGTTGAGGCCCGGCTGGAACACGATGTGCTTGGGTTTGAGATGCTTTTCGGCGCGCCCGAACTGCTGGTCGAGCCCGCCCAGCGGCGAGCCGCGATAGCCGGTGATGAAGCCCGCCGTATTGAGCCCCTGGGCTTCGTCGCGCGCCTTCTGGGTGAGGACGAGACGCACCAGGGCCTGCGTGCCGGTCAGATAGACCCGGTTCTTGGTGAGGTCGAAGCGGTCCTCGAGACGTACATCGGCAAGCGGCATGGGAGAGCACCTCTGGGATGGCAGGTCGCCGGGCTGCGTGGCAATTTACGTCAGTATTACTGACATAATTACCGCGCCGAAGTCAAATGGCGAATCCACCATGTGAATGTGGTCCCGGCTTGACCCGATGGCAAGCCGTGTTGCCCGCCACCGCCATCCTGCCTATGGTCGTTTTGGCCGGTTCGCGCCCTTGCGGGCTCGCTTTTTTTCGTTGGATCCGCGCTGCCGCCATGACCAGCATCAGCTTTCGCGAAGCCCTGCGCACCTGGACGCGCATCGGCCTTTTGTCGTTCGGCGGCCCAGCCGGACAGATCGCCATGATGCATCGCACCCTCGTCGATGAGCAAAAATGGCTGGGCGAGGCGGAATTCCTGCGCGCCCTCAACTTCTGCATGCTCCTGCCCGGGCCTGAAGCCATGCAGCTTGCGACTTACGCCGGCTGGAAGCTGCACGGGGTTAGGGGCGGCCTCGCCGCCGGGCTGCTGTTCGTTTTGCCCGGCGCCGTGGTGGTCTACTGTCTCGCCGCCATCTATGCGCAACTGGGCCAGTTGCCACTGGTGGCCGCCGTGTTCTTCGGGGTGAAGGCGGCCGTCCTGGCCATCGTCGTCGAAGCGCTGTTGCGCATCGCCCGGCGGGCCCTGAAGCTCACTTCCGACTGGGCGATCGCCGGCGCCGCCTTCCTCGCTCTCTTCTGCCTCAACGCCCCGTTTCCACTGGTGATCGCAGTTGCCGCCGTCATCGGCTTCTGGCGCACCACCAGGGCGACGCAGGCCCCGCCCGCTTCAAAGCCCGTCGACTGGCGCCAGACGCTTGCGACCATCGCCACTTGGCTCATCATCTGGTTCGCACCGCTGGCCGTCCTCGCCTGGTTCGCGGCACCCATCGGGCAACTGCATGTCTACACCGAGATCGGGCTATTTTTTTCCAAGCTCGCCGTCGTCACCTTCGGCGGCGCCTATGCGGTGCTCTCCTACATGGCCCAGGCCGCCGTCGTCACCCATCACTGGCTTACCCCCCAGCAGATGATCGACGGCCTCGGCCTCGCCGAGACAACACCCGGTCCGCTGATCCTCGTCACCGAGTTCGTCGGCTACATGGCCGGCTTTCGCGCCTCGGGGCTGATGGGTTCGCCGCTGGGCGGCCTCATCGGCGCCCTCGTTACCTTGTGGGTCACCTTCGCCCCCTGCTTCTTGTGGATCTTTGCCGGCGCCCCCTACGTTGAGCGCCTGGAACACCAGCCGCGCCTTTCCGGCGCGCTCGCCGCCATCACCGCCGCCGTGGTGGGGGTGATCCTCAACCTGTCGGTCTGGTTCGGCCTGCACGTGGTGTTCTCAACCGTCGCGCGCTTCAGGGCCGGGGTGATCGACATGGCCCTGCCGCAGTGGGCAAGCATCTCTTGGCCAGCCCTTGCCCTTTCCCTCATCGCCGCTGTCGCACTGCTGCGATTTCGCCTCGGCATCATGGGAACGCTGGCGCTCACCGCCACGCTGGGCCTCGTCTGGCGGCTGGCGGTATAGAGGATCGATCCTCGTCAACGATCCCGCCACCGCCCCACCCGGCCGCGAGGCCAGCGGCATGGATACCGGTATCAAGTACCGGCATGACGTTTGAGGGTTTTTGCGCACTCTATCCCACCACCCCACCGTCACCCCGTGGCTTGACCACGGGGTCCATTCCGCCACCGTCACACCCAGCCATGAGGCCAGCGGAATGGATGCCGGTATCAAGTACCGGCATGACGTTTGAGGGTTTTTGCGCACTCTATCCCACCACCCCACCGTCACCCCGTGGCTTGACCACGGGGTCCATTCCGCCACCGTCACACCCAGCCATGAGGCCAGCGGAATGGATGCCGGTATCAAGTACCGGCATGACGTTTGAGGGTTTTTGCGCACTCTATCCCACCA
>CAZMSA010000050.1:0-5107 GCA_964568825.1 uncultured Rhizobiaceae bacterium | reverse complement strand
CCGGCATGACGGCGGTGAAGATGAAGGACAAAAATGCTGCCAGGTGCATTTAATCCTTGACAGGCGGCATAAAATGTTCTATTAATGTTCCGCTTCCTCCCACTCCCGGGGCGTGACTCGCGAGCCGTCCGGTCATGGGGAGGCAGTGCGGCTCTCCGGTCATGGCGCAACGGACGTCTTGGCCCGGGGTGCGGGTGCGACATAGCTAAGGGGTCCGGATACTACGGTCCGGACGCGCAATCGCGATGTTGACCCTTTCGGAGACAGGGTGCCGGCCGGTCTGCAATGACCGCCCAGAGAGGTTAAAGCCCGGCATTGCCCGAAAGGCGAATTGCGGATGCGTTAAAGACGCCAGCCGCCCGTCCACAAAGTCCGCCGGGGAAAGCGCCGATGACGCGCAACCCTCTATACCCAGTCAAGCGCATCACAGCGCTTTCCTCGACCCCCCGGGACTTCCCGACCGATCCGGTCGACGGAAGACGAAAGCCTGTGCCCGCGGCGTTGCCGGGATAAAGTCCCGGAGTGACGGCAAGGAACGGAATTGGCCCCCTAACCCCCCCATCCCCAGAAGTCGTTGCCCAGCTTTCCGTAGTGGCGCGCCAGCACCATCTTGTGGACTTCGGAGGCGCCATCCACCAGCCGCGCGCAACGGGCGTAGCGGTACATCCATTCCAGCAGCGTGTCGGTCGAATAGCCCTTGGCGCCGCACAACTGGATGCCGGTATCGGCCGCCTTGTGCAGCACTTCCGCCACATGGATCTTGGCCATGGAGACTTCTTTTTGCGCCTTGTCGCCCTGTTCGAGCTTCCACGCCGCGTGCATGGTCAAGAGTTTGCCAATCTGAATCTGGTGGGCGACATCGCCCAGCATCATCCGTACACTCTCGCGCTCGATGAGTTTCTGACCGAACGCATAGCGCTCGTTGACGTAGGCATTGGCGATCTCCAGGCAGCGCTTGGCCATGCCGGTCCAGCGCATGCAATGGGTAAGGCGCGCCGGCCCGAGGCGGATCTGGGTGATGCGCAACCCGTCGCCTTCCTCAAGCAGTCGGTGCTCAATGGGGATCTCCAGCCCGTCGAATTCCAGTTCGCACACCCCCCCGTGCTCGTCCGGTCCCATGTTCTCGATGCGCCGGACGATGCGCCAGCCGGGATCGTCGCGGTGGAAGAGAAAGGCGGAGAGACCGTGCCGGGGATCATCGGAGGTGCGCGCCATGAGGATGAAATGGGTGGCGACCGCGGCGCCGGAGATGAACCACTTGCGCCCGTTAATCACATAGCGATCGTTCTTGCGCTCGGCTTTGGTCAGCATCATGCCGCCCGGATCCGAGCCGGAGCCGGGATGCGGCTCGGTCATCACAAACGACGAACGCACCTTGCCGTCGATGATCGGCTGCAGCCACTTGTCCTTCATGGCGTCATCGGGCAGCACCTTGTTGAGGACACTCATGTTGCCGTCATCAGGGGCGTTGCAGTTGAGGATGACGGGGCCGAAGATCGAGCGCGCGGCTTCCTCGTAGATGACCGCCCAGCCGGTGATCGGCAGGCCGAGGCCGCCGCGTTCGACCGGCATCTGCGGCGCCCACAGGCCAGCGGCCCTGGCCTTCTCGCGCATCGACGCCACCAGATCGAGCTTGATGTTCTCGTATTCGTTGTAGCTGTCGGGCCGGGTTTCCAGCGGCATCACCTCATCGGCGATGAACTCGCGCACCCTGACCCGCAAGGCTTCCAGTTCCGGTGAGATGGAAAAATCCATGGGTATCCGACGCCCCTTCCTCTAAAATCCCTCAAAAAGCCCCCGCCAATCTCCACCAGCTTGAGGTCCCATGCAAACTGTAAATGTGTCCGCCCGCGACCGTGCACCACTTCCCCCCTTCACCAGCGGCGAGTTCGAAACCCGCATCGAACGCGCTCGCCAGGCGATGCACGGGGCCCGCCTCGATGCCCTGCTCATTACCACGATCCCGGCCTTTCGCTACTTCACCGGCTATTATCCCATCATCGCCGAAAGCCCGGCCAGGCCGTGGTTCTTCCTGTTGCCGCTGGAAGCCGAACCGCAGGCGATCATCCCCGCCATGGGCGCTGGCGACATGGCCGCGGCAAGCTGGCTCACCAAAATCGACACCTGGTCATCCCCCAACCCTGCGGACGAAGGCGTCTCGCTGCTGGTCCGCCACATCGAGGCGCTTCCTCGCCGCTTCGGCACCATCGGCATGGAACTGGGCCCCGAAACCCGCCTCGGCATGGCGGCGGCCGACTTTGCCTCTCTCAGGGCTGCCATCGGCTCCCGCGCCATCGCCGATGCCGCCCCACTAGTACAGGGCCTGAAGACCATCCTGTCGCCGGCCGAACGGGCGCGCATGCAGATGGCCGCCGATATTGTCGCTGAAGCCTACGCGGCGGTTCCCTCGCTCTATGTCGAGGGCATGAGCGAGGCCCGCATGCACCGCGCCTTCCAGGCCGAGGTGTTGAAACGCGGCGCCGACTACGTGCGCTATCTGGCGATCGGCTCCGGCCCCTCGGGCTATGATTCCATCTGCCGCGGCCCCGTAGACCGCACCATCCAGCCAGGCGATGTACTGGCCCTCGATACCGGTTCGGTGGTCGATGGCTATTTCTGCGACTACGACCGCAATTTCTCCATCGGCACCCCGGCCCCGGAGGTGGAATGGGCCTATGCCACCCTGCACCACACGGTGGACGCCGGCATTGCCGCCGCATGCCCGGGCGTCACCGCCTCATCCGTGTGGCGTGCTATGGCCAAGGTGCTGGCCGCAGCCGGTGTCGAGCCGGGCTCCATCGGGCGCATGGGCCACGGCCTCGGCATGGCCCTCACCGAACCGCCCTCCATTCATCCCGACGACGAAACGGTGCTGGCCGAAGGCATGGCGCTGGCCATCGAGCCGGGGCTTTTCTATCCCGCAGGCGATGGCCGCGACCGCTTGATGGTGCACGAGGAAAACATCGTCCTCGAAGACGGCGGCAACCGCCTCATCACCCGCCGGGCGCCAGGCGAGATCGTCGTGATCTAGTCGAGGCTACTTCGAGATCAGCATGTGGCCGCCGTCGACCACGACCGTTGAGCCGGTCATGAAGCCGGAAGCCCGCGCCGAGGCCAGCAGCAACAGCGTGCCGTCGAGATCGGCGGGTGTACCGATGCGGCGCTGCGGGATGGCCTTGATCATCTCTTCTCCGGCCGGCGATGAAAAGAACGCCTGGTTGATCTCGGTGAGGATGTAGCCCGGCGCAATGGCGTTCACCCGGATCCGGTGGCGTGCCAGTTCCACCGCCAGCGCCGAAGTCATCTGCACCACGCCCGCCTTGGCCACCGCATAGGCCGCAAGCGTTGTGGCGACGCGAAAGCCCAGCACCGAGGCGATGTTGATGATGGTACCGGCCTTTTCAGCCTTGACCATGCGCCTTGCCGCTTCCTGGGCGGTGAACCACACGGCATCGAGGTTGGTGTCGAGCACTGCCCGCCAATCCGCCTCGGTGATGTCCAGCGCCCGCTTCTGCCCCGAGATGCCGGCATTGCTGACGAGGATGGTGACCGGTCCCCACGCCGCCTCGGCCCGATCGAAAGCTGCGGCCACTGCCGCCCGGTTGGTGACATCGGCGACCGCTGCCAGCGCCTCGCCGCCCATCGCCTCGATGCCTTCGACCAGTTCGTCCAGCCGCTCCCTGCGCCGCGCCACCGCCACCACCCGCGCACCCGCCGCAGCAAGGGTTTTGGCAAACCGTTTGCCCAGTCCCGATGAGGCGCCGGTCACCAGTGCCACCTGCCCGTCGAGCTCGAAAAGCCCGCGTTCGCCTGCGTCTTCGGCCATTTCATCGCCTCCGTCTGCCCGGCCGCGACCTTAGTCGGGCGATGGGTCGATGTCACCTGCCGGTTTCAACCTTAGACGGACTTGCAGACACCTTGCGCTTGCCCCATAGTCGCGCCAACGACTGTGCTCCGCAAGATGAGCAAGACGAGGGGAGAGGTGATGCAGGGGCTGCTGGCCATCAGCCGCGCGATCGATGCGCTGACCAGTTTCGTCGGACGCTGGGTTTACTGGCTCATCCTGGCCGCCGTGCTGGTGAGCGCCGGCAATGCCATCATCCGCAAGGTCTTCGACATGAGCTCCAATGCCTGGCTGGAGCTGCAATGGTATCTGTTCGGCGCCGTCTATATGCTCGCCTCCGCCTACACCCTGCAGCGCAACGAGCACATCCGCATCGACATCGTGTCGAACATGCTGCCCAAGCGCGTGCGTGACTGGATCGAGATGTTCGGGCATGTGTTCATGCTGCTGCCGTTTGCCGCCCTCATGGTCTACGAATCCTGGCCGTTCTTCTACAACTCGCTGATATCGGGCGAGATGTCGGGCAGCGCCGGGGGACTGATCCTGTGGCCGGCCCGCCTGATGATCCTGCTCGGCTTCGTCCTGCTGATGCTGCAGGGCATATCCGAACTGATTAAGCGCATCGCAATCATCAGGGGCATTATCGAGGACCCTCACGCCTCGCGGCCGGCACATCAGGTCCCGATCGAATGAGCGGACGGGCAGGCACGGGGGCGGTCCACAAATGGTAGCGTTTATTATCGACAACATGGCGCCGATCATGTTCGTGGCGCTGGTGATCTTCCTGCTGCTCGGCTACCCGGTCGCCTTCGCGCTGGCCTTCGTGGGTTTGGGCTTTGCGGTCTTGGGCATTTCGCTCGGCCAGTTCAATCCGCAGTTCCTGCAGGCGCTGCCGGACCGGGTGTGGGGCGTGATGGGCAACGAGACATTGCTTGCCATTCCCTTCTTTACCTTCATGGGGCTCATACTCGAACGATCGGGCATGGCCGAAGACCTGCTCGATTCGATCGGGCAGCTCTTCGGCCCGGTACGCGGCGGACTGGCGTTCGCGGTCGTCTTCGTCGGCGCCCTGCTGGCCGCCACCACCGGCGTGCTCGCCGCCTCGGTCATCGCCATGGGGCTGATCTCGCTGCCGATCATGTTGCGCTATGGCTATGACCGCAGCCTCGCCACCGGCGTCATCGCCGCCTCGGGCACCCTCGCCCAGATCATTCCGCCGAGCCTGGTGCTGATCGTCATGGCCGACCAGCTCGGCCGCTCGGT
>CAZMSA010000049.1:0-21080 GCA_964568825.1 uncultured Rhizobiaceae bacterium | reverse complement strand
GTGCCGAGGTCGATACCGATAACTTTTGCCATTTCAATCCTCCGATCGGCAAACCATGCTTTCGCGACCCTTTTCGAGAGGCGCCGCTTGGCCGGCCACGCCGGTGCACGGTTCCCTGTTGGTCTAGGGGTCTTCAACTGTCCGTACGAGGCGAACCCCGCCAGCCTGGCGCTTATATAGGGACCGTTATTCTTGCCATCAAGTAATTGTGATAGGCGAGAGGCGGGCAAAATACTGCTGGCTGGTGAAAAAGCGACGGCACGAGGATTTGAGACCAGTGAAGGGACCCGAGGGCTTTGTTCATCTGCCGGGCTATCTCGACCGGGCCGCGCAGGTCGAACTGGTGGATACCTTGCGCGCGGCCATCGCCGCATCGCCGTTCTTCACGCCGCGAATGCCCGGCAACGGAAAGCCGTTTTCGGTATCGATGAGCAATTTCGGGTCGCTCGGGTGGGTGTCGGACCGGGCCGGCTACCGCTACCAGGCGCAGCATCCCGAGACCGGTGCCGCCTGGCCGCCGATCCCGCCCCAGGTTCTCGCCATCTGGCAGGCGGTGGGCAATTACCCCCACCCGCCCGAAGCCTGCCTCGTCAACCGCTACCGGGCAGGCGCCCGCATGGGCCTGCACCGCGACGCCGATGAAAACGACTTTTCGGCACCCGTGGTGTCGATCTCGCTCGGCGACAGCGCGCTCTTTCGTTTGGGCGGGCTGGTGCGCAAGGCGCCGACGCGCTCGCTGAAGCTGCACTCAGGCGATATCGTGGTGCTGGGCGGTGAGGCGCGGCTTTTGTATCACGGCATCGACCGCGTCATCGCCGGCACATCGCAGCTCCTCAACGGCGGTGGCCGCCTCAACCTGACGCTGAGGCGGGTCACCAAACCCTCAACCTGATGTCGGGTTTCAGCCGGGCCAGCCGTTGGCCCTGGCGTTGTGCTGGCAGTCCTTCTTGGCCTTGTAGCCTTCCGAGGAGCGGCCCACCTGGCGGCCGTTGGAGGCGGTGGCGCGCCAGCGGTGCTCACCGCGCTTGTCGGTGTAGAATTCCCACTTGTCCTTGGAGCCGTCGCGATTGGCGTTTTTCTGGCAGTCGGACTTGTCCCTGTAGCCCTCGGACGAAGCCCCGATCACCTGGCCGTTCACCGCCTTGCGGCGCCAGCGCCATTCGCCCTTCTTGTCCTGATAGTATTCGACCTTCGATTCAGCCATGGTATATGTACTCCCCGGGAGTTTTTGCAGCCGTTGTCATAAACACTACCCACCCACGCTCACCTTCGGTAATTGTCGGCGATTTGTCCAGACCGGCAGTGCAAAAGACTTCGCTTCACCAGGGTCACCACCTCGCCAGCCCGGGACTTGATGCCGGGGTCCATTCCGCCCGCCTCTCGGCAAGTTGCGGCCCCGGTGGAGAGGCGATGACGGCAAAAGACCCTGCATCCGAAAAATGTCTTGACAATCGGCAAATGTTCCTGTATTGTTCTTGGCGCCTGCTCCCACCTCGCGGAAGTGTGCACAAACCGTCGGTGCATGGGGGCAAAACGGTTCCCGAGCCGAGTATCAGTCCTGACGTGTGGCTGCGAAAGGTCCGGGCGGGTTGCGCGTCGACCCTGGGGGGAAACTTCCAGCGCGCCATATTGCAAGCCGGGCCGGCCGGAGGTGTCCTCCTTCTACCAAGAGGGCATGTGGCTTCATAAGACCGGTTCAGGTGAGAGCGACGGCATGTCCCGATAAAAGACCGGGTGCGGAGCGCCTTTCAGGTGCCCATTGTTTTACCAGCGTTGCACCTTGAAAGGCGCTCCGCTCTTCCCATCCACCTCCGCCACGGCCAAAGCGCCGCCGGAGCCAATGAGGCTTGTCCTGCCCCATGCCATCATCCCCACCACCGTCACCCCGTGACTTGATCGCGGGGTCCATTCCGCCAAGCCCTCATCCCGCCGCGAGGCCGGCGGCATGGATGCCCACAACAAGCGCCGACGACGCCGTCAGTCGACCCGACTCAGCAGCGGCTTGCCGGCGAAATGAGCCGCCAGATTGTCGATCACCAGGTCGCCCATGGCCTTGCGGGTCTCGACCGTCGCCGAGCCCTGGTGCGGTTGCAGCACCACGTTGTCCATGGCCATGAGAGCGGCGGGCACGTTGGGTTCATGGGCAAAGACATCGAGGCCGGCGCCGCCGAGCTTGCCCGACCGGAGCGCCTCGACAAGCGCTGCCTCGTCATGCACCGAGCCGCGCGCCACGTTGACGAAGATGCCCTCAGGGCCGAGCGCTTCCAGCACCTTGGCATTGACGATGCCGCGGGTGGCCGCCCCGCCCGGGCACATGGCGATGAGAATGTCGCAATCGCCCGCCATGGCGGCGAGGTCGGCATAATAGCGATACGGCTGGTCCGGCTGCTCGTGGCGGCCGTGATAGGCGATGCGGCAGCCGAGGAAGGAAAGCTTTTCGGCCAGCGTCTTGCCGATGCGCCCGAGGCCGATGATGCCGATGGTGCGGCCGCGAATGGAATGAGCAAGCGGCGGGTCACCCTCGCTCGGCCAGCGCCCGGCGCGCAGATAGCGTTCGTTGGCGCAGAAATTGCGGGTGGCGGCAAGCACCAGCATCACCGCCAGGTTGGCCACATCGTCGTTGAGCACATCGGGCGTGTTGGTAACGGCGATGCCCTTCTTGGACGCGTGCGCGACATCGACGCCGTCATAGCCGACCCCGAAGCTGGAAATGACCTTGAGGTTGGGCAAGGCGTCCATGAGGGCCGCGTCGGCCTTGCCCATGGTCGCCACGGCCTGAATATCCTCAGCGACGGCGGCAAGCAGCGCTGCCTTGTCCGCCGCCTCGTTGAGGCGATGCGTCGTGTAGGCCGCATCGAGGGCGGCCTCCACCGGCTTGGGCATGCGGGTGGCGATGAGGACGTGCGGCTTCATGGTGTGGCTTCCTTTGCAAGGGGTGAGGCGAGGGCGGTGCGAATGCGCGCCACCAGGATCTCGGGATCGAGGCCGGCATCGAGCACCATGGCCGGCTCGTCGGGGGATGGCGGCTCCAGCGTCGCAAGTTGGCTGGTGAGCAGGTCCGGCGGCATGAAGTGGCCCTTGCGTTTTGCCATGCGTTGCGCCAGCAGTGCCTGATCGCCGTCGAGATGCACGAACATCAGCGGCCCGGCGGCGGCCTGCAAGCGCTCGCGATAGGCGCGCTTGAGGGCCGAACAGGCTGCCACGGCCTCGCCGCCGCGTTGCTGCTCGGCAGCGATCGCCGCCGCGATGGCATCGAGCCACGGCCAGCGGTCTTCATCGCTCAACGCTAGGCCGGCGCTCATATGCGCCACATTGCGAGGAGGATGAAGCCGGTCGCCTTCGATGAACGGCCACCCGAGGCTTTGCGCCAGCCGTTGTCCCACCGTCGTCTTGCCCGATCCGCACACCCCCATGACGACGACGCTCATCCAGGCGTCCTCCGCCACGGTCCGTGATGGATGCCGGGCTTGTCGGTGCGCTGAAAGCCGTGATCGCCAAAACGGTCGCGCTGCGCCTGGATCAGGGCGGTCGGCAAGCGGGCTGCGCAGAGGCCGTTCCAGTAGGCAAGGCCGGCGGCGGTAACCGGTATGGCAAGACCGTGGGCCAGGCCCCACGCGGTGGCCTGTCGCCAGCCGCCGAGCGCTGCTTCGATGCGCTGGCGCAGGGTCGGGGCCGCCAGGACCGGCGTGCCTCCGGGCAGCGACATCACCTCGTCCAGCAACGCCATGCGCAGGATCGAGCCATTGCGCCACACCCGGGCGGCGGCCTGCGGCGTCGCCGGCCAGTCCTTGGCGGCGGCAGCAGCGGCGAGGAGATCGAACCCCTGTCCCAGCGCCATGATGATGGAGGCGCCGAGGGCATCGGCGACGGCTGCTGGATCGAGCGCCTCGCGTGCTCCGGCGTAGGGCGGCTGCGGCCCATGGTGGCGGCGCAGGTTGCCCGACGCCGACAGCTGGCGCATGGCCACGGCTTCGGCGATCGAAGGCAGCGGCACGCTGAATTCGAGCCCGGCAGCGCAGCACCAGGTTCCGGTCCCCTTTTGACCGGCACTGTCGGCGACGATGTCGATGAGCGGCCCACCGCTCTCGGGATCGATGGTGGCATGGATTTCGGCGCTGATCTCGACCAGATAGCCGCCAAGCGGTCCCTTGGCCCAGGTGCCCATGATCTCCGCAATGTCGGCCGGTTGCCGTCCGCCGGCGGCCAGCAGCGCCGCTGCTTCGGCTATCGCCTGCATGACGGCATATTCGATGCCATTGTGGACCATCTTGACGAAGTGCCCGGCGCCGCCGTCACCGAACCGGGCAAGGCACGGCTCTATGCCGCAGCGCGCCGCGATGCTGGCGAGCAGCGACTCGGCCTTGGCCCAGGCGTCCGCACCGCCGCCTGCCATGATGGCCGGACCGCGACGAGCGCCCTCGGCACCACCGGAAATGCCGATGCCCAGAAAGCCGATGCCATACCCGGCCAGTTCGGCGGCCAGAGCCTCGCTGTCCTTGTAATACGAATTGCCACCGTCCAAGACGACATCGCCGGCAGACAGCATGGGGGCCAGTTCGCGGGCCAGCGCCATGACTGG
This sequence comes from uncultured Rhizobiaceae bacterium, assembly GCA_964568825.1. GTDB lineage: Bacteria > Pseudomonadota > Alphaproteobacteria > Rhizobiales > Aestuariivirgaceae > CAVVDT01. Next base: position 16,501 of record CAZMSA010000049.1, on the reverse strand, counting down.
CTGGCCGGCCTTGACCATCAAAAGCACCAGGCGCGGGTGGTCGAGTTCGAGGACCAGGCCGGCAAGATCGGGCGCCGCGGCAATCCCTTGCGCCCGCCAGTTCCGGGCCTCGGGCCACGTATCGAAGGTGATCACCTGGTGACCCACATCGCGCAGGTTGAGCGCCAGATTGCGTCCCATGGGCCCCAACCCAATCAAGCCGACCTGCATGGATTGCCTCCTCCGGTTGCCGTGGTGGCGCGCAAGTCTTACGTGGTCTGCCCTGTGAGGAACTCGAACCCCGTATCGAAGCGCTTAGGCGCTTCAATACCCGCCAGGCGCTGGACGATGCAACGGGCAGCCTGCTGGCCCATGGGAAAACGTGGCGAGCGGACAGTCGTCAACCGGCGCGGCAGCAGCTGGCCGATGACCAGTCCATTGAAACCCGCAATGGCGACGCGTTCAGGCATTGCGATGCCGGACGACAGGCAATGAAGGACGGCACCGATGGCCAGGTCGTCATTGGAGAAGTAGACGGCATCAAGATCGGGGCATTGAGAGAGGACATGCACCAGTGCGGCGGCACCGCCCGGCACGGAGGTGGGCAGGGGCAGTTCGTGCCTGATTGCAATCTCCAGTCCGTGCTGCGCCAGCACTTCCTCGAAGCCCCTGAGGCGTTTGCCGGCCCGGAGGTCGCGGTTGATATCGCACGCAATGAAGCCGATGCGGCGGAACCCCCGCGCCACGAAATGCGCCGCCATGACGCGCCCTGCCTCGCTGTGGGAAAGGCCGACGCACATATCGATGGCCTCGCCGTCCACATCCATCAGTTCAACCACCGGCACACCGGCCCGCTTGAGCAGCCGCCGCGTGTTGTTGCCGTGCTCGAGCCCGGCGATGATGATTCCGGCCGGGCGCCATGACAGCACGCCTTCGACCAGGGCGCGTTCGCGCTCGTCGTCATATTCGGTAACCGCCAGAACGCCCTGCAACCCGGCCTCCACCAGCACCGAGTTGATGCCCGACATGACTTCGGTAAAGACGATGTTGCCGATGGTGGGGATGATTACCGCGACCTGGGTCGAACGCGCCGAAGCCAGCGCTCCGGCCAGCCGGTTGGGCACATAGCCCACCGTTTCCACCGCTTCCATCACCCGGCGCTTGGCGTCGGCGGAAAACGAGCCATGACCGCGTAGCACCCGCGACACGGTCATCCGCGACAGGCCGGCATGGGCTGCGACCTCGTCGAGCGTCCCGACCTTTAGATTCTTGGCCAGGCGCGTATTGCGGACTTCCTCGTCCATGTCCAACTCTCTCGCCTCCGCTTCTGCTTGCCAATGCCACCTCAGACTTTTTCGTTGACAGCTTGCAGCTCGATAGGCATTGTTAGCGCTAACAAACATAACAACAATACTGCGGGAAGCCAACCTGTTTGGTATCGCCGGCCCCGGCAAGGTCAAAGACCAACTGGGTCTCGGGAGGAAAGATGGCACACGTCGACATTCGCGATGTGCGCAAGGCGTTCGGCGCAACGGAAGTTCTGCACGGCGTGTCGGTCGACGTGCCGGACGGTTCGTTCACGGTACTGGTTGGCCCCTCGGGCTGCGGTAAGTCCACACTTTTGCGCATGGTGGCTGGGCTGGAGGAAGTGACCTCCGGCGACATCGCCATAGGCGAGCGCATCGTCAACCGCGTTCCACCGAAGGAGCGCGACATCGCCATGGTGTTCCAGAACTACGCGCTTTATCCCCACATGAAGGTCTTCGACAACATGGCCTTCAGCCTCAAGCTGGCCAAGGTCGATGCCGCCCGCATCCGCGAGCGGGTGGAGGAAGCCGCCCGCATTCTCAATCTCACCGATTATCTCGACCGCTATCCCCGCCAGCTCTCCGGCGGCCAGCGTCAGCGCGTCGCCATGGGTCGCGCCATCGTCAGGAAGCCGCAGATTTTCCTGTTCGATGAGCCGTTGTCCAACCTCGATGCCAAGCTTCGGGTGCAGATGCGCACTGAGATCCGCGAACTGCACCAGCGCCTTGCCGCCACTTCCATCTATGTCACCCATGACCAGATCGAGGCCATGACCATGGCTGACCAGATCGTCGTGATGAAGGACGGCGTGGTGGAACAGGTCGGCCAGCCGCTGGACCTCTATGACACTCCCGCCAATGTCTTCGTTGCCGGCTTCATCGGCTCACCGGCCATGAACCTGCTGGAGGGTGAGGTGGGCAGCGACAAGGGTGATCCGGTGATGTGGATTGATGGCAGCATTGCGGTGCCGCTGGGCGTCCGCACCGGACTCTCGGCGGGCCATAAGATTATCTGCGGCCTGCGCCCGGAACATTTCGCCCTGTCCGGCGGTGGAACTGGCATGGAAGCCAAAGTCAACGTGGTGGAGCCGACCGGCGCCGAGACGCTGGTGGTCTCCAGGATCGGCGAGCAGACGCTTCTCGCCTCCTTCAAGGAGCGTCATGAGTTCAAGCCGGGCAAGGTCATCCACCTGACGCCGGATATCGTGCATCTGCATGTTTTCGATGCTACGTCCGGCCAGCGATTGTGACAGCGACAGGAATTTGAAACGGCAAGATTGCCGGGTGCTCACAAAGGGAGGAAACCGATGAGCAGATTTACCAGACGCGAGATCATCAAGACGGGTGCCGGGCTTGGCGCCATGGCGGCCTTCACCTCACCGTTCCTGCGGCCCGGCGTTGCCCGCGCCGATGCGATGATGTACACGCCCGAAGCCGGCGCCGAACTGACGCTGCTGCGCTGGAAGCGCTTCGTGCAATCGGAAGAAGACGCTTTCAAGAAGCTGGTCGCGGACTTCACCGCCAAGACCGGTTGCAAGGTGAATGTTCAGAACGAATCGCTCGACGACGTACAGCCCAAGGCCTCGGTTGCTGCCAATGTCGGCCAGGGACCCGATCTGGTTTGGGGCCTTTATTCGTTGCCGTTCCTGTTCCCCGACAAGTGCATCGACCTCACCGACCTCGCCAACGCGCTCGGCAAGGCCAATGGTGGATGGGTCAAGTCGGCGGTCAAATACGGCAAGAGTGGCGACAAGTGGATCTGCATTCCCGCCTGCTTCAACGGCAACTACATCAACTATCGCGTTGACGCGGTGAAAAAGGCCGGTTTCTCCAATGGCGTACCGGGGGATACGGCCGGCTTCCTTGAGTTGATGAAGGCGCTGAAGGCCAACAAGACGCCCGGCGGCTTTGCCCTTGGCCACGCCTCGGGTGACGGCAATGCCTGGGTACACTGGGCACTATGGGCGAACGGCGGCTTTCTGGTGGATGAGAACGACAAGGTTGCCATCAATTCGCCCGAGACAGCCAAGGCCTGCGAATATGTCAAGGCGCTCTACGAGACCTTCATTCCGGGCACCGCTGCGTGGAACGACGGCTCCAACAACAAGGCCTTCCTCGGCAATGAGCTATGGTTGACCAACAACGGCATTTCCATCTACGCCGCCGCCCAGCGCGACAACATGATGGACATTGCCAACGACATGGACCACGCCCTGTGGCCGACGGGCCCGGTGGGTTTCCCCACCGAGTTCCACATCGCCTATCCGATGCTCGCCTTCACCTACACCAAATACCCCAATGCCTGCCGGGCTTTCATCGAATACATGATGTCGCCCGAAGCCTACGGGCCGTGGCTGACAGGCGCGGTTGGCTATCTCACCCAGTCGCTCAATGCCTATGATTCGCTGCCCGTGTGGACTGACGATCCCAAGCGCACGGTGTTCCGCGATGCTGCCAAGCGCACCCTCACGGCGGGCTACAAGGGTTCGGTGGGCGAGAAGGCGGCAGCCGCTCTGGCCGACTTCATCGTCCTCGACATGTTTGCCAACTACGCCACCGGGCACCTGGACCTGAAAGAGTCCATTGCCCAGGCCGAGCATCAGGCCAAGCGCATCTATCGCTAGGCAACGCGTCCGGCCGGGCACGGCATCTTCCGTGCCCGGCCACAATTTTCTTCATTGGATGAAGCGCGATCCCCATGGCGGTCACCACAGCTCAAGGCAAGATTGACGACAGCGGCCCCGGCGTGTGGACGCTGCTCCGGCAGAACCGCAACTGGCTCGGCTTCTGGTACATGCTGCCGGCTATGGGGTTTCTTGTCATATTCCTCGCCTATCCGCTGGGCCTGGGCGTATGGCTCTCCATGACCGATGCCCGTATCGGCCGGGTGGGCGAATTCGTCGGGTTGGACAACTTCACCTGGCTATGGGACGACAACGTCTTCTGGCTATCGGTATTCAACACGCTGCTCTACACCATCGTTGCCAGCACCATAAAATTCGCCATCGGCCTTTATCTGGCACTGCTGCTCAATCATCACATGCCGTTCAAGGCCTTCATCCGCGCCGTGGTGCTGTTGCCCTTCATCGTGCCGACGGTGCTGTCGGCCATCGCCTTCTTGTGGATCTTCGATCCGCAATTCTCGATCATCACCTGGACACTGAAGACCGCCGGCCTCATCGGGCATAACATTGATTTTCTCGGCGATCCCTGGCACGCGCGCATTTCCGTTATTTCCGTCAACATCTGGCGCGGTGTGCCGTTCGTGGCGATCACCCTGCTGGCCGGCCTGCAGACCGTCTCGCCGTCGCTTTACGAAGCCGCCACCATCGACGGTGCCAGCCCATGGCAGTTGTTTCGCCACATCACTTATCCGCTGCTGACACCGATTATCGCCGTGGTCATGACCTTTTCGGTGCTGTTCACCTTCACCGACTTCCAGCTCATTTGGGCGATCACCCGCGGCGGACCGGTCAATGCCACCCACCTCATGGCGACGCTGTCTTATCAGCGTGCGATCCTCGGCGGTTATCTGGGTGAGGGCTCAGCCATATCGACCGCCATGATTCCCTTTCTGCTCGCCGCGATCATGATCTCGTGGTTCGGTCTGCAGCGGCGCAAGTGGCAGCAGGGAGAATCCGATGACTGAGTCGCCTGCAGAGACGGCCAACGGCGTCGTGGGGCGCTGGCAGGAACGCGGCCGCGTGGCGCGCCTGGAAGCCACCAGCATGTCGGGCAGCGATTACCTTCTGTCGCTGCCTCAGCGCTGGGTACGCATCTATATCCCTCTGTCGGTGATTGTCTTCGTGTTGCTGTTCCCATTCTACTGGATGGCCATCACCGCCATCAAACCCGACGATCAACTTGTCAATTTTGGCGCCGTGAACCCTTATTGGGTGGTGGCGCCCACATTCGATCACATCCGCCACCTGCTGCTCGACACGCCTTACATCCACTGGATGTGGAACACCATGTTCATCGCCATGGTGTCGACCTTCCTGTCGCTGGTGGCGAGCGTCCTTGCCGCCTATGCCATCGTGCGCTTGCGCTACAAGGGCGCGCGTTGGATCGGCGGGACGATCTTTCTCGCCTATCTGGTGCCGCCCTCCATTCTCTTCATCCCGCTGTCATTGATCGTGGTGAAATACGGGCTATGGGACACGCAATGGGCCTTGATTCTCACCTACCCGACGATCCTCATACCGTTCTCGACCTGGCTGTTGATGGGCTACTTCAAGACCATTCCATTCGAACTTGAGGAATGCGCCCTCATCGATGGCGCCAGCCGCTGGCAGATCCTCACCAAGATCGTGCTGCCCCTGGCCGGCCCCGGGCTCATTTCGGCCGGTATCTTTTGTTTCACGTTGTGCTGGAACGAATTCATCTATGCCCTGACCTTCCTGTCGTCGCCAGCCAAGAAGACTGTGCCCGTCGCCATTCTGTCGGAGATGGTGGACGGCGACGTCTACCGCTGGGGCGCCTTGATGGCGGGTGCCCTGTTCGGCTCCATACCTGTAGCCATCGTCTACATGTTCTTCGTGAACCACTACGTTTCGGCCATGACCGGCGCGGTGAAGGAGTAGCTGGTGATGCGGGTAGGGTTTATCGGTCTTGGTGCCATGGGCCTGCCGATGGCGGCCAATCTTGTGGGCGCCGGACACGATGTGTCGGGTTTCGATCTCAAGCCGGCGACCATGCAGGCCTTCACGGCAGCCGGGGGCAGGGCGGCCGCCTCGGCGGCACAGGCGGCTGAAGGTGCTGCAATCCTCATCCTCATGGTGGTGAACGGCGATCAGGCGAAGACCGTGCTGTTCGGCGAGGCCGGCGTCGCGGCAGCGCTGGCCGCCAATGCCATCGTGCTTGCCGCCTGCACGCAGCCGCCGGGTCAGGCGGCAGAACTGGCCCTGAGCCTCGCCGGCCGGCAGTTACGGATGCTCGATTGCCCGGTCTCCGGCGGTGTTGTGGGTGCCGAAACGGCAAGCCTCACCTTCATGTGTGCCGGCCCCAAGGTGGTGTTCGACGAGGCTCGGCCGCTGTTGGATTCCATGGGTCGCAACATCTTCCACGTGGGCGAGGCGCATGGTGCGGGATCAACCGCCAAACTCATCAACCAACTGTTGTGTGGGGTCCATATCGCCGCCGCCGCCGAGGCCATGAACGTGGCCGAGCGGGCGGGTGTTTCCCTTGAGACAATCCACCACATCATTTCCGTGTCGGCGGGCAACAGCTGGATGTGGGGCAATCGCGGCCCGCGCATGATGGAAGTCGACCCGCAGGTCACCAGTGCCGTCGACATCTTCGTGAAGGATCTGGGGATCGTCCTCGACCACGGCCGCCAGGTAAGGCAAGGCCTGCCGCTGGCGGCGGTGGCGCATCAGATGTTTCTCGCCACTTCTGGCCTCGGCCACGGCGCCGAAGATGATAGCCAGGTGATCAAGGCCTATCGCGCCCTCAATGGCGGAGCCGCCACAAAGACCAGCACTTGAGAAGGAATGATCAGTTGAGCAAACAGACCATCGGTTTCATCGGCGTCGGCCTCATGGGCCACGGCATGGCAAAGAACATCATTGAAAAGGGCTATCCGCTGATCGTCATGGGCCACCGCAACCGGGCGCCCGTCGATGACCTCGTGAAGCGCGGTGCCAGGGAAGCCAGGACGGCGAAGGAATTGGCTGCGGCCTCAGACATTGTCCATATCTGCGTCACCGGTTCACCCCAGGTGGAAAGCCTCATCCGCGGTCCCGATGGCATCATTGCCTCGGAGAAAAAGGACCTCATCGTCATTGACTGCTCAACCGCCGATCCGGTCTCGACACTGGCGCTCGCTGCTGAACTGGTCGCTGCCGGTATGGCAATGGTTGACGCGCCCTTGAGCCGCACCCCCAAGGAGGCCGAGGAAGGAACACTCGACTGCATGGTCGGCGCCGATCCCGAGGTTTTCGCCAAGGTGAAGCCGGTCATCGAATGCTGGTCGACCAACATCAATCATCTCGGCGCCCTGGGGCTTGGCCACAAGATGAAGCTCATCAACAACTTCGTCGCCATGGGCTATGCCGCCATCTATGCCGAAGCGCTGGCACTGGCGCAGAAATCGGGGTTGACGGTCGACCAGTTCCACGCCGTCATTGGCTCCAGTCGCATGCGCAACGGCTTCTATGACACCTTCATGCAATGGACGCTCAATGGCGATCCCAATGCCCACAAGTTCACCATCTCCAACGCCCACAAGGACATGCGCTATCTCGCCAGCATGGCCAATGCGGCGGGCGGGGTGAATTACCTGCAGTCGGTGGTGAAGAACCTCTTTGCCGGCATGGAAGCAGCAGGTGAGGGCGCCCGCCATGTCCCCATGCTCGCCGACTACGTCTTGCGCCTCAACGGGCTGCAGCCGCGCCACGACAACGGAGACGCAAAATGACCAGTCGCGCCATCAAGAATGTCTCCAACGAGGACTTGCGCGAAAAGGCGCGGATGATCCGCCTCGAGACGCTGCGCCTCACCGACATCTGCGGTTCGGGCCATTACGGATCGACCTTCTCCATGGCCGAACTTGTGGCCGTCCTTTATTACCAGCTTCTCAACGTCGACCCCAAGGATGCCAGATGGGCCGACCGCGATCGCTTCACCCTGGGCAAGGGCCATGCCGCCATCGGCCTGTTTCCGGTGCTGGCCGATCTCGGGTTCTTCCCGAAGGACTGGCTCGACACCTACACCCGCTTCGGATCACCGCTGGGTGATCATCCCGACATGAAGAAGGTACCGGGAGCGGATTTTTCCTCTGGCTCCATTGGCCATAACCTGTCGGTGTCGGTCGGCATGGCGCTGGGCCTCAAGCGCAAACAATCACCGGCCCGTGTCGTCTGCCTGATGGGCGACGGCGAACAGGCGGAAGGCCAGATCTGGGAGGCGGCGATCTCGGGCGCCCACTGGGGCCTCGACAATCTTATCGGCATTGTCGACATCAACGCTGCCGGCTCCGACGGGTTGACACAACAGACCATGAAGACCGAACCACTCAAGGCCAAGTGGGAAGCTTTCGGCTGGCGAACATTCGTGCTGGAGAACGGCCACGACCTTGATGCCGTCTCCGACACCCTCAACCGGGCGCTCAACGCCCCCGACGGGCGGCCGACCTGCGTGCTCGCCTACACGGTCGCCGGCAAGGGTGTGTCGTTCATGGAGCACGGCTGGGAGTGGCATCTGGGCTTTCTCGGCCCCAGGGATCTGGAACAGGCATATCGCGAAGTGATGGAAGGCCACATCGGATGAACCAGTACGTACCCCAGCCGCGCGCGCCCGGCATGAGCTACATGACGGCCGAAATGAAGGCGGCGATCGACCTGTCGGAATCGCGCGTCGGCGACATGAACGACGAGGCCACTTGGGACATGGCCGCATCGCTGGGTCTGTCGCGGCAACTGACGACTGGCGAGGTGCTCATCGGACTCGCCGATGCCGGCCGCGACGACATCGTGGTGTGCACCGCCGATCTCGGCCGGCCCACTCAGGTCATCAATTTCGGCCGTAAATATCCCAACCGCTATTTCAACTTCGGCATCGCCGAACGCAACATGATCGGCGCGGCAGCGGGCCTGGCGACCACCGGGCACCTGCCGGTGATCTCCAACTATTCCTTTTTCCTCGCCCTGATGGGTTTGGAGAACATCCGCAACGACATCTGCTATCCGAATCTCAACGTGCGCATGATCGGCACCCATTCCGGCATCGCCATGGGCTTTTACGGCACATCGCACCATTGCAACGAAGATATCGGGGCCTTGCGCGCCGTCGCCGGCCTGACCGTGATGGCACCGTGCGACGGCAACGCCATCCGGTCTGCCTTCCGCGCCACCATCGACCATCATGGACCCATCTATTTCCGTGCCGGCCGCGGCCGCGAGACGGTGGTCTACGATACGCCGCCGGCTTGGGAAATCGGCGGCTCCAACACCTTGCGCGAGGGTGGCGATGCGACGATCCTCGCCATTGGCAACCTGGTGGCGGCGAGCCTAGGGGCCGCCGACATCCTGAAGCGCGAGGGCATAGCCATCACTGTCGTCGACATGTATTCGCTCCGCCCCATCGACCGCCAACCGATCCGCCGCGCCGCCAGGGGGGATGGCATGGTGATTTCCGCCGAGGAGCACAATATAACTTCCGGCTTCGGTTCGGCCGTCGCTGAAGTGATCGCCGAGGAAGGCCTTGCCTGCCGCCTCCATCGCATCGGGATGCCGGACGACTATTCGTTGCTGGGTCCGCCCACCCACCTCTATCGCCATTACGGGCTGGATGCCGAAGGCGTTGCGGCACGAGTGCGCAAGGCTCTGGGCAAAGGGAAATAGCCATGCTTTTGAAGGGAAAGATCGCTGTTATTACCGGGGCGGCCAGCCCTCGCGGGCTCGGCCTCGCGATGGCGCGGCTGTTCGCCGAGCACGGTGCGAGGGTGGCCATTCTCGATCTCGATGCCGAAAAATCGAAACAGGCGGCGATGTCCCTGAGCCGTCGCGGCCACATGGGTTTCAAGTGCGACGTGACCAAGAAGCCGCAATGTGATCGTGCCATTGCGCGCATCCTCAAGCGCTGCGGTCGTATCGACGTGCTGGTCAACAATGCCGGCATCACCTCACCGGAGCGGCTGCTGGAGGTGACCCCGGAAAGCTACGGCCGCATCATGGACATCAACATGCGCGGCACCCTGTATATGACGCAGGCCGTGGTACCGGTTATGCGGGCACAACGTTCGGGTTCGATCGTCAACCTGTCGTCGGTCTCCGCCCAGCGCGGCGGTGGCATCTTCGGCGGCTCGCATTATTCGGCCTCCAAGGCTGCCGTCCTCGGTTACACCAAGGCATGCGCGCGTGAGCTTGGCCCCGATAACGTCCGCGTCAACGCCATCTGTCCAAGTTTCATCGACACTGACATCACCGCCGGGCTGATGACGCCGGAAATGCTCAAGGCCGTCATCGCTTCGGTGCCCATGGCCAGACCGGGCCACGCCGTCGACGTCGCCGGCTGCGCGCTGTTCCTGGCCAGTGATCTCGCCTCCTACGTCACCGGCAGCGAGATCGACGTCAACGGCGGTAGCCACATCCATTAGCTGATGACAAATTAGCGTTTTGCCCTGTCGCATTCGCCACATTCGTGTGAGAACTTTCGTCATGCCTGATCAACCGCTGCCTCTCGTCTTCGACGGCCATAACGATGTCCTGTTGCGTCTCTACAAGAAGAAAAAGCCGGGGGTGGAGAGGGACTTCATCGACGGCGACGGTAAGGGCCATCTTGACCTGCCACGCATGCGCGAGGGTGGTTTCGGCGGCGGTATGTTCGCCATATTCGTGCCCTCGGGTGAGAGTTTTGCCGCCATGGACAAACTCATGCAGGGCGAGCGTTACGATGTGCCGCTGCCTCGCGTGATGCAATCTAGCGATGCATTGCCGGTGGCGCTAGCCATGGCAGCAATACTGTATCGCATCGAGGCGGCGGCGAAAGGTGCCTTCAGGGTCTGTCGAAGCGCAAGCGATATTCGCGCCGCGCTGGCCGAAGGCGTGGTTGCCGCCGTTTTTCACATCGAGGGCGCCGAAGCCATTGACCGCAATCTCAACGCGCTCGATGTACTCTACCGGGCCGGCCTGCGTTCGCTTGGGCCGGTGTGGAGCCGCCCGACGATTTTCGGCCACGGTGTGCCTTTCCGCTATCCCTCGACCGGTGACACCGGACCCGGCCTCACCGATCTTGGCAAGGCGTTGGTCAAGGCGTGCAACGATCTGGGGATTGTCGTCGACCTGTCGCATCTCAACGAAAAGGGTTTCTGGGATGTCGCCGCAGAAAGCCGGGCGCCGCTGATCGCCACTCATTCCAATGCCCACGCGATATGCCCCCATGCCCGCAACCTCACCGATCGCCAGTTGCATGCCATCCGCGACACCGGCGGCATGGTCGGCCTCAACTTCGCCACCTGCTTCCTGCGCCCCGACGGGCAAAGCGGCACCGACACCCCCCTCGATACTATGGCGCGCCATCTCGACCACCTGATCGCCAACGCCGGGCTAGATCATGTGGGCCTCGGCTCAGACTTCGATGGCGCGCATGTGCCGCGCGACATCGGCGATGTCACTGGCCTGCCCGTCCTGCTGACTTTCCTTCGCCACCACGGATACAACGACGATACGCTTCGCAAGCTCGCCCACGAGAACTGGATTGCCGTTCTCGAACGCACCTGGGGGGCGTGATCACGTAAAGGCGAGGCCGACTTTGCCGAGGCGGCCGAAATCGGCTGTGAAGTGATCACCGGGGCTGATCGGCAACGGGATGGCGCAAGTGCCCGTCGTCACCACCTCGCCGGCCTTCAAGCCGATGCCCAATCCTGAAAGTTCGTTGGCGATCCAGGTAAGCGCAAGGCGCGGGTCGCCCAGTACGTTGGCACCCAGGCCGTCGCGCTCCAGTTTCCCGGCGACGCTGCAGGCAACCGGGTAGGTGGCGAGATCGAGGGTGCGCCAGTCGTCGGCTTCGGCGCCCAGCATGAACAGGTGGGCACAGGCATTGTCGGCGATGAGTTGAGCCTCGCCCACGACGGTGAAGTCCTCAAAGCGCGAATCGGGAACCTCGATGGCCGGGTACAGGCTGGCGACGGCGGCCATCACCTCGTCCATCGCATAGGGTTTGCGACGTGGCGGCAGGTTGGTGCCCATGCGGAAAGCGAACTCCGGCTCCGCCACCCGCATGCGGTTGCCCTCTAGCGATACGCTCGATCCGTCTTCCACCACCCGCTCGGCGAGGATACGCCCGGCCATGGGGCCGCTCACATTGATGTGTGCCTGGCCGGCGGTGCTGGTGGCGGCGATCTTCCAGCCATAGAGCGGCGCGGCTGTATGGGCTTCCAACCGCGCCTGGATGGTATAACCTTCCGCGCGCGTTGCCGGACGCATGTCGTCGGGCAGGTGAGCCATCACCCGGCCCGCCCTCCAGGCCTGCCAAAGGTGAGCCAAAGCCCGCTCGATATCGTCGTGTGTCATCATTCGTCAACCAGCCACCTTGCCGCCCAGCTCATCTTCGATATGAATCCTGATAATGTCGTCGAAGGAGCCGTCTGCGGTGAACCCCAGTTCCAGCGCGCGGCGGGCATCGAACTGGCGCGGCCAGCCGGCGACGATCTTCTGAACGAAGGGGTCCGGTTCGCGGCGGATGCGTTTGACCACTGCCTCGCCCGCCACCCGCTTGAGCGCCGCGATCTGCTCGCCGACCGTGACCGGCAGGCCCGGCATGGTGAGGGATCGCCGGGTGCCCAGGCGGTTGCTGTCAATGGTGGCGGCGTGGGTGAGGAAGCCCATGGCGGCGCGTGGACTGGCGTGCCAGTGAAGCACGTCCTCGGATACCGGCAGGACGGCCTCGCGACCGGCCAGCGGCTCGCGGCAGATATTTGAGAAAAACCCTGAGGCGGCCTTGTTGGGCTTGCCCGGCCGAATGCAGATGGTCGGTAGGCGGATGCCGACGCCGTCGAGCATGCCCTTGCGGGTGTAATCGGCCAGCAGCAGTTCACCGATCGCCTTCTGGGTGCCGTAGCTGGTGAGTGGCGTCAGGTGAAAGTCGTCGGGTATCTTTTCCGGAAACGGCGCGCCGAATACGGCAATGGAGGAGGTGAAGACTACCCGCGGTTTGCTGGCGCTCGCCTCATAGGCATGACGCACGCTTTCAAACAGATTGTGGGTGCCCTGCATGTTGATGCGATAGCCCTTGTCGAATTCCTGCTCGGCCTCGCCCGACACGATGGCCGCCAGGTGGAAGACGACATCGGGGCGCTCGGCGACAAGCCGGTCGGTCTCGCCTTCGCCCGGCAGATCGCCGGTCATCAAGCGCACCGGAAAGGGCGCGCCATCGGGAACAGTCGGCGTCACCACATCGTAGAGCGTGAGCCCGGTGACCTCGCGCCCGCCCAACTGACCGTTCAACGCCAGATGCTGGGCCAGCTTTCTGCCCAGCAAACCGGCGCCGCCGGTGATGGCAATCTTCATTCGCAAACCCCTCCTTCAGACGGATGCACTTTTCCACCCCTCGCGCCGCACGGCAACCTTTTTGACATCGGCGTGATTGTCTGGACCAGGTAGACGTCATTTGCGAGGATCAAAGTCGGGATGGCCGCTGATGTTTCGGACACGGGACGCGAGATATGGCGGCTCCTTAGGGATATTGAGGGGGACTTCCGCGCGTGAGGGGGACCGCAAACGGCAAGATGGGGCTGGTCGGGGCTGTCGCCATCGGCATTGGCGGCATGGTGGGCGGCGGTATTTTCGCTGTCCTCGGCCTGGCGGTGCAGCTTGCCCGCGGCGGTACGCCGGTGGCCTTTGCGCTTGCCGGCATCGTGGCGCTGCTGACGGCATATTCCTATGCCAAGCTGTCTGTTGCCCATCCCAGCCGCGGGGGGACTGTTGTCTTTCTCGACCGTATGTTCGGTGTTGGGCTGTTCTCTGGCAGTCTGAATGTTCTCTTGTGGCTGAGCTATGTCGTGATGCTGTCGCTCTATGCCTTCGCATTCGGCAGTTATGGCGCGACATTCCTGGCCGAAGCCTGGCAGGGACTTGGCAAGCATATGCTGATCAGCCTCGTCGTGATCGTCGTCACGGGGCTGAACCTGTTGAGCGCTGATTTGATCGCCAAGGCGGAAGACTGGATCGTTGGCCTGAAACTGGCGATCCTTATTGTGTTCGTGGGTGCCGGTCTGCCGAGCGTCGAGATGGCGCATATCGAGCCAGGCACTTGGTCGCCGCCTCTGCAACTGGCGGCCGGCGGCATGATCATCTTTCTGGCCTATGAGGGTTTCGAACTGATTGCCAATACCGCCCAGGACGTACGCTTGCCGGCGCAAACGTTGCCGCGCGCCTTCTTTCTGTCGGTCGGCATCGTGATCGTTCTCTATATTCTGGTCGCGCTCGTCACGGTGGGAACCCTCGGACTCGATCAGATCATCGCGGCGGAGGACTACGCGCTAGCCGTGGCGGCGCGGCCATTTCTCGGTGAATCTGGCTTCACCATGATCGCTGTGGCCGCCATGTTGTCCACCGGCTCGGCCATCAATGCTACTCTGTATGGCGCGGCGCGCCTCAGCTATTGCATTGCCCGCGACGGCGAGTTGCCCTCGGCGCTGGAGCGCAAGGTGTGGGGCGAGCCGGTGGAAGGGCTGCTGATCACTGCCGGTCTGACCCTGATCGTGGCCAACGGCTTCGACCTCACGAGCATTTCGACCATGGGCAGCGCCGGATTTCTTGCCATATTCGCAGCGGTGAATGCGGGTAACGCCCTCAAGGCATCGGAAACCGGCAGCCGCAGCTGGATTTCGTGGCTTGGCGCGACCGCATGCCTGTCAGCACTTGCTGCCTTGATCTGGCAGACGGCCATGACGGCGCCGGCAAAACTTATGGTCCTGGTTGCGATGGTGGCTCTGGCGGTGGCCATAGAAGGCGGTTACCGCCTGGCGCGACTGATCCTGCGTAATCGATAGCGGGCACGAAAGCCGGGCGTAACTGCTGATCAGCGATGATTGCCTGCACCAAGGCCGGTGCGCGATTGCTTGCAAAAGCCAAGTTGGGAAGTCATCGAATTGGTGATATCACTCCGCTGAAATTACCAAGCATTCCGCATGGCCCCCTGCTGGGTACGGTTTCAAGGTCGTGCTACAAACTGGGCGCCAGGCTTGTTCGGTTGCGGCCGTTTCTCTTGGACGCGTACATCGCCTGGTCGGCGGCTCGCAGAAGGGCATTCGGGTCTTTGGCATGGAGCGGATAGACTGCTATGCCGGCGGAGATCGTAATCCGGCCCAACGGCTGGCCGTGATGGTCAACGGTGAGCAATTCGACTTTTCTGCGGATGCTCTCGGTACGACGCAAGGCGACGTCCTGATCCGCGCCGGGAAGTAGCACGATGAACTCCTCACCGCCATATCGGGAAACGGCATCCTCGCCGCGGACCGACTGCCGCAACAGTGCGCCGAGATCGACGAGCACCGCATCGCCTGCCTCGTGGCCGAACCTGTCATTGAAGATCTTGAAATTATCGACGTCCAGCATGATGACGCTGAGCGGTTGACCGTGACGGACGGACCGATGCATTTCGCGCTCCAAAGTCTCAATGAGAAACCGCCTGTTGGGGAGTCCTGTCAAAGGATCCTGAAGGGCTTGCTGTTGCAGAAGTTCACGCAGACGAAGATTAGAAATCGCCAGCGCGAGGTTCTTGGCAACTGCGCCGTAGAACTGCATTCGGTGCTGCAGCGGCCTGCTGGCGTCGTCGCTCGCGTGGTCGCAATCTGCATCGAGGCAAAGTACACCAAGCGCCTCGCCCTGGGCCGTCAACTGCACGCGCAATCGTCGTTGGTCCTCTATTTGCGCTTTGTTTGAGGTCGAATCGGATGTCGATTTCGGCTTCCCGCCCCACTCGGCAACCTTAACGAGGACATCACCCACCTGATCTTTCACGTATACCGACCCGGAGAGTTCGGGAAATATTCGGCTCAGCTGTTCACTGGAAATGCGGTATGCGTCATCGGGGGCCCGACACTCTTGCAAAGCCTGACCCATTTCGTTCAGAGCAGCAATCTGTCGTTGCTGGCGCGTTGCCCGATCGACGGCCTGTTCAAGCTCCCTGGTTCGTGCGGCAACCCGTTGTTCCAGCTTGGTTTCGGACTCCATTAGCTGCTGATTTTGTTCGTCGAGCTTTTTGAAGACAAAAAAATATAAACCCGGAAAGACGATGATGGTCAAAAGCAATGCATCAATAATTCCTTCAAAGGCCGTATTGCGCATGTCAGGGAAATCGAAGCCGATAAATTGAGCAATAGTCCGGCTCAGATGAATTTGGCCTAGGCCGAAGGCTAATGTCATTTCGGTGGAGAAAATTGCCACGGACAACAAGATTAACAGCCGAGCGAGGTTTCCGCTGGTTCGACCACTCCCCTTCATTGAGAAGGTGTACGTTTTTTCACCAAACTCGAGACTGCTCATGCGTTTCGTTCCACATTGTGTGTGGTGAAGATTGCTTAAATAAGTTAGGGATACGAAAACATGCGTCGAATGAATTGAATAATAATTAGAGATAAGTTGGTCTTGCAGCGACATAAATTTCGACAGGAAAAAAGAGAGAAGAAACTCCCCGTAAACGGTCTCATCAGTCACGCTTTAGAGCGTGTTTGAGAAGGGGATTCCCATCGGCGTGTTTGCGTGATTCATCGA
>CAZMSA010000048.1:0-21164 GCA_964568825.1 uncultured Rhizobiaceae bacterium | reverse complement strand
ACGGGATGCTGCAGAAGCTCGGCTGGGACGGCGACCTGACGGCCGACGAACTGGCGGCCATCAAGAAAGTGGGTGGCGACACGCCTGAGAAGATAAACTGGAAGGTCGACCTGTCGGGCGGCATCCAGCGCGTCGCCATCAAGCACGGCTGCGCCCCCTTCGGCAACGCCAAGGCCCGTTGCGTGGTGTGGAACTTCCCCGATCCGGTGCCGCTGCACCGCGAGCCGCTCTACACCCCGAGGCGCGACCTGCTCGACAAGTACGCCACCTACGACGACATCCGGCGCAATCGCCTGCCGGTGCTCTTCAAGTCGATCCAGCAGGTCGACCACTCCAAGGACTACCCGATCATTCTCACCTCGGGTCGCCTGGTGGAGTACGAGGGCGGCGGCGACGAGTCGCGGTCGAACCCGTGGCTGGCCGAGCTGCAGCAGAACATGTTCGTCGAGATCAATCCGGTCGATGCCAACGACCTTGCCATCAAGGACGGCGAGATGGTCTGGCTGGAGGGGCCGGAGAAGGGCAAGGTGAAAGTGATGGCCATGGTCACCGAGCGGGTGGCCAGGGGCGTCGCCTTCATGCCGTTCCACTTCGGCGGCCATTTCGAGGGCGAGGATCGCCGGTCGCATTATCCGGCCGGAGCCGATCCATATGTTCTGGGTGAATCATCCAACACCGCCCAGACCTACGGCTACGACGTCGTCACCCAGATGCAGGAGACCAAGGTCACCCTGTGCAAGATTGCCAAAGCCTGAGGAGAACTGAATCATGGCTCGCATGAAGTTCCTGTGTGACGCCGATCGTTGCATCAACTGCAACGCCTGCGTCACCGCCTGCAAGAACGAAAACGAGGTGCCATGGGGCGTCAACCGCAGACGCGTCGTCACCATCAATGACGGCCATCCCGGTCAGCGCTCCATCTCGGTGGCCTGCATGCATTGCTCGGACGCGCCGTGCAAGTCGGTGTGCCCGGTGGATTGTTTCTACCAGACCGCCGAGGGCGTGGTGCTGCACAACAAGGACCTGTGCATCGGCTGCGGCTACTGCTTTTATGCCTGTCCCTTCGGGGCACCGCAGTATCCTCAGGTGGGCAACTTCGGCTCGCGCGGCAAGATGGACAAGTGCACCTTCTGCGCCGGCGGCCCGGAGCCCGACAACTCCGACATCGAGTTCAAGAAGTACGGCCGCAATCGCCTCGCCCAGGGCAAGTTGCCACTGTGCGCGGAGATGTGCTCGACCAAGGCCCTGTTGGCCGGCGACGGCGATCAGGTCTCGGCCATTTACCGCGAGCGCGTCGTCGCCCGCGGCTTCGGGGCCGGTGCCTGGGGTTGGGGCAAGGCCTATCCGGGCAGCGGTTCCTGACCGGACGATCGGTTGAGACTGACAAAAGGGGCGGCGGCAGCGTCCGGCGCCTCTTTTCGCCCGCTCCAGCGGCAATAGCAGAAAGGCAATGCGCAACATGATACGCCCGCTCAAGGGGCTCCTCGTCGTCTCGTTGACACTGGCCGCCGCAGTGGCCCTTTCGGCCTGTCGCGAGGCCGAGACGAACCGACCGATCAGCCTCGAGAAGGGCACCTATCAGGGCACGCCGGATACCCCGCTCAGCGCGGCGACCGTAAAGGCGCTCAGGGCACGCACCGCCGAGCAGGGATTGTCGACACTTTGAGTGCCGCTCGACCCGGCGCGGCACCCTTCTCGGAGCGGGCCGGGCCGCGTTGGCAAGTGGGGGCAAGGGATTAAGGACCATGTCGAAGCTCGCATACGCATTGACGGGATCGGGGCTGCTGCGGCGGGCCCTGGTGGCGGCGGTCGTTTCGTTTGCCCTGGTGATCGCCGTGGCACACGGCGCGCAAGCCCAGACGACGACAGCGCCAGCGACCTCCAACGATCTCAGGACCGAGGCGCAGGGCAGCGTCTCGAACTCCGATATCTGGAGCGCCATCCGCAAGGGCCAGATCGGCCGCGTCACCATTCCCGACACCAAGGCCGGTCAACTCATCCAGTCGGAAGGCGAAACCTGGCGGCTGTTCCACAACGGTCCGCTCACCGTCTACGGCGCCTATGCCCTGCTCGCCACCATCCTGGCGCTCAGCGTGTTCTTTGTGCTGCGCGGTCGGGTGCGCATCAAGGGCGGCCCGTCGGGGCAAACCATCGAACGTTTCAGCCTGCTGGAACGCTTTGCCCATTGGCTGATGGCGGGCTCCTTCATCATCCTGGCGCTCAGCGGCCTCAACCTGCTGTTCGGGCGTTATGTGCTGCTGCCGCTGATCGGCAAGCCAGCGTTCGCCGACATCACCGTATATGGCAAGCTGGCCCATCACTATGTGGCCTTTGCCTTCATGGTTGGCGTGGCACTGGCCTTCGTGCTGTGGGTCGCCCACAACATCCCCGGCCCCAGCGACATCGTGTGGCTCCTGAAGGGCGGCGGATTGTTCAGCCATGGCACGCGCGTTCACGCCAGAAAGTTCAATGCCGGCCAGAAGATCGTCTTCTGGCTGGTGGTGCTGGGGACGATCTCGGCCTCGCTGTCCGGCATCGCCTTGATGTTCCCGTTCCAGACCGACTTCATGTCGAAGACCTTCGTCTTCCTCAACACCTTCGGGGCCTCGCTGCCGACCCATCTCAGCCCGCTCGCCGAACAGCAGCTCGAGCAGGTCTGGCACGCCTTGGTGGGCATCGCCTTTACCTGCGTGATCCTCGCTCACATCTATATCGGCACGCTGGGCATGGAAGGCGCTTTTGACGCCATGGGCTCGGGCCAGGTCGACCTCGACTGGGCGAAGGAACACCACGACCTGTGGGTCGAGGAAGTGGAGGCCAAGGCCGCCGCCAAGGGTGGGGATGAGGCAGGCGCCAGCCCCCAGCCCGCCGAATAGTCGGCCTGCGGCCATGTCGCTCGCCGCGGCACGGCGATGGGTTGAATGCACCGGCGCTGCTGGCTGGCGGCGCCCGGTCGTAACGCTTTTCCTGTTGCTCGCCGCAACGCTTGCCAGCGCCGCCCGCAGCAGCCTCGATCCGCGCGATCTCGTCGGCCATGGCGGCCCGGTCAAGGCCATCGCCATTTCGCGCGATGGTGCCCGCGCCATCACCGGCAGTTTCGATTATTCGATGATCGCCTGGCGCTTCGATGCTGCAAAGCCGCGCCTCGAACATCGCTTCCTCGACCATGAAGCCGCTGTCAACGCCGTCGCCTTCGCCGATCACGGCAGGCGCGCCGTAACAGGTAGCGACGATGCAACCGTCGGGGTGTTCGATCTCGATGCCGGCCGGCTCATCGCCCGCCTCAAGGGCCATGCCATGAAGGTGGTGGGGGTTGCGGTATCGCCGGACGGGCGCTGGGCGGCCTCGGCCTCGTGGGATATGACCGCAAGGCTGTGGGACCTCAAGACCCTCAAGGCAGGACCGGTCCTTTCAGGCCACGCCGGCAACGTCAACGCTGTCGCCTTCACCGCCGACAGCGCCCATCTACTGACCGCCGGATATGACGGCACCTTGCGCGAATGGCGGGTGGCCGACGGCGTGCAAGAGCGCATCGTCGAAAAGCACGGATGGGGCATCAACGTCATCAAGCTGATGGGGGACGGCACCCATGTGCTGTTCGGCGCCCTCGACGGCACGCTGGGTCTCGTCGATCTTGCCGGCGTTGAAGAGGCGAGGGTGATCGCGCGGCGCCAACGCCCGATCCTGGCGCTCGCCCTCAGCCTCAACGGCGCGCTTGCCGCGGCCGGCGGCGATGGCCTGATCGAGGTCTACGATACGACCATCTGGAAGGTCGTGCGCAGCCTCGATAACCCCTATGGCCCGGTATGGGCGCTGGCCTTCACGGCCAGTGGCGATGCCCTGTACATGGGCGGCCTCGACGATGAGGCGCATTTCTGGCAGTTCCTCCCCGGCAATGCCTTTGAACAGGTGGTGGGCGATTATCCCCGCCGCTTCCAGGTGAGCGAAGGCGTTGGCCCCGGCGAATTGCAGTTCCGCCGCAAGTGCTCCATCTGCCACACCTTGAAGCGCGACGGCGGCAACCGCGCCGGTCCCAGCCTCTATGGCATCTTCGGGCGCCGCGCCGGCACCCTGCCGGGCTATGTCTATTCGCCGGCCCTGGCGCACTCCGCCATCGTGTGGAATGAAGAAACCATCGGCCGACTTTTCGCCGAAGGCCCCGAGCACTACATACCAGGGACCAAAATGCCGCTACAAAAGATGGCCAACGCTGATGACCGCGCCGCCCTCATCGCCTATCTAAGAAGGGCAACCGGCCCAACCGGTCCGCGACCTTAAAGGAGGATCAATCCATGAAGGCATTCGCATTGAGCATGATTGCGCTGGTGGCGATCGCTGCGGTGGCCGGGTTTACCCTTTCCAGGCTGGGCTGGACCGCCGCCGATGTCTACACCTCAAGCAATGTCCGCCTCTAAAGGGCGGCTGAAAGGCTACATTCGATGGACGATGACCGCTTCAACATGTCGATGCGCAAGTTCCTCAAGCAGGTGGGGGTGACCTCGCAGCAGAAGATAGAAGAGGCCGTGCGCGCATCGGGCACCGCATCCGGCAAGATGAAGATCACCGCCCGGATCAGTGCCCCCGGGCTCGGCCTCGACCACACGGTCGAGGGCGAGGTCGATCTGGGCTGAAATGTCCGACGACCTGGCGCTACCCGCTTTTCCACCGCTGATTGCCGGCCACCCGGTTGAGGCCTCGGGCGATGCTTTTCGGGCCGCCCTCGATGCCGTGAAGAAAGGCAACGCCAGTGCCGGCGATCTTTATTGGTCCGAGGCCGTCAACCGGCTCGATTTTGCACTGGTGCTGGAGCCCGACGTCGAAGCGGTGCGCGCGGCACAGGTGCATCTGCTGGTGATGGTCGCCTTCGGCGATGCGCTCGGGGCCATTGCGCCGCCGATCACCGCGGTGCATTACCGCTGGCCGGGAGGGCTTTTGATCAATGGGGCGGTGGCCGGCGAAGTGCGCACCGCCCTGTCGTCGACCGGCAAAGGCGGATCGGCCGCCCACATGGTGACCGGCCTGACACTCGCCATCCAGCCCGCCGCCACGCTGGCCGAGCCGGGTCTCGATCCAAGCACGACCTCGCTGTGGGACGAAGGCTGCGGCGACATTGACCGCACCCGCCTGCTCGAGAGCATCACCCGCCATATCCTCACCTGGATCGACACCTGGGAGAACGAGGGGTTTCGCCCGGTGCACGAGATGTGGTGCGGGCGCGTCGAGGAAGCCGCCGGCGATGCGGCTCCGGGCAAAGGCTTTCTGGGGCTCGACGATGACGGCAATCTCCTGGTCGCAGCCAGCGGTGGGGCCTATGCCCGCCGCCTCATCGACCGCATCGAACGGTTTTGATAGAGGCGATGAAATTCCTGCGCGCCATCCGCTTCGATCAATCCGACCTGGCGGTCTTTGCCCGCCCGGCCGGTGAACGCGAATGGGTGGTCTCCGGCGCCTTTGAATTCGCCGGCCTCGATTCATCCGATATTGCCGGAAAGACCAGGCAAGCCTTTGCCAATGGCTTTCTCGGCCTGCCGAGTTTCGGGCGCTCGACCTTCGCCACCATCGCCACGATGGACGAGGCCGCGCACCGCGACATCGCCGCCGGGCTGGCAAGGCATTTCGTGGACGTTCTGGGGGCGCCGGATGCAGCGGCAGCGACCGAGGCGGCGGATGAGGAAATGGCGTTCATCATTGATCTGTGCGCCGAAAAGCCCGTGAACACCGTCTTCACCGTTTATCGCCGGCTCGATGCCGACGGCAATATCCGCGAGGAATTTCGCGAGATCACTCCGCCGGGCGAGCCGCGTCATGCCCGCGTCTGGGATGTCGAGGACACCCATGGCTGAGATCTGGCAAAGCTCCGGCATCGCGCTTCTCGAACCCGACGCGCGGGGCTGGCTGAAGGTCACGCCGGACTTCCTGCGCGCCTTCCTGTCGCGGCCCGAACTGCAGCCGGTGGAACATTCCTGCGATGCTGAAATCGCCCTCTTCGGCCGCCTGCTGGACGACCCCTACGAGCCGGTGTCGACGGCCGACCTAGTGCGCCTAGCCGATGCCGATGCGCGCGACAACTACCGCATCTTCCTTGCCCTGCGCGACCTGCTGGAGGCCGAGGGCACGCTGGAGGGCGCCTGGCTCAGGCTCGCCCGCCACGGCAACCGCTCGATCGCCCCGCTGTTCGTCGACCAGCTTGTGCATGCCATTCTCGCCGGCGCCCTGAAAGGCATCGACGATCCGATGCGTTGGCGCGCCGCCGAATTGCTGTTTCGCGACCAGTCGGTCTCGACCGAGGGTGGCGGGCTGATGTTGGCCGATGACGAGATCGTCTCCATGCACGCCTCGTCGATGGGCATGGGCGGTCTCGGCCAACTGGTCGCCGAGGCCGCAACGCCGATGCGCCGCGTCGAGCTTGATGTGCTGGATGAGGACAACAAGGCGCTCTACTGGCAACGCTCCGACCGCTTCGACACCGTCGTCGACTTCCGCTTTACCCAGCCCGCCAACGACGCCTTTGCCCGGGTGATCGAACTCTGGCTGCGGCACCTGCTGGGGCTTGCCGTGCGGGTCGAGCCGCGCCAGCGCATCGACGACGATGACTGGACCTGGCACATCGGCCTCGACAGCGAGGCGAGCCGCCTGCTCGACCGGCTGTATCAAGGTGAGGAATTGACCTTTGATGAGGCAAGCGCCATCATCGGGCTGTTCCGCATGCAGGTGCTGGACGAAAGCCGCATCGCCGCCCGGCTGCGAGGCAAGCCCATCTACCTGGCGCTTGCCAAGTCGCCGGCCGGAAAGGTCAAGATGAAGCCGCAGAACCTCATCGTCAATCTGCCGGTCGAGGAAACGCAATAGGCATCAATCGGGAGGACAATTGCCGTGGAAGCGCAGTCCGTACATTTTCTCGACCGCCGCCGGGCGCGGGCGCTGGCCGGGCTGGTTGCCCTGGCTGCGCTTCTGGCCATGGCGCAGGTCTGGCACGCCGCCAGCAACCTCGATTCCGCCGGCCGGCCCCTTGCCGTCAACCCCGGCGCCAGCGCGCTCTCCGATCCGTCCGGCAATGCGAAATTCAATGCCTGCAAGGCGACGCGCACCGCCGATGTCGACCGCCTCCTGGCCAACGGTCTCATTACCCGGGCCCAGCACGCCAATTATCGTGAAAGAGCGATTGCCACCTGCGCCGGCCAGTTTCCGCCGGCAAAGGCGAATTAGCCGCGCGGTCGCCTCATTTGACCCACGTAGCCTGGACGAAGGTCCCGTACCTGTCGGTGAATTCCTGCCGGAACAGCCGCCGGTAGCCCTGTCGGTTCAGTTGGGCATCGAGGTCGGCGAACTGTGACGGGCTCAGGCCGTGGCGCGCGTTGAAATACTTGACCGACTTCGGCAGCGGTTTGTAGAGCGTCCTGAACAACCTGTTGCCGCCGTAGCTGAGACCCTCCACATAGACCGGAAACAGGTGGTGCTTGATGTGGTACTCTACGTCGGCCTGGTGCCCGGCGCTCGACATCCAGCCGCCGAAGCCTGCTCGCTTGCTTTCGTAGATCGCCCGCGCCTTTGTTGCATCGAGGCTGGCGAGGCGCTGCTGTTCGGCCACCCGCTTGGCCCTTGCCGCCTTGGCCGCGGCCTGCTCGGATGCTGTCTGCTCGACGGCGGCCGGGTCGGCGGCAGCTTGTTGGGCAGCCTGCTCCGCCAAGGCCTGTTGGGCGGCCTTGTCAGTCGCTTCTGCGGCATCTTTCAGCGCCTGCAACCGGATACGCGCCAGAACCGCGAAATTGCCATTGGGATACTTGGCCAGATATGCCTCGTAGCTCTGCGGATTCCTGGAGTTGGCAATCGACGTCCAGAAGGCAGTCTCGATGGCCACCGACGCGGCGTTGTCGGTCCGCGATGCGGTGTTATCGGGTAGCTTGATCGGCGCTGCGGCCGGTCCCCGGCCGGCAAGGAAGAACTGGGTGCTCGGCAGTGAGCCGTAGGTGAACGGCACCTGCTCGCCGTTGGTCTTGGCGATGACCTCGTCGCGGACCTTGCGGAACAACAGGTTGATTTCCAGCGACGGGGTGTCGAGATTGTCTAAAAGGGCGGAGGTATAAGGACTGTTGCGCCCGTCGCCGTCGGACGCTGTGGTGCCTTCCCTGGCCGCGAAGCTGACCAGCGTTCCGGTCGCCGGCTCGACCCGCGACAGGCCGCGGCCAATGGAGCGACTGTCCGAGGTCATCTTCATGGTATTGGCAAACGGGTTGTTGCGGCAGGCATCGAGCAGCACCAGCCTGAGGCTTTTCGCCTCGTCGACGGCGGTCATCACCAGATCGAGCGGGATGGCCTCGAAATCGACATCGCGGTCGGTCTTCAGCGTCGCATCGACCGGCACCAGAAAGTTCTGCCTGTTCACCTCCATGCCGTGGCCGGCGTAGTAGAATAGCGCCACGTCGGCGCCGGCCGCCTTGTCGCCGAATTCCCGCAACGCCCGGCGCATGGCGTCATAGCCGAGATCATCCAGAAGGGCGACGGAGAAATGCATCTGCTCGAGCTTGGCGGCGATGTCGCCAGCATCGTTGAGGGTGTTGGTGAGCGTACCGACCTTCAGGTAGTGGGCATTGCCGATGACCAGCGCCACCCGTTTTTCGGCGAGAGCCGATGTGACGGCCGCGCACAAAAGCGCGATGGCGGCAGTCCAGGTAGCGAGCCTTCGCATGTCGAGATGACCTTTGAGTGCTGTGCCGAGCCCCTCGTGGCGCCATGACGATGATTGGATGAAGGCCAGTGGATCACAGCCGCGCCTGGATGGCAATGCCGCGGCAGCTGACCGGTTCCTTCAGGCTCAGTCGTCCATGAGGAAATCGTCCACATCAAGTGCCGTCTTGCCGGCCGCCTTGGCCTCGGCCTCGGCCTTGACATAGTCCGCCGTGGTGCGCACGCGCGGCCGCGATTGCTGCCCCCCGTCGAGGGCCGCGGCCTGCGCCTCGATGCGGCACTTGTCGCACATGCGGATCAGCCTTTGTGCCTCTTCGGTCTGGAACATGGCATGCTTGCCGGCGAGCTTTTCGACGATGCGTTCTACGCTCGAACGGGTGCCGAAAGGCTTGCCGCAGGATATGCAGTTGTAGGGTTCCTGCTCGTTGAGGGTTGTGGGCGTCAGCGCCGCCGGGGTGAAGTCGTAGCGCGCCTCCAGGGTGATGGCGCTTTCCGGGCAGGTGTTGCGGCACAGGCCGCACTGCACGCAAGCGCTTTCCGTAAAGCGCAACTGCGGCTTGTCGGGGTTGTCGAGGATGGCGCCGGTCGGACACGCCCCGACGCAGGCCAGGCACAGCGTGCAGGCCGATGCATCGACCGTGATGCGGCCATAGGGCGCGCCCGCCGGCAGGGCGATGGTCTCCGCCTTTGCACCGCTGGCATCGCGCACCAGGTGCAACGCGGTACGCGCCACGTCGCGCTTGGAACCTTTTGCCTCAAAGCGCTGGGGTTTGAGGCCGGAAGGGATCGCGTCCTCCCATAGCCGCGCCTCGATGGCGTCCGGATCGGCCTCGTCCAAGAGCCGCACCCGCTCAGAATCGGCCACCCCGAGGCCCGAGCAGATGGCGTTCATCAGTTCGGCTTCGGTGGCGCTGGGGGCCAGTTCGTCGGCCCTTGCCGGATTGCACAAGATATCGATGCGCGCCGCGCCGGCGGCAAGGGCGGCGGCAAAGATGTCGTGGCCGGCCTGCGTCACCTGGTTGAGGCCAAGCGGCAGCACATGGCCCGGTAGCCCGCGTCCGAAGCGCGCCATCATGGCGATCATCTCCGCCCCATGGGTCTCGTCGTGGAAAAGCAGCACCGGGGCCGGCCCGCCGGCGTCCATGAAGGTGCGCACCATCAAGCCGATGCGCTCGATGAGACCGGCCCGCCCCGGCAGGGCATAGGCGGCCGCTCCCGTCGGGCACACGGCCGAACAACTGCCACAGCCACCACAGATCACCGGATCGATTTCGATCCGGTCGCCGGCAGGGGTTATGGCCGCGGCCGGGCAGGCATCGAGGCAGCGGGTGCAGCCGGTCTTGCCGCTGCGGCCATGGGCGCAGATATCGCCGTCGTAGCGTACATATAGCGGCTTTTCGAATTCGCCCGCCATGTCGGAGAGATCGAACAGCGCATTGGCAAGGCCGACCGCGTCGCCGGGATCGACCTTCACATAGCCGTCGCGGCGTTGATGGGCGGGAAACAGCGGATCACCGCCGGAAATATCCAGGATGATGCCGCACCGCGACGTTGCCCCATTGCGTGCCATGACGAACCCCAGTTCGTCCTTTGAAGACGCCACGGCCGGCGCATAGTGATCGACGGTGATCTCGAAGCGGCCGAAATGCCCCGCCGCCTTTACGATGTGGCCGCGATAGATGGGGACATCGACTACCGATGGGGGGATGGCATCGCCGGCATCGCTGAGCAATAGGCTCACCTGCAACCGCGACTGCAGGCGCTGCGCCGTCTCCAGCGCCACCTGGCCGGCGCCGTAGACCAGGCACGAGCCGTCGGAGGTGACGGTCATGGTGCCGGCCGGCTCGGTCGCAAGCAAACCTTCGGCCAGAAGTGCCGCCATGCGGGGGGCAGGGTCGGCCTTGGCTGACGACCAGCCGGCGCGTTCACGGATGTTGACGAAGCGGATGTCGCCGCGTCCGGCTTCTTCTGCCAGTTCGCGGAACAGCGGCGCTTCCTGGGTGCAGGCCACGGCCAGCGGCCCGTCTTCCTTCAGCGCGGCGTTGAAGCGCTCGATCTCGGTGCGGCACAAATGGGTGCAGACTTCCGGCTCCTCGCCGCCGCCGAGCGCCTTGGCGATGCGCCGGGCATCGACGTGCATGCTGCGCTCGCAATTGCACAAGAGAACCCGGTGACCGGAAATACGCATCTTGTTCCTCAACCGTTGCGTCGGATCGGCTAGCCTAGCAGCATATAGCCTATCGCCGCCGCCATGCTTCAGCCATTCCACCATGAGATAAACCATGCGCGCGGCAACTGGTAGACATGCAAGGATGGACCCTGTCACGGAGTTCAGTCGAATGAGCGCCCATGCCCTTGAGTGACAGCGTGAATATCGGCGTCATCGTCGAACGCCGCCCCATCGATCATCCATGGCAGGACCATGAATGGCGGGTGGCCGCGGTGGTGCTCGATCCGCCTTCCGGGCTCAATCCGGGCAGCGTGGCGGTCGGCGAGTGGCTGTATGTCGCCGGCATCGTGCCCCTGCAACTGCACACCACCGAAGTTGCCGCCTATGTCGAAAACCTCACCTCGCCCGAGACCGCGCTGTATGTGGTGCTGCGCGCCACCGCCGCAGCCGGCGATCAGATGCCGTATGTGCTCGACCGGGTGACCGCCAACCCTTATGAGGCCCAGTACTACATCAACGATGAGGAGATGCTTGTCGACAAGGTGGCGATGCCCGAAGCGGTGATCGAATGGCTGGAGGCCTATGTGGCCGAGCACTACCACGAGGAACCATTCCGCAAGCGCAAGCGCGACAAGGTCAGCATCGAAGCCTATACCTTCGGCCAGGAGCCCATCGTGGAACTGCGCAAGCGGCTCAAGGCGAGCAACGGAGACGATACCCCATGAGCCGCGACGAAGGCTTCCTGTCGCGCTGGAACCGGCGCAAGGCCGAGGCGCGGACGGCGACCGAGGCGCCGCCGGCCGATGCCGCGATCGTGGCCCCCAGCGTTTCCGATGCCGCGCCGCCGGCGCCCGTCCGGCCGGGCGATGCCGACCCGCCCGACATGCTGCGCGACGAGCCCCCCGATGAGGAAACCCGCGCCGCGTGGATCGCCCGACTGGAAAACGTCGATCTGGAAGCCCTGAACTACAAGGACGACTTCACCGTCTTCCTGCGCTCGTGGGTGCCGCAGACCCTGCGCAACCGCGCCCTGAAGCGCCTGTGGCGGACCAGCGATGTGTTCGAGGTGCTCGACGGCCTCAATGACTACGACGAGGATTATTCCGTCGTCCCCGCCGCCGTCGGCTCCATCAAGTCGGACTGGAAAGTCGGCCGCGGCTTCGCCACTGAAAAGGTTGAAGAGGTTGCCGAGGCTGAAACCGCCACACCGGACGCCGGGGCGGACGAAGCCGGGGTGGAGGAAGGCGCGAATGTGGAGCGCGAAAGTGAAGTCGCGGCGGCCGATGCCGGTGAGAATGATTCGCGTGCTGACGATGGCGGCACCGACGACGCAGCCACGCGGACTGGTGAAACAGAGCCTGGCGGCTGATTTTCCATGGCTGGTGCCGTTGCCTCGAACGAGGTCAATGGGTTAACCATTTATTTGGTAAATGCGACGTTAATCGCTACCAGGGGGATCAGGGAGATATGGGCTCCGGTCCAGCTTTCCCGTGGAGGAAGAAGCAAAGTTCGAGAGGGTACCGCCATGAAGGCGCTGATCTACATTCTCGCTATCGTGCTGATCGCGGCCGGGCTTGCCGTCGGACTGGTCAGTGTGTTTTCGCCGGGCCAGGTGGTACTTGGCCTCGACCTCCATCTGGGCGGGACCCTGCTTGTCGGCGGCGTGGTGACGCTGGCGCTGGCGGGTGTCATCAGCACCCTCAGTGACGTGAGGCGGCATTTCACCCGTCTGGCCAGTGCGGCCAAAGAGCCAGCCATGGGCAGCGCGGCATCGAGCGGCGCCTTCATGGAGCCCACCGCTTTTAACAAGCCTGCCGAAGACGCCAAACCGGCCGGCGATCTTGCACCCGAAGTCGTCGCCGGCGTTGCCGCGGTAGCGGTGGCAGCGACCGCCTCGACCGACGACGAAGCGCCCTCGCAAGCCGAGGAAGCAGAGGTCGCGGCGGTGGCCACCACGCATGAAATCCTGATGAGGCCGCGCGAGGAACCCGCCGACAAGCACGGCACGGCGAAGCAACCCGCCGATGAAGAAGAAGCGGCCGAAGCCGGGGACAAGGCCGACAAGGCCGCCGTTGCCGAAGCAGCACCCGAAGCGGACGAAGAGGCCGCCGAGCCCGAAGAACCCGAAGAGGCCGCCGGCGAGGAAGAAGTCGAAGGCGGGGATCTTTACGTCGTCGAGGAACGCACCATCCACGGCCGCCCGGCGCGCCTGCTTTCCGACGGCACGGTCGAGGCCGAGACCGACGAAGGCTGGATGCGGTTTGAAAATCTCGAACATCTCGAAGAATACACAGCCGCCACCGAGCGGGCCCAATAAGGCTTCGGTGGCCCTTGCTCCGTGCCCTTTGATCGCCCCTTTTCGGTCGCAGGTTCCATCCGTCGCAAACAGGCGTCGATGACAGACGCCGCAACATGAAGGAGCATTGTCATGGTCACGTACATTTCGCTCACCAACTGGACCGAACAGGGCATCAAGGACGTCAAGGACTCGCCCGCCCGCCTCGACGCGGCCCAGGCTCTAGCCAAGAAACTGGGCGGCGAGATGAAGCAGATCTTCCTGACCATGGGTGGCTACGACATGGTCGCCATCCTCGAACTGCCGAACGACGAGGCCGCCGCCACCATGGCCCTCAAGCTAGGGTCCAGCGGCAGCATCCGCACCACCACCCTCAAGGCCTTCGACGAGGCGACCTGCCGCAAGATCATCGCTGCGCTTTAGGCGACCCGGTTCAGCGGACGGCACCATGGTTGAGGTTGACCTCGAAACCAGCGGGTGTTGCTGACTTCCAGCTTCAAAGGCAAGCCGCCGCCGCGGCGACATAGCGGCTTGCGCTTATGCCGCCGGCTCGATGTTCTGGTTGAAGCAGAAGACGTTGCCGGGATCGTACTTCGCCTTGATGGCCGCCAGCCGGGCGTAGTTGGCCCCGAAGGACGAGCGCACCAGATCCTCGCCTTCCTCACCGAGACCGGGGAAGTTCAGATATATGCGGCCGGCCTGCGAATGCGGCCGCATGCGCTGCCAGAAGTCGCGGGTCCAGGCGATGTTGGCTGCATCATCGGCGGGGGAGTGCCACACCGAGTCGATGGATAACATCCACGGCATGGAGCGGTCGCCGAAGGCCGTTTCGCTGGCGCCGACGGCGGCCGTGGCGCCGCCGAAATTCCAGATCGACGACAAGGTGTTGGGCGAGGGCGGTGAGGCGTTGCCGGCGACGATGGCATCAATCACGGCATCGGAAAGTCCGCTGAGATAGTGGCTCTTCCAGTAACAGCGATACTGGCCGGCGGGCATCAGGGTGTCGAAGAGCCGTTGGATGTCGCAGTAGTTCATGCGCCCGGAGAAATCCGTCACCATGCCACCCAGTTCGCGCAACGGCTGCGTTATCCGTTCGCCATCCGACGCATCGCCGGCATAGACGGCAACCAGCGTCACCACCCGCTTGCCCCAGACCTCTTGCGGAAAGTCGGGGCTTTCGGCGACGGTGGAGAATTCCGCCAGCCCGGTGATGCAGTCGTTCTTGTCGACCAGGAAATCGCGCCACGCCCTGATCACCTTGCCCGCCATCTCGATCGGGTAGATGGGCGCGCAGAACATCACTTCCGGGCCCACCGGATGCAGTGCGAACTCGAACCCGGTGACGACCCCGAAATTGCCGCCGCCACCCTTCAGCGCCCATAACAGGTCGGGATTTTCATCGGGTGAGGCATGCACCAGCCGGCCGTCGGCGGTGACCACGTCGGCGGCGCACAGGTTGTCGATAGAGAGGCCGTAGCGACTCCGCAGCCAGCCCATGCCGCCCGACAGCGTCAGGCCCGCCACGCCGGTATCGGAGATGACGCCACCCGGGGTGGCGAGATGGAAGGCTTGGGTCGCATGATCGACGTCACCCCAGATGGCGCCCCCCTCGACCCAGGCCCGCTGGCGCTCGGGGTCCACCCGCACCGCTCGCATTCCCGACAAGTCCAGCATGACGCCGGCCTCGCCGACCGCATGGCCGGCCACGTTGTGCCCGCCGCCGCGAATGGAAACCGGCAGGCCGTTGGCGCGGGCGAAATCGACGCCCGCCATGACATCGGCCACGCCCCGGACCCGGACGATCACCGCCGGGTGGCGGTCGATCATGGCGTTCCACACGGCGCGCGCGGCGTCGTAGCCGTCATCACCAGCCACCAACACGGCGCCGCGAACCCTTTCGCGCAGATCCTGGACGGCTACGGAAAATTCACTTGCCGCATTGACGTTCGGTGCGTTCATGACATGGGTCCCCTTCGGTCTCGTTGGCAATTGCACCATCGCCCTGATCGGCAATGGTCCACACTCGAAAGTCTACCCCTGCGTCACAATTGGCCAAGAGACGGATTGCACACAAGCGGGGTAAATGTGACAATCTGACGTAGGGAGAGGTTGTGCCATGACGCAAAAGCCGAAACCGCGCGTCGCACTGCTGGCGGCGCCCGAGACATCGCCGCTGGTGCTGTACGGGCTTTACGACGTCCTGTCCTCGGTCGGGGCGGTCTATCTTGACATGGTGGCCGGCGCCCCCGGCGAGGCGTTGCTCGATGTCTGCATCGTCGCCGCCAGCCGCGAGCCATTCCGCTGTGCCAGCAACGTGCTGGTCGAGCCGACAGGTATCGATGACCTGGACGAGGTCGACGTGGTCATCGTCTGCGACATGTACACGCCCATCGATACACCGCTCACCGGCCGCTATGTGAGGGAGATCGCCTGGCTCAGGCGCATGCATGCCAAGGGCGCCCTCATCACCTCGGTGTGCTCGGGCTCGGTGCTGCTGGCAGAATCAGGCCTGCTCGACGGCAGGACCTGCTCGGCCCACTGGGCCTATCGCGACCTTTTCCGCCGCCACTATCCCAGAGTGCATCTGCTGATGGACGCCATTCTCGATCGGCAAAGCGAATCGCAGGGCCTCATCACCGCGGCCGGCGTGATGGCCTGGCAGGACCTGGCGTTGCACCTGATCGACCGCTACCTGGGGCACGAGCATGCCATGCGCACTGCCAAAATCTTCCTGCTGACCAGCCACGACGACGGCCAGCTTCCCTTCGTCACCATGAGCCGGTACATCCAGAAAGACGACGCGACGATTGCCCGATGCCAGACCTGGATCGCCGATAACTACACCATTGCCAACCCGGTAACAGCGATGTGCG
This sequence comes from uncultured Rhizobiaceae bacterium, assembly GCA_964568825.1. Lineage (GTDB taxonomy): Bacteria > Pseudomonadota > Alphaproteobacteria > Rhizobiales > Aestuariivirgaceae > CAVVDT01. The sequence continues at coordinate 5,140 of CAZMSA010000048.1, read as the reverse complement.
AGCGCTCGGGGCTCAAGCCGCGCACCTTTGCGCGCCGCTTCAAGGCAGCGACCGGCTACCTGCCCATGGACTACGTGCACGCGCTACGCATCGAAGAGGCCAAGCAGCTCATCGAAACCGGGCTCACCGGCATCGATGATGTCGGCTTTCAGGTCGGCTACGAAGACCCCACCTTCTTCCGCCGCCTGTTCAAGCGCCGCGCCGGCCTGACGCCGGCGGCCTATCGGCGCAAGTTCGCGCGCCTGGTGGCGGCGGAATAGGCCGGCCTTCAAAGCACGCGTGCCGTCGCTGCCCCTTCGGCGTTGGCCATGTGGACGCTGCGCGGGGCGAGACAATCGCCGATGACATGCACCTCAAGGCCGGTGCTGCGGGCCGCCGCTACCAGGTCGTCGCGCACCCGGTTGCCGCGCCAGTCGACAATGAGGTCGACCTTCTCGATTCGCGCTTCGAGACCTGAATAGATGTTGCGGGTGACGACCGTGCCCGGCTCCAGTGCCACGACCGCCTGCATGGGGTAAAAGACGACGCCACGTTGCAGAAGGAAACGGTAAAGCTGGGTGCGCACCGTGCCATCGATGCTCTCGGCCACCTGGGTGTCGCCGCTGACGATGGTGACCTGGATGCCGCGATCTGACAGCACCTCGGCAGCGGCGAGGCCGTTGCGGTTGCCGCCTTCATCGATGATGACGGCATGGGTGATGCCGGCCGGCGGATCGGCCAGCACGCTGGCCGGATCGGTCACCGCGATGCCGGAGGCGGCCTCGCCCGGCAGCGCTTCATGCGGCGCCGGGCTTGAGCCGGTGGCGATGACGAGGACATCGGCATCGAGGCCGGCAAGATCGTCTGCGGCGAGACGCCGGCCGGTCTCCACCTGCACCTGCAAGCCACCGAGCTGATCACGATACCAGGCGATGGACTTGGCGTATTCGGCCGCGAACGGCGACCTGGCCCACAAGGCCAGTTGCCCGCCCAGCGCCTCGCCGGCCTCGTAGAGCCTCACACGGTGGCCGCGCCCGGCGGCCATGCGGGCGGCCTCCAGCCCTGCCGGACCGCCCCCGATCACCGCCACGCGGCGAGGCCGGGCGGCCGGCGCCACCGCTTCGGCGGCAAGTTCCGTGCCGGCGTCCGGGTTGTGGAAGCAGCGCAAGGGTTTGCCGCTGGTGGCGCGCGCGATGCACACATTGGCCCCCACGCAGGGGCGAATGTCGCCACCGCGCCCAGCGGTGATCTTTGTGACGATGTCGGGGTCGGCGACGTGCGCCCGGGTCATGCCGATCATGTCGGCCCGCTTATCGCGGATGATTGCTTCCGCCATGGCGGGATCGGTGACGCGGCCGGTGACGAAGACCGGAATGGTGACCGCCTTCTTTATCGCCTCGGCGAGCGGCACGAACAAGCCGTGCGGCGCCGGGCTGGCCGGCCAGTGTTCGAAGCGCATCACCCGATCGTAGTTGGTTCCCGCCACGACATTGAGATAGTCGAGGTCGCCGGATGCCGCGAGCAGCCGGGCGATCTCCACCAGGGCGGCATTGTCGAGACCGCCGCGGGTCTTCTCGTCGCCGGGAATGCGCATGCCGACAATGCGGTCCGCTCCGGCCCCGGCGCGCGCCGCCCGCGCGGCCTGGAGCGCGAAACGGACGCGGTTCTCCAGGCTACCGCCGTAACGATCGCTGCGCTTGTTGGTAAGGGGCGAGAAGAAGGCGCCGGGCAGGAATCCGAAAGCGGCGAGGATCTCCACCCCGTCAAGGCCGCCCTCGGCGACCCCCGCCGCCGCGGTGCCGTAGGCCGCCACCACCTCCGCGATCTCTTCCGCTGTCATCTGATGCGGCACCTGCTTCAGAAGCGCCGACGCCACCGGCGAAGGCGCCCACAAAGGCTGCCCGGGCTCGCTGTAGTCGGCCGTCGCGGCGGAGTGGCCGAGTTGCACCAGAAGCCGGCCGCCCTCGGCGTGAATGGCGGCCGCCAGCCGCCGGTAGCCCTCGACGATGCCGTCGCGGATGGTGTAGAGACCGCGGCCCGAAGCGAGGTGACCGCTCCTGTGGAAACCCGACGATCCCGTCATTTGCAGCCCGGCGCCGCCCCTGGCGCGCGCCCGGTGATAGGCAATGAATTGATCGGTGACGAGGCCGTCTTGTTCCAGTCCCGGCACATGCGCGGTGACCAGCACCCGGTTGCGGACCGTGATCGGGCCGACCTTGAGGGGCGACAGCAGATGCGGAAAATCCGTGTTCATGCGATTGTGCTCAGGCCACCTTCTTGGGCGCCCGCGGCATGAGTTGGTAAGGGTGCTTCCATCCGGGCAGCGAGGCGATGCGGTCGAGCCAGCGGCGGATGTTGCTGTAGGGACTGAGGGAAAGGGCCAGTTCGTCCTCGTAGTAGAGGTAGCCGCACAGCGACAGATCGGCGATGGTTGCCCGTTTGCCGATGATGAAGTCGCTACCCGAAAGCTGCTTGTCGACGATCTTCAGGGCCGCCTCTGCGCGTCCTTTCAGGAACTCCACCACCTTCGGCTCGCCGCCGCCGGCGAACTGCAACAAAAAGCGCAGTGTCGCCAGGTAGCTGGTGAACTTGTGGTTGTCGAAGAGGATCCAGCGCCACACCTCGCGGCGCTCGTCATCGCTCTTGGCGGAAAACTTGCGCGTCTGTTCGGCCAGGTAATCGAGGATAACGCCCGACTGCGCCAGCTTCAGGCCCTTGTGCTCCAGCACCGGCACCTCGCCCATGGCGTTGACATTCTGGCGGTAGGCATCGCCGCGTGTCTCGCCGTTGAAGAAATCGACGACGTGCGGTTCCCAGTCGAGCCGGCATAAAGCCAGCATCAGCGCAGCCTTGTAGGAATTCCCCGATTCGGCAAAACAATAGAGCGTGTATTCAGCCATGGTGCCTCTGAATCCCCGAGAACGCTCCGAGACTTAAAGTCCGATTGCGGCGCTGGCAAGGAAAATGCCCTCCTCAGCGCACGTCGAGCACCGAGGTCTTTGCCCGTCGCACGACCTCGGTGGCGGTCGAGCCGCGCAACGCCCGTTGCAGGCGGGTGCGGCCCTCGTCGGTGACCACGATCACCTGGAAGTCCTCGCCCGCCTTGGCGATCTCCTCGTACGGACGGCCGACGGCGGTCAGGGTTTTTCTGACCCGGATATCGATGGCGGTGAGCAGGGTGCGCGCCGCCTTGACGTTGGCATCGGCCCATTTGAGGTTCTTTTCCTTGTCGGCGGCGCAGAACAGGGTGATCGGCTGGCCCGTCATGTGCGCCAGCACCGCTGATCGCCTGACCGCCTGCATGGAGCGCGCCGTGCCGTCGGTGCAGATGAGAAAGCCGGTCTTGTCGAGGCTGGCACGTGTCACCAGCACCGAGCACGGCGCCAGCATGGCGACCCGCTGCACCACGCCGGAGTCGAACCACGAATGGACCTCGCCACGCCACGCCGACGGCTCGCCCAGGATCATCAGGTTGTAGGGGCCGAGTTCGTACTGGTCGAGAATGCCGGAAGCCGGATCCGGCGCGGTCTTGAGCTTCAGCACTACGGACTTGCCCTCGATGCTCTTGTATTCCACCTTGTTGTCGCCGAGCGGATCGCCCCAGGCGTCCTCATGGGCGGTAGTGGTGGGCCAGTCGCCGGTCGGCACGCCTTCCTCGCGCAAGATGTCGAGCGCTCGCTTGAGGTCGCGCACACCGGGCAATTCGAAGCCGGCATCCAGCATGTTCTGGCGCGCCAGGCGGACCTGCAGGCCGCCCGACCACAGACCCTGGTCGACCGGGCGCACGAACAAGATGATGATGTCGCAGTCGTTGCCGGGCGCCAGGCGGGCGGCAAACCGCACGGTGTTGAAGGCCTCCTCGGTGCCGTCGATGCAGGCCAGCACCCTGAAGCGGCTGCGCCGCTGGGTGCGAAGCTGGGCATAGGTCTTTTCGACCGCCCGGTCCTGGCGCTCGCTGAGCGGCGATCTCTTGAACAGTCCCATGCCTCAGGCCCTTCCTACCTCGTTATCAGCGGCCAGTAGAAGGTCGATATCAGCATCAACAAGATGAACGACACCAGCATCATCCGCCAGCCGATCTTCAGGAAGTCGCTGCCCCTCAGATAGCCCGAGGCATAGATGATGGTGAAGGCCGGCTGTGCTGCCGCCGTCAGATAGCCGAACGAGGATGAGATGGCGGCGATGAAGCCGATGACGATCGGGTCCTCGTGGGTGACGGTCGCCGTCTTCAGCACCACCGGCCCCAGCACCGCCACCGCAGCACCTGCGGTCATGGTGTTGGAGACCGTGAATGTGAGCACCGAGATTGCCGCGTGCAGGCCGATGCCCGATCCCGCGCCGATGGGTTTCAGCGCGGCTATGAAGCTTTGCGCCACCCATTCCGCCGCGCCGGTCGCCTGCATCTCGACACCCAGCGAGATCGCTGCCGCGTACAGCAGCACCACACCCCAGTTGACGCCGGTATTGATGTCCTCCCAGCGCACCAGCCCGGAGACCAGGAAGGCGCTGACCCCCATGAGCGCGATGGTGCCGAGGCCCAGTTGTTCGGACCAGAACACCCAGCCAATGATGGTCATCCCGAAGATGGCGATCGATACATAATCGGAAACTTTCAACGGTCCTTCGACCATGACCTGGGTGCGCAGCCGCGCGATTGCCCGCGACATGTCCTTGGTCTCGGGCCGGAAGGTGAAGAACAACAGCGCCGTGACGATCGGCAGCCGCAACAGGAACATCGGGAAGGCATAAAGCGCCCAGCCCATGTAATCCATCAAGAAGCGCCGGGTGGAGGGATCGACGGGATTGAAGAAGAACTCGTACCAGTAGTTGATCATGATGGCGTTGCGCGCCCCGCCCGAAGGGGTGGCGATGCCGGCGATGGAGCAGCCGTAGGAGATCGAGAACAGGATCACCGCGGCGAGATTGTGGATCTTCTTGGGGTCGGGCGAGGTCAACTGGATGAGGCGCATGCCCACCGGCAGCATCATCGCCGCCACCGTGTGCTCGCCGATGAAGGCGGCGATCATCCCGCAAACCGCGGTGATGCCGAAGCTCACCCAGTAGGCGTTGGTGCCGGTGACCCTGACAATGGCCCAGGCGATGCGCCGGTCGAGCTTCTGCTTGACGATGGCCACCGCCAGCATCAGCGAGCCGAGGATGA
>CAZMSA010000047.1:0-21556 GCA_964568825.1 uncultured Rhizobiaceae bacterium | reverse complement strand
GGGCGATCGTCGCCCACTTCTTGGCCGGCATGGCGGCGGCCGCCTCGGCCAGCATCGCGGCCTGCATGGTGGTCGAGGGCCTGAGGCGGAAGGTATAGCGGTTGCCCTTTTCCCACACGATGCTGTCGGCGAGCGGCTCGGCGGCGAGATACAGGTGCTTTTTCTCGCCCGCGTAGGATGAGAGCGCCAGGCCGATATTGGACAGGAACGAACCGGTGATCATCACCACGCCATCGCGCGAAAAAAGTTCATCGGCGATCTTCACCGCCTCGCCCGGCTGCGCCTGGTCGTCGCGCGAGATCACCTGGATCTTCTTGCCCAGCACCCCGCCTGCGGCATTGATCTGGGCCAGTGCCAGTTCGAGGCCCTGCTTGTAGGGCACCGAAAAGGCGGCGGCGCGCTTATAGCTGTTGATGTCGCCGATCTTGATGGTATCGGCGGCAAACGCTGCCACCGAACAGCCCAGCGTCGCGGCGCCCACGGCCACCACGCCCAACATCTTCAAAAGTTTCATGGCTTTGGTCTCCCTTGTTGTTCGTTTCCGATGCGTTCAGCGCAAACCGTCCTCGCCCTTGGCCTCGCTTGCCTTGAGGCCGCCGACCCGTGGCAGGGGGCGGCCTGAATCGGTCACCGCCACCGCTACCATGATTTCGCCCGCCTTGGGGGCATCGTTCATGCGCACCTCCATGCCATCGAAGTGCGAGCGCACGTAGGCTGCATCCTTGTGGCCGAGCGGGATGTCGAGGGTCTGGCCGGGCGAGCCCATCTTCTTGGAGGAGGGAACGAGTGCGGCGCCCTTTTCCACCGCCTTGCGCAACGGCGCGCCGAGCTTGGGGTGGAGGATGGCGGCGGCGTGTTCCAGCTCGCCCGCCTCGCCGACCATCGCCGCCTTGCCGTAGCTTTCCGCCTCGCCCGGCTCGATGCCCAGCGCCTTGACGCAGCGCTCGCCGAGAAAGCCGCCCAGTTCGGCACCGATGTCCATCAGTTCGGTGAGGTCTTCCACATAGCGCCCGGCGAACGGGTTCTCGATCACCGCCACGGCGGCCGCCCGGCGGGTGGGCGGCGAGATTTCGCGCCCCATTTCCAGCCGGGTCTCGTCCACCACCACCATGAGTTTCCTGATCTTCGCCTTCATCTCAGGGTCTCCTGTTGCTGTTCGGGCCGTCTCGACCTCAGGCATGGACCCGCTCCATCCGTTCGGGCTGGATGGCGCCGGGCAGATGGCATGTTGCACCGCGCACGGCGGGCCCCGCAACCTTCGATCGACCTTTCAGGAAGCAGGCGGCAGCGGCAATGCGCCCGGCCGTCCGCATGGCCTCGGCCGACGCCAGCCCGGTCTCAAGCGCCAGGTCGACTTCTTCAGGATCGAGGTGGCCGACGCCGGTCACCACCAGGCGCTCGCCGAGATCGCTGTCGTCCCTGAGAGATGACGCCGGACGGCGCTCGACCGCCGGGTGGCCGGGCAGGTCGACGGCGTTGGCGATGAGGGTGGCGGCGGCATCGGCCATGGCCGCGCCGGTTGCCAGCACCGTCACCGAATCGGCGATGCCGAGGGAAAGGCTGCGGCCGTGACGCCCGGAGGTGGCGATGCCGCGCACCTCATCGGCGGCCTCGATCGCCACCCGCCCGGCATCGGCGGGCAGCGCCCCCAGCGTGATCATGGCGACATCGAAGCGCTGATGGGCGCCCAGGTGCAGGGCGATATCGCCGCCGTTGTTGACATAGGCCTTGTCGAGGGCTGCTGCCACGAGCATGGCATCGAGCACCTCTTCGGCCACCGCGCCGGCCACCGCCGCCATGGGCGTGACGAAGACGCCTTCGGCCGCGAACGGCATCACCGCCGCCAGCATGCGCCGGGCGACGCGACCCTGGACGCCAAGGCCTTCGGGCGGACAGGGTTTTCGCAACAGCGCCAGTTCCGCCACCAGTTCATCGAGGATGGAGGCAAACCGCGCGACGGCTGCCCGGTGGGCGATGTCGCGCTGGTGCCGATCGCCCCAGGTCTCGATGATGAGGTCGATGGGACCGTGCTGGAGATGCTGTCGGCGCCCGCCGGGCAGCCATGCGACCTGCGGTTCCGTCATTGTCCCTCATCCCCCTCTCGGCCCCAGCGATAATGCTGCCGGGCAGTGGGCCAGGCGCTGTCGCTGAGCCCGCTCTCGCGCCGCCCGGCCTTTTTCACCGCTTCGCCGGCCTCGACGATGGCCCCCATGTGGCCGCCAAGCGCTGCATAGTCCTCGCGCCGCATGGTGAATTCGATGGGCGCCACGATGGCCGGCGTCGGCACGTAGCCGAAGGCGTTCCTGGGCATGGCGCTGACATCGGCCATGAAGGTGATGCCGCCGCCCGGCCACACATAGGCCGGCGCCCCGCCGCACGACACATAAGTGAGCATGTCCTTGACCGAGCGGGTCAGCTTGACCGGGTTCTCGGTGGCGCCGGCCCTCAGGCTGCCGCCGGCGCCGGCCATGAACAGCACCGTCGCCAGCGCCGGCTCGCAGTTCTCGGCAATGCGTTCGACCGATGGCCGCAAGGCATCCGGCAGGTCGTGCTCGATAGGCTTCAGGTCATCGTCGAGCACGTAATAGGCGAATTGTTCGCCGGTGGTTGAAACCATCAGCAACCGCAGGCCCGGCCTTGCCAGCTTGGCATCGAAGGGGCCGAGGATGGTGAGGGGATCGGCGATGTCGGTGCCGCCCCAGCCGGTACCGGGCTCGGCCACCTGGAAATAGCGCCCCGGGGTGGAGCGCCGGCCTTTCACCTTGATGCCGGTCGCGGCGACGCCCAGCACCTTGCCGGCCTGGTGCTCGGACAAGACGCCGGTGATGTGATCGTCGACCACCACCACTTCATCGACCAGGCCGTGCCACTGCTTGGCGAACATGCCGATGGTGGCCGACCCGCAGCCGACCCGCATGCGTTCTTCGGCCACCGCGTTGATGACCGGGGCCTGGTTGGCCGCCAGGACCATGCCGGCGCCGCCGTCGACGCAAAGGTCCACCGCCTCGCCGTTGCACAGGCGCATGAGGATGTCGCAGGTGACGCGGCCTTCTTTCTTGGAGCCGCCGGTCAGGTGGCGGACCCCGCCGATGGAGAGCATCTGCGAGCCGTATTCGGCGGTCGTCACGTGCCCCACCTGTTCGCCCTCGGCCCGGACGGCGGCGCATTCAGGCCCCAGATGGCGGTCGGTGTCGACCTTCACCTTGACGCCGCAATAACTGAAGATGCCCTCGGTGACCACCGTCACCATGTCGACGCCGTCGACTTCCTGCGAGACGATGAAGGGGGCGGGCTTGTAGTCGGGATAGGTGGTGCCGGCGCCGATGGCGGTGACGAAGGTATTCCCGGCGGAGATGATGTCGCCCTGCCATGTCGCCGCGTTGCCATTGAAGAACGGCACCACCTGGGCCTCGCTGCCACCTGCCTGCAATATCAGTAGCGAATCGATACGAACCAGTTCACCGTGCTGGTTGGCATAGCGGTCACAGGCCCCGACCTTGCCCTCGGCGATGTAGCACATGACCGGACAGGCATCGCAGCGGATCTTATCCGCGGGCAGTGAGTGAGCTTGGTTCATGGGGCGGCCTTTACCTGCGCAGCGACGATGGCGGCGCGCACCCGGTCGGGGGTGGCCGGCACGCGGGTGATGACGGCGCCGGTGGCGTCGCGGATGGCGTTGAGGATGGCGGGCGCGGTGGGCACCAGCACGTGCTCGCCCAGCCCCTTGGCGCCATACGGACCGTGCTTGTCGCGCACCTCGATTATGAGGGTCTGGATCTCCGGCACATCGCCGATGGTGGGGATGAGATAATCGTGGAGGTTCTCGCTGCGGCCGGGGATGAATTCCTCCATCAGCGCCATGCCCAGCCCTTGCGCGATGCCGCCTTCCACCTGGCCTTCCACCAGCACCGGATTGATGGCGCGGCCGACATCGTGGGCGGCGGTGAACCTTTTCAGCTTTACCGTGCCGAGCGCCACATCAACCGCCAGCTCGACCATCTGCGCCGCGAAGCCGAAGACCGCGTAGGGGATGCCCTGGCCCTTGGCATCGAGCGGTTGGGTCGGCGGATCGTAGGTCGCCTCGGCGCTGAGCACATAGTCGCCGGGCTCGACGGCGAGGCCGGAAAGGTCGATATGGCGACGCTCCCCGCCCGCCTCGGTGAGCACCAGTTCGCCATTGCCGCAGGTGATGACGGCCGCAGGGCTGGCATTGCCGAGGCGCAGGATCTTTGCCCTGAGCGCCTCGCCGGCAAGCCGCGCGGCATTGCCCGAGACATAGGTCTGGCGCGACGCCGAGGTCTTGCCGGCATCGGGTGTCAAGTCGGTGTCGGGACCAACGAGCCGCAGGATCGACAGCGGCACCCCGAGGGCATCGGCGAAGATCTGGGCGACCACGGTGTTGGCGCCCTGGCCGATATCGACCGCACCCTGGTGCAGCACCACGGTGCCGTCGGCGCGGATGCCGCAGCGAATCGTCGATGGGTTGGGTAGCGAGGTGTTGCCGCAGCCATACCAGCCCGCCGCCAGCCCTACCCCGTGGCGGCTGCCGTTGCCGTTGAGATTGGCGTTTGCGGCAGATTTCCGGGCTTTCTGCCAATGGGGCCGGAGCGCTTCCAGGCACGCCTTGATGCCAACGCCGGAGCCGAACACCTGGCCGGTTACGGTGGGGGTATCATCGGTAAGGGCATTGATGAGGCGGAACTCCAGGCGGTCGATGCCGAGCCGGTCGGCCAGTTCATCAAAGGCGGTTTCCTGGGCGATGGCGGCCTGCGGCACACCGAAGCCGCGAAACGCGCCTGAAGGCGTGCAATGGGTATGGATGGCGCGTGAGCGGGCCCGGTAGTGGGGCACGAAATAGGGGCCCGAGGCATGCACCGGCACCCGGTTGGCCACCGTCGGGCCCCATGAGGCATAGGCGCCGGTATTGAAGGTGCCGGCAAAATCGAGACCCGTCAGCCGGCCATCGCGGTTTGCCCCGATGCGTAGCGTCATGGCGGCGGGATGGCGCTTGGTGGTCGAGGCCATCGAGTCCCGGCGCGAATAGGCAAGGCGCACCGGCTTGCCCGTCACCCATGCCGCCAGCGCGATGAAGGGTTGCAGCGAAATGTCGAGCTTGGAGCCGAAGCCGCCGCCGGCGGCGGTCGGCACGATGCGCACCTGTCCGGCCTCGAGCCCCATGATCTCGGCCACGCTGTCGCGGTCCATGTGGGGAGCCTGGGTGCAGGCATGGATCTCGAGGCGCTCGCCCACCCGGCGCGCGAAGCCCGCCTCGGGCTCGATATAGGCGTGCTCGACAAAGCTCGTCTCCACACCGCGCTCGATGACCTGATCGGCGACCGCCAGGGCGTCATCCACGTCGCCGCGCTCCACAAGTCCGCTGGTCAGGAGGTTGCCGGGGCGTCCTTCGTGCAGCAGGTGAGCACCCGGGCCTTCAGCCTCCGGCGGTGTCAGGTGGGCGGTGAGCGGTGTCCAGTTGACGGGGAAATCGTCATCGCCGAGGGCCTCGATGGCCGCGTGTTCGCCCACCACTGCGGCCACCGCCTCGCCGCGATACCGCGCCAGCCTTTCCGCGAACACCGGCTGGTCGGCAAACGGGGCGATCACCCCGAAACAGTTGCGTCCGGGAATGTCGGCCGCCGTCAGCACCCTTTCCAGCTCCGGGCGGCTGGCGATGAACCCGGCGACATCGCCGAACTCAAAGCCTGCATGATGATGCGGCGAGCGGATGATCTTCAGCGCCAGGCAACCGGGCGGTGCCACATCGTCGCCAAAGCGCTCCGAGCCGTCGACCTTGGGGCCGCCGTCGATCCGCACCACGCCAGCGCCCACCGCCGCGCCGGCGGCGGCTTGAGGCGCAACGGCTGAAAACCCCGTCGCCTCCATGACGGCGCGCACGATCTTGCGGTACCCGGTGCAGCGGCACAGCACCCCGCCGAGGGCATCCCTCACCTGTGCTTCGCCGGGATGCGGGGTGGTGCGCAACAAGGCGAGGGCACAAACCAGCATGCCCGGCGTGCAGATGCCGCATTGGGCCGCCCCGTAATGCAGGAAAGCTCTTTGCAGGTCAGATAGTAGCGAATCGCTATTGTTGAGCCCCGACAGGGTATCGACGCTGTGGCCGCCGAGGCGACCGGCCGGCACCATGCAGGCGCAGACCGCGGCGCCGTCGATGAGCACCGTGCAGGCGCCGCAGTCGCCGGCATTGCAGCCCTCCTTGACATCGAGGCAGCCGAAATTCTCCCGCAACGCGGCGCTCAGGCGCCGCCCCGGCGGGCCGTCATGGGCGACGGTTTCGCCGTTGAGGGTGAAAAGGGTGCGCGGAGCGGTCATGGCGCGTCCTCCGTCACGCAGGCATCGAGCGCCCGGCGCACCAGTTCAAGGGCCGCCTCGAGGCGATAGGCGGCGGTTGCGCGGATATCGTCGATGGCACTGAGGGCGGCCAGATGTTGCTTTTGGGGAATTTTGGCGGCTTCGGCCCACGCTCGCCCGGTGAGGGCCTCTTCCAGACCTTTCAGGCGCACCGCAACCGGCGAGCAGGCCCCCACCGCCACCCGCGCTGCGGCGATACGAGCATCGGCACCGGGCACCAGCACTGCAGCGACCATGGCGATGGATATGACCAGATAGCGCCGGCTCCCGAGTTTCACGAACGCCGAGCGGGAGGCATCGGGCAGGACCGGCACCTCGACCGCGGTCACCAGTTCGCCCGGCCTGAGCACTGTCTGGCGGTTGCCGGTGATGAAATCTTCAAGTTTTACATGATGATAGCCGGCGCCAGAGGCAATCTCCACGGTGGCGTCCAGCGCCATGAGCGCCGGCACCCCGTCGGCGGCGGGTGAGGCGTTGCACAGGTTGCCGACGAGCGTCGCGACATTCTGGATCTGGATGGAGCCGACCTCGCGCGCGGCGGCCTTGAGGCCGTCGAACTGGCCCGGCAAGTCGGCCCTGACGACATCGCTCCAGGTAGCGAGCGCCCCGAACCTGAAGGTGCCGTCGTGGCGGGTTATGCCATTGAGCGCCTTGATGCTGGTCACATCGACGATGTCGCCTGCCAGCGGCTGATCGCTCAAGCCGGGGTAGACGTCGGTGCCGCCGGCAATGATGCGCACCGGCCTTGCGGCCATCACGCCGAGCGCCTCGTCAACACTGCCTGGCAGATGGTAGCCCACCGATCCCGCCTTGCAATTTCCGTTTGTGTACTAACGATCTAATCAGCCCTTGCACGATCTTGTCAATGGCGCGCTGACAGCTGCCGCCAAAGGCCAGTGTAACAGGCGATTTCACGGTGAAATCACGCTCGGCGATGGCAATGCCAAAGTCGGGCGAATGAACTGCTCAAGCTGCCGGCCGCGCACGCATACCCGCACACCCCCGCGCGATCCGGTGATTTGGAAGGCATTTGTTCCTGCCTTGACTGGGGGCGTCGGCATTCGTCACGAGCGGGTACGGGCGCCCCTTTTTCATAGCGCATCGAAGTTGTTTGACGGCGCGATGGCTTTTCGTCGCCGTGGCGTTCGTGATAGTCAGGTGGCCCTGATCGCTGTCGTCTCGGATGTGGTTTCATGCACGCAACAAGCCTTAGACCCGACAAGGCCACTTCGGCCGAGCCGTCGCTTGCCGCCCTGCTGATCGTGGCCCACGGCGAACGCGGCGGCAAGCGCTGCAACCGGCTGCCCAACATCATTGCCGAACGCCTGCGCTCAGGCGGGCGCTTTGGCGATGTCGCCGTCGGCTACATGCGCGAAGACCCCGATCTCGCTGCCGCGGCCGAAGGGCTCCGCGGCGATCGGGTGTGGGTCTGCCCCCTGTTCATGAGCGGTGGTTATTATGTGCGCCAGGCTATCCCACAGCGTCTGGGCATCACCGGCGGCAGCGATGCCCGTGGCCGCCGCTTCCACATCCTGCCACCGACCGGCCTGAGCGCCGATTTGCCGGGGATCGTCGCCGCGGAAGCCGCAAGGACTGCCCGCTCGGCCGGCCTGGCGCCCGCCGCTGCCCGCCTGGCGATCATCGCCCACGGCTCCGGCAACGATCCGGCTTCGCGGCAGGCAGCCGAGGCCGCCGCCGATGCTGTCAGGGCCCTGCAGGTCTTTGCCGCGGTCGATACCGCCTTTCTGGAAGAGCCGCCGTTGCTCACAGAGGCCCTTGCCGATCTGCCCGGCCCGCTGATCGTTTCGGGGTTGTTCATCGGCGAAGGCCTGCACGGGGCCGAGGACCTCGGCGCAGCGGTGGCGGCGAGCGGGCGCGGCGATGTGTACCTGGCCCCAACCCTGGCGGCCTCGCAGGCCCTCATCCAGTCGATCGTGAACGACATTGAAGCGGTCACTGCGGCTGGTTGACGCCGGCCATGAAAGCGGGGTTTTTAAAAAACCGGGGAAGCGACCCGCCCAGATCGCTTCCCCGCTGAAACCCGCCGGGTACGCAATACCCTGATCCCGGCGTTAAACCTCTTCAAGCAATCGCCGTGCCATGGGCGCGCCACCAGATGTCGCATCAGCAACGACAGCCGCCCCAACATCTTGACGACGCCACCACGCAGCCTTTGCAAACTGCGACGACGGGCCTTTGCAAACTGCGAAACCGCCAAGGCAACGCCCATCAGGCAATTCCCTTTGCCGACCAAATGCGCTAGGTCTGTGGCACGGCGGCGCGGGCAAACGGGAATTTCAAATCAACACCGGACCTGGAATGTCAGTATTTGGCTTATTCGGCAGACTGTGCGGCGGCCGCGCGCAGATTGCCCTTATCCTCATCATCGCCGTCTTGTTCGGCGCCAATGCGGCCATTGCAGGGCCATCGCTGGTCATCAACGCCTCGACCGGCCAAGTCATCCTGGCCCAGGATGCGGGAAAACCGTGGTATCCGGCTTCGCTCACCAAGCTGATGACCGCCTATCTCACCTTCGATGCTCTCAGCAGCGGGCGTCTGAAGCTGCATCAAAAGATCAAGGTCTCGCGCCTTGCCAGTCGCGTGCAGCCGAGCAAGATCGGCCTCAGGGCCGGCAGCGAGATAAGCGTTGATTTCGCCCTCAGGGCCCTTTTGGTCTATTCGGCCAACGACATGGCCCTGGTGCTGGCCGAGGCGGTGGGCGGCGACGTGCGAGAATTCGTGACCCACATGAACGCCACGGCGCAAAAACTGGGCATGAACGGCACCCACTTCGTCAATCCGCACGGGCTCTACGATCCCGAGCAGTACACCACGGCGCGCGACATCGCGCTGCTCGCCCTCGCCATCGAGCACAAGTTTCCGCAATACTGGCACTATTTCTCCGAGCCCTATGTGAGGGTGGGCAGGAAGCGGCTCAAGAACCGCGACCTCCTGCTGAGGCAGATGTCGACGGCGGACGGCATGAAGACCGGCTATATCTGCGAATCCGGCTTCAACCTGGTGGGCAGCGCGGTCATCGAAAAGACCCGCTACATCGCCGTGGTGTTCGGCGCCAAGACCGCCCATGCCCGAGCCGACATCGCCCAGGTGCTTTTGGAATCCGCCGCCCAGCGCAAGGGTCGTTATGCCGGTGCTCCGCATGTCCTGCAGATCGTCGACCAGACCGGCGGCAAGCCCGGCGACATGCGCGACATTGTGTGCAAGGGCCGAGACCGCGTTTCCTGGGCAAAGGCGGATCAACTGACCGGATGGGGCGTCTCGTTCGGCCGCTTTTCCAACGCCAACAAGGCCGATGCCCTGCTTGCCGGGCGCCTCGCCTCGACCCACGATCTGTTCTCGGGCGGCGACAGCGGCGTCGTGAGGGTACCCGGCACCAAGGAATACGTGGCGCTGATGTGGTCGCTCAACCAGCGCGAGACCATGTCGGTCTGCGCCTATCTGCACCAGGGAAGCGACCATTGCGAGGTGATTTCGCCGGCCGCCTTTTCGGAATTCACCAAGCGCGCCGACAGCATGAGCACAGAGGCCCTGAGCACCCGGCATACCCGCAAGGTGAGGGGCAGGCAGTAGGCCCTCGATGACCACCACCACGCGGCCGCTCGTCGGCATCGGCTTTGCGCTGCTGGCGGCCGGCGGCTACGGCATCATTCCGCCGCTGGTGCGCCTGGCCTACCAGAACGGCATTCCGGCACCGGAATCGACGTTCTTCCGCACCTCGATGCTGGCGCTGGTGTTCGCCATCGTCACCGCGGCGCTGGGGCTCAGGGTGGACGTGCCGAAGGCTGCCATGCCGGGCCTCGTGGCGCAGGCGGCCTCGACCGCGGTCATCTCGATTGCCTATCTTGCCTCGGTTGAGTTCATCCCCGTCGGTCTTGCGGTGATCATCTTCTTCACCTTTCCGGTGATCATCCTCATCACCGCCCCGCTGGTCGAGGGCACGGTGCCGGGGTGGGGGCGGATCGCCATTGCAGTGCTGGCGTTCTGCGGGCTGATCCTGGCCATCGGCCCGGGCTTCGAGGCCCTCGATTGGCGCGGCATCGCGCTGGCCGCATCGGCCGCCATCGGCGGGGTGGTACAGTTCTATTCCGGCCGCGCCCTGTCGGCCCGCCTGTCGCCGGTTGTCTTCAGCTTCCTGGGGCACCTGATGATCTGGCCGGTGACGCTGGCGGTCGCGCTGTGGTGGTCGGGCGGGACCATTCACTTCTTTCCTGGCGGCGGCGTCACGGGTCTGGGTTATGCCGCGCTGTTCGGGCTAGGCACGCTCTATGTGGTGAACTATTTTGTGCACATGCAGAGCCTTTCCTTTGCGCCCGCCTCGGTGGTGGCGCCGTTCTTCAACCTCGAGCCGGTGATGACCACGCTGGTGGCCGCCTTGATGCTGGGCGAGAGGCTCAGCGCCAACCAGTACGGCGGCGGCGGGCTGGTGCTGGTGGCGCTCATCGCAGCCGGCATCGAGGGCAAGGCAAAGCGCATGTGGCTGGCCCGCCGCTCAGCGCTTGAAGGGGCGGTGCCATGAGCGACAGTCCGCCCATCCCGGTCAGCGTGGTGACCGGCTTTCTCGGCGCCGGCAAGACCAGCCTCCTCAACCGCATCCTGACAGACCCGGCCATGCGCAACACCGCCGTGGTGATCAACGAGTTCGGCGAAGTGGGCCTCGATCACCTGCTGGTGGAAAAGACCGACGACAACATCTTCGAGATGTCTTCGGGGTGTTTGTGCTGCACCATTCGCGGCGAACTGGTCGATACCCTCGTCAGCCTCATCGAAAAGCGCGACCGGGGCGAAGTCCTGGCCTTTGAACGCCTGGTCATCGAGACGACCGGGCTTGCCGATCCCGCCCCTGTCCTGCACACGGTGATGAACCATCCCTACCTCGTCGAGCGCTATCGTCTCGAAGGGGTGATCTGCGTGGTCGACACGGTGGTGGGCGATCAGACGCTCGATACCCATGCCGAGGCGGTCAAGCAGGTGGCGGTGGCCGACCGCATCGTCATCACCAAGGCCGATCTGCTTTCGGGGCGCGAGGGCGAAGACAGGCTGTTCGCCATCATCGGCCGGCTGCGCAAGCTCAATCCCGCCGCCCGCCTGCTCGAGGTGGTGCGCGACGTGACGCCGGAGCGGTTGTTCAACACCGGCCTTTATGATCCGCAGACCAGGACGGCCGAGGTGCGGCGCTGGCTGGCGGCGGAAGCCTACGAGCCCGATGCCCGGCGCCCCCGCAACCGCCGTCGCGGCCATCATCACGATCACGACCATGGGCACGACCATGGGCACGACCATGATCATGACCACGACGTGAACCGTCACGACGACCGCATTTCCGCCTTTTGCGTCACCAGCGATCAGGCCATCAAGCCTTACGGGTTCGAGCTGTTCCTCGATCTGGTGCGCAGCTACCACGGCCCCAACCTGTTGCGCATGAAGGCCATCGTGAAACTTGCCGATGATCCCTTGCGGCCGGTGGTGGTGCATGGCGTGCAGCATGTCTTCCATCCGCCGGTGCGGCTTGAGGCATGGCCCGACGATGACCACCGCTCGCGGCTGGTATTCATCACCCGCGACATCGACAAGCAGGAAATCGACAAATTGTTTTCCGCCTTCACCGATCCCTTGACCGGCGGGGCGGAAGCCTTTGCCGACGACACGCTGTCGCTCAGGAAAGGAAAGTGATGCTCACCGTCTATGGCCTGAAGAAATGCAGCACCTGCCGCGAGGCGACCTCATTCCTCAAGGAAAAAGGCATCGAACACC
The DNA here is from genome assembly GCA_964568825.1 of uncultured Rhizobiaceae bacterium. GTDB lineage: Bacteria > Pseudomonadota > Alphaproteobacteria > Rhizobiales > Aestuariivirgaceae > CAVVDT01. Next base: position 9,415 of record CAZMSA010000047.1, on the reverse strand, counting down.
GCTTCATCGACGTGCGCGCCGAGGGCATCGATACCCAAACGGTCGCCCGCATGGCCGATGCGGTGGGCCTGGCCACCTTGCTCAACCGCCGCGGCCTCATGTGGCGACACATCCCGGTGGATGAACGCAGCGATCTGGACGAGGCCGGCAGCATCGCCTTGATGGCGCGCTATCCCGCCCTCATCAAGCGCCCGGTGTTCGACCGCGACGGCACCGTCAAGGTGGGCTTTTCACCCGAGATCAAGGACTGGCTCGCCGCCTGAAAGTTACGCTTTTACCACCCCGGCGATCGTCTCGATCGCCGCCTCGACGCCGCCCTTGCCGTGGGGGATTTCAAGGGCCTTGAGACCGGTCTCGATCACTCCGAGGGTGCCGAGGACCATCGGCGCGTTGACATGGCCCATGTGGGCGATGCGGAAGGCTGTCGCTTCCAGTCCGCCGATGCCGATGCCGATGGTGACACCACATTTTTCCCGCGCGTAGTCGAGCAGCGCCTTGGGCTGAAATCCCTTGGTGCGCACCGTGGTCACCGAATTGGCGCGATGGGCGGGATCGGTGATGTTGAACGACAAGGCGCCGGCTTCGGCCCAGCGTGCGACGGCTGCGCGTACCGCATCGGCAAGGATCTGATGGCGGGCGACGACGTTGTCGAGGCCTTCGGCAAGGAGCATGTCCAGCGCCTTGCGCAAGCCGAACAGCAGGTGCTCGGGCGGCGTGCCGCAATATTTCATGTAGTGCTCGTTGCCGTCACGAAACGACCAGTCCCAGTAGCGGGTGACGAGGTTGGCGTTGAGGCGGCGGCGCTCGCGCGCCTTGTCGCTGGCGGCGATGAAGCCGAGGCCGGGCGGCGTCATCAGCCCCTTCTGCGATCCCGTCACCGTCACGTCCACCTCCCAGGCGTCCATCTGGTAGGGCATGGTGGCGAGCGAGGCGACGGCATCGACCATCAACAAGGCGTCATGGCCGGCGGCGTCCATGGCGGCGCGGATCGCCTCGATATCGTTGGCGACACTGGAGGCGGTATCGACCTGCACCACCAGCACCGCCTTGATGTCGCCCTTGGCATCGGCGCGCAGGCGCTCTTCGACCTTGTTGGGATCAACGGCTGAATGCCAGTCACCGTGCAGCACTTCGACGCTGACGCCCATGGCTTCGGCCATCTCGCCCCAGCCGGTGGCAAAGCGCCCCGAATCAAGAACGAGGATGTGGTCGCCGCGCGACAGTACGTTGGTGAGGGCCGCCTCCCAGGCGCCATGGCCGTTGGCGGCGTAGATATAGGCATGGCCACGGGTGCGAAACAGCTTCGGCAGATCGGCCAGCAGGCTGGCGGTCAGGTCGAGGTGGTCGCCGGAATAAAGGTCGATGGCTGGCCGGTTCATGGCCTGCAGGACCTGATCAGGCACCGTGGTGGGGCCGGGAATGGCGAGAAAGGCACGACCGTTGCTGACGGACATGGGGGTCACCGGATGTGGAACAAAATACCGGCGCCTGCTCTAACGCGCCCGGCGGGCCGGCACAAGGCCTCCTGGAAATTCAGTCGGCGGCGGCTGTTGCCGCTGCCGCAGGGGCATGGCGCTGGGGTTTCTTGAGGATCAGCACCAGCGGGATGGTGATGAGGGTGACCAGCATCATCAGCTTGAAGTCGTCCACATAGGCGATCATCGCCGCTTGCTGGTTGACCAGCCCGTCGAGCAGCTCCAGGCTTTTGGGGTTGCCGGCCGCGGCGGCGGGCATCACGGCCTTGAGCACCGGGTTGAACGGCGAGATGTTGGTCGCCAGTTCGGCATGGTTGATCTGGATGTTGCGGGCCAGGAAGGTGAACATCACCGAGATGCCGATGGAAGAGCCGATATTGCGCACCAGCGAAAAGAGACTCGTGGCGTCGGTGCGCAGGCGCGCATCGAGGGTGGAAAAGGCCACCGTCGACAACGGTACGAAGACCAGCCCCAGCCCCAGTCCCTGCACGACGCCGCTCCAGATGATCAGCCGGTCATCCATCTGCGGTGTAAAGCCGGTCATCTGGTAGAGCGAAAAGGCCACCAGAAGCAGGCCGACAGTCACCATGGCGCGCGCGTCGACGTGCCTGATCGCCTTGCCCACCAGGATCATCGAGATCATCGTGCCGATACCGCGTGGCGCCAGCACCAGGCCGACGGTGGCGGTGGGATAACCGAAGATCGACGACAGCATGGGCGGCAACAGCGCCATGCTCGCCAGCAGGATGACGCCGATGATGAAGATGAAGATGAGGCCGGTGACAAAATTGCGGTCGGTGAAGATGTGCGGCTCGATGAAGGGGGCTTTCCCCGTCAGCAGATGCACCGCGAACACCCAGAAGCCGGTGGCCGACAAGGCGACCTCGATCCAGATTTCCGCGGCCGAGAACCAGTCCACCTCGTTGCCGCGGTCGAGCAGAAGCTGCAAGGCCCCCACGCCCAGCGACAGCATGGCGAAGCCGAAGAAATCGAAACCACGCAGCCGCCGGGCAATGACCGGCAGGTAGAGCAGGCAGCCGAAGAAGGCGATGATGCCCACCGGCAGGTTGATGAAGAACACCCAGCGCCAGTTGGCGGTCTGGGTGAGCCAGCCGCCCAGGGTAGGCCCGACGATGGGGCCGACCATGATGCCGGCGCCCCAGATGGCCATGGCCGAGCCATGGTGCTCCTTGGGGTTGATGTCGAGAAGGAAGGTCTGCGACAGCGGGACGATGGCGGCGCCGAACACGCCTTGCAGCAGGCGGAACAGCACCATGACATCGAGGTTCCAGGCGAGGCCGCAGGCCATGGAGGTGGCGGTGAAGCCGACGATGGACACCATGAAGGCTTCCCGGCGGCCGAGCCGGTCGGCGATCCACCCGGTCACCGGCGTCATGATGGCGGCGGCGACGATGTAGGAGGTAAGCACCCAGGTGATGGTGTCGCGCGATGCCCCGAGGTCGCCGGTCATGTCGGGCAGGGCGACGTTGGCGATGGTGGTGTCGAGCACCTGCATCACGGTGGCGGCCATGATCGCAACGGTGGCAAGGCCACGATGGGCGACATCGACATGACTGGCGGTCTGGGCGTTCATGGCCTGATGGGCGTTGCCGCCCGCCTCACTTGGCCGGTTGGGCCGGTTGGGCCGGATGGGCGAAGGCGAAAGGGATGAGCGAGCCGAACCCACGCTCGACGCCGGTATCGACGCTGACCGTGGCGCTCATGCCGACCCTGAGGGCGAGCTTTGTGTGATCGCTGTCAAGCTTCAGTCTGACCGGAATGCGCGGCGTCACCTTGACCCAGTTGCCGGTGGCGTTCTGGGCGGGGAGGAGGGAGAATTCCTCGCCGGTGCCGGCGCCAATGGCGGCGACGGTGGCCTTGAAGGGGTGGTCAGGATAGGTATCCAGCACCACCTTGACCGGCTGGCCGGGGCGCATGTGGTCGAGCTGGGTTTCCTTGAAGTTGGCATCGATCCAGGTGTCGCCGGTCTCCACCAGGGTGAACAGCGGCGTGCCCGCTGTCACATACATGCCCGGCTTGAACGAGGCGGCCTGATAGACGATGCCGTCGGCGGGCGCCTTCACCGTGGTGCGGGCAAGGTCGTAGGCATCCTTGTCGCGCGCCGCGAGAGCAGTGAGCACCAGCGGATGGGCATCGACGGGGATATCGGGATTGCCGCCCAGCGCGGCCAGGGCGCTGTCGATGCCCTGCTTGGCGACGATCTGCTTTTGCTGGGCATCTTCGAGGTTATGGCGGGCTGCATCGAGGGCGGCCTGGGTGGCGTTACCCGATGCGACCAGCTTCGACTGGCGGTTGAAGTCGATGGTCATGTAGTTGACCATGTCCTTGGCGGCCTGTTCGTTGGCGACGGCCTGGCGATAGGCGCTCTTGAGCTGCTCGACCTGGATGCGGGCGCTCGCCAGGACGGCATCGGCCTGTCTCAACGCCATGGCATAGGGAGCCGGATCGACCTGGAACAACACGGCGCCGGCCTTCACCTCCTGGTTGTCGCGAACCGGCACGGAGATCACGCGGCCGGAAATGTCGGCGGACATGGTGATCTTGGGCTGCTGCAGATAGGCATCCTCGGTGGTCTGGTAGCGTCCGCCGGTCGCGTACCACCAGGCGCCGCCCGCCAGCATGGCCAGCGGCAGGCAGAGCATCAGCAGGACGCGGAAGCGTTGCAGGAGGGTGCGGCCGCTGGCACGGCGGCGGGTCGCGGGCGCAGCCGGTGTCGCGGGCTTGGCGTCAGGCGGGACGGCATCTTCGCTCGCCACCTTGTCGGCAACCTTGGAAACCTTCAACGGAGCATTCATCGTCACTCACCACCTGCGGCCACCAACGGGTCGCCATACGCTGCTTCCTCACCCGACAGGTTCTCCACCACGATGCGCAAGGCATCCAGCAGGGCCTGGCGTTCGGTATCGCTCATGCCGGCCATCGCCTCGCCGTAGAGTTCATCGCCGATACCGCGGATCTCGGCATAGGTGCGGCGCGTCTTGTCGGTCGGATAGACCATGCGAACCCGCCGGTCGGCCTCACAAGGCCGGCGCACGATCCACCCGGCTTCTTCCATGCGGTCGAGCAGGCGCGATACCGAGATCGGCTCGATTTCCAGCAATTCCGCCAGCCGCGCCTGGGGGACGCCTTCCTCGCGCATCAGCCGGAACAACAGCCGCCACTGGGCCATCGACAGGCCGAAGCGGGTGGCGCGCGCCTTGAAGCGCTTGCGCAGCAGGCGGGTGGCGTCGTTGAGGAGAAATCCTAGCCGTTGGGGCTCGTCGATTTTCATGAGCACTATATATTATAAGCATGCTTATGTTATCAAGGGGGCGAGCGAGGCGGGCGGACAATTTTGCGCTGCACAATTCGCCGCAGGTGTTGCCGCTACGTAATTTCCGTCGCCGATCACGCTGAATTGGGTTATCTGTTGCACCCATGAGAGTCTTCATCATCGGCGCGGTTTTGCTCGGATTGGTGCTGGGGCTGTTCTGGCTCGATGACCGGGTGCAGAGCCATGTCCTGGCGCGCTTCGCCCACGGCGAGCTCGCCAAGCGCCTGGTAGTGATCGCCCTGGCGTTGATGGCCGTCGGCGCGCTTATGATGGTGGCCGACCTGTTGGGCTGGCAGTGAGGCCTTCAGGCCGGGCGGTGGGTCCCGGCGAGGAATTCCAGTACGCCGTAGACGACCTTGCCGGGGCCGCTGCGCTCGCCGGCGACGATGCGCGGTATGTCGTGCACGTGGACATGCTCGGCCGCGGCTTCGACGAGGATATTGCAGGCACGTTGCTCGTGGGCGGCATCGACGGTGCGCACCCACAACAACAGCCCGCCCTGACGCAACTGGCTGTCGAGATAGGTGTCGTGGTGGCGGGTCAGCCACCAGGCGGCCACGGCGCCGACGCAGCCGGACAGGGCACCGGCGACGATGGCCGCCATCAAGGCGCTGGCCGTGCTGGCGTGGTTGGCGATAAGGGCACCGCTTGCCGAAATGGCGCCGAAGAACAGCGGGATGCCGATGAGGGCGGCCTTCAGTTCGGTCAGGCTGTCGCCGCTGAAATAGGCAACGGTCGGCACCTGCGGATCGTCCTCCAGCGTGGCTGAGCCATAGACGGCGTGCAGCTTGTTCCTGACCGCGTGCTCGCTCGCCAGGATGCTGAGATCGGCGCGGTCGAAGCCGTTCAGCATCAGTTGATCGGCAGCCGATCTGAGCGCGGTGGCGTCATGGAACAGGCCGACCGCTTCGCGCAAGGTTGTGGTGGTAGGCATGACAGTCTCTCCTGATGGCCAAGGCATCACCTCGCTGCCCGGCACGTCAGTGCCGCAGCGCCATCTGGAAGGCCCGCCGACAGAGATCTTTTCGAGGTGTCCGTGCTCTCTGCCCTGAAGCGTGGCGACAGCGGACTGACCAAGTGGGCATTATGCCACAAATTCTGGCGTTTCAAAAGCCACCGGCAGCCGTGGCGGCATCACTTTCCCGCACCCGCCGTCTCCGAGCCCTCGCGGGTGAGGTAGTAGGCGGCGAGGATCGGCAGGAAGGTCACCGCCACCACGAATACCGCCACCACGTTGGTGACGGGGCGCTGGCGCGGGCGGATCAGTTCATTCAGCATCCAGATGGGCAGCGTTGACTGTTGCCCGGCGGTGAAGGTGGTGACGATCACTTCATCGAACGACAGGGCAAACGCCAGCATGCCGCCGGCCAGCAGTGCCGAGGCGATCTGCGGCAGCACCACGTGGCGAAACGTCTGGAAGCCGTCGGCGCCGAGGTCCATGGAGGCTTCCACCATGCTTTTCGAGGTGCGCCGGAAACGCGCCAGGGCATTGTTGTAGACCACCACGATGCAGAAGGTGGCGTGGCCCAGCACGATGGTCCAGAAGGAAAAATTGAGCCCCATGATGTCGAAGGCCGAGCGCAGCGAAATGCCGGTGATGATGCCGGGAAGCGCAATCGGCAGGACGAACAGCAAGGATACCGTCTCGCGTCCGAAAAACCGGCTGCGCGACAGCGCGGCGGCCGCCAGGGTGCCGAAGATGAGGGCCAGCAGCGTCGAGACGGCGGCCACTTCGAGCGACAGATAGAACGGCGGCCAGATATCGGGGCGGTCGAACCAGGCGGTTGCGAACCATTTGAGGGTGTAGCCGGGGGGCGGGAACTGAAAACTCTTTTCCTCCGAGGTGAAGGCATAAACGAAGATCAGCACGATGGGCAGATGCAGGAACAGCAAGCCCGCCGTCGCCGCCAGCCGCAGACCCAGCCCGGCGCCTTTTTCGTTAGAGCGCATCGAAGGCCCCCAGTCGCTTGGCGCCCATGAGATAAAGGCCCATGATCACCATGGGTACCACGGTGAAGGCGGCGGCCAGCGGAATGTTGCCGGCGGTGCCCTGCAGGGTATAGACGGCCTGGCCGATGAAGAAGCGCGAGTTGCCGATGATCTGCGGGATGATGTAGTCGCCCAGCGTCAGCGAGAAGGTGAAGATCGAACCCGCCACGATGCCGGGCAGCGCCAGCGGCAGGATTACCGTCCAGAACGTCTGGCGCGGATGGGCGCCGAGATCGGCGGAGGCTTCGATATAGCTCTTGGGCACCCTTTCCAGCGCCGCCTGGGTGGGCAGGATCATGTAGGGCAGCCAGATGTAGACGAAGACGATGAAGGTGCCGGTGAAGCTGAACGACAGCGACGGCCCGCCGATGGTGGGAAGACCGAGGATGGCATTGAGCAGCCAGGTGGTGTGGGTCTCGCCCGCCAGCCAGGTGATGATGCCTTCCTTGGCGAGGATCAGCTTCCAGGCATACACCTTGACCAGATAGCTCGACCACAGCGGCATCATCACCGCCAGGTAGAATGCCGCCTTCATCGGCCCCCTTGCGTGGCGGGCGGCGTAATAGGCGATGGGAAAGGCGATGATGGCGCCGGTGACGGTGACGCACGCCGCCATGGTGGCGGTGCGGATGATGATGTCGACGTTGGCGGGCTCGCCCAGTTGCGCATAGGTCGACAGGGTGAACTTGTGCACGACGAGGCCGGAGAAATCATCGAGCGAATAAAAGCTCTGCAACAGCAGCGCCAGCAGCGAGCCGACATAGACGATGCCGATCCACATGAGCGGCGCCAGCAGCAACACAAGGGTCAGCGCACCCGGCCGGCGGAAGAAGAAATCCGAGAGCCCCGTGAGGCGGCTGCCGCGTTGTTGCATGGTCGCCGCCGCCGTCATTCGTCCGCCTCCATGGTCACCAGCGCCTTCAGCGGCCATTGCAGGCGCACCCGCTCGCCGGCGCCGATCCCCGAGGCCATCTGGGCGGTCACCGTGGCGGTGAGGCGGGTCTCGCCGGCCACGGCGACGATGCGGGTCATGGCGCCCTGGTAATGCACCGCGGTCACCTCGGCTTCGGCGCTCGCATGGTCGTCCTTTATCTTGGCGTCGGGCCACAGCACGTCGATCTTTTCCGGCCTGAGGCTGATCCACGCCGCCGGTCCGCCATGCGCCCTTGAGAACGCCGGCGAAAGCACGTTGGACGAGCCCACGAAGTCGGCCACGAAGCGCGAGCGGGGGTGCTCGTAGACCTCAGACGGGGTGCCTACCTGCACGATGCGCCCGTTATTGAAGATCGCCACCCGGTCGGCCATGGAAAGCGCCTCGCCCTGGTCGTGGGTGACGAACACGAAGGTGATGCGCAAGGCCTTCTGCAGGGCCTTCAGTTCCTCCTGCATCTGTTCCCTGAGTTTCAGATCGAGAGCGCCGAGCGGTTCGTCCAGCAACAGCACCTGCGGCTGGTTGATAAGGGCGCGGGCGAGCGCCACGCGCTGGCGCTGGCCGCCGGAAAGCTGGCCGGGCTTTCTTTCCCCGAAGCCCTCGAGCTTCACCATGGCCAGCGCCTCATCGGCCTTGTGGCGGCGCTCGGCGCGCCCCATCCCCTTGATCATCAGACCGTAGGCGACGTTCTCGCCGACCGTCATGTGGGGGAAGAGCGCATAGTCCTGAAAGACCGTGTTGACGTTGCGCTTGTAGGGCGGCAGGCCCTCCGCCGTTTCGCCGAAGATCTCGATGTGTCCGGCGGTCGGCTGTTCGAAGCCGGCGATCAGCCTCAGGCAGGTGGTCTTGCCCGAGCCCGACGGCCCCAGCATGGCGAAGAATTCGCCGGCCTCGATGTCGATGGAGACATCGTCGACCGCGCGCACGCTGCCGAAATGGCGAGAGACGTGCTGGAAGCTGACGGCTGCGGTCATGATGGGCCAGGCAAAGCGCGGCCCCGGCCGCTAGGGGCCGGGGCGTTGAGTATGGTTAAGGCTACTGGCCGAGGATGGCGATATAATCCTTGGCCCATTGCGAATAAGGCACGCAATTGCCCGCCTGCTCGCATTGCGCCGTCGGGGTGCGCCAGAACCAGATCTTGTCGAACAGCCCATAGCCGTTGGCTTCGCAGCCCGTCTCGCCCAGAAGCGCGTTGCCCTTGCAGGCGGCGGGGACGGCGGGCACCGAGCCGAACCAGGCGGCCACATCGCCCTGCACCTTTTTATCGAGCGAATGGTTCATCCACATGTAGGCGCAGTTGGGATGGGTGGCTTCTGAATGCATCATGGTGGTGTCGGCCCACCCGGTTGCGCCTTCCTCTGGCACCGTTGAGGCAATCGGCTGCTTGTCGCCTTCCAGCAGATTCACCTGATAGGGCCACGAGGAGGAGGCAACGACGCCCTCGTTCTTGAAGTCGTCGACCTGCACCATGGCATCGCCCCAGTAGCGCCCGACCAGCTTGCGCTGGCCCTTCAGCAGGTCGACCACGGCGGCATACTGGGTCTTGTTCAGCTCATAGGGGTTCTTGATGCCGAGTTCGGGCTGCTTGTGCATCAGATAAAGCGCCGCATCGGCCACATAGATGGCGCCGTAATAGGCCTGCACGCGGCCCTTGTTGGACTTGCCATCAGGCAGCGTCTGCTCCTC